>JAIRSJ010000099.1 GCA_031255525.1 Campylobacteraceae bacterium
GGTTCGTCTATATATTTTATAAACTCTATTGCTATCTTTGTATTTACAAGATATGGCGTTGTGGTCGGCATTGATTTTTCATTTTCATCTATATTTAAATTTAATGCAGCCATTGATTTTTGCAACCATTCAAGCATAAGTCCGCTTTTCACAGTTTTATGACTAATTGCCTTATTATCAATGAATAAACGATTATAATTTACCTTTCTTATAAAATGATTTTTTGTGTCCAATATGAGATAATAGGGAGTATGCACTATCGAACTTGCCATAAATTCCAGAGATTGTTGAAGTTTCCAACCTGTTGCTTGACTGTCAGCAAGAAATTCTTTTCTATGTATTATCTTAACCCTAAAACCACTTGCCTGCAAGATACTAATAGATTTTTCAAGAAAAACTGTATTCTTTTGATTATTTATATCGTAATTTTGTATAAAAATAATTTCTTCTATGTCGTTTTTCTCGGCATATAAAACTATTGAGCGAGTTTGCAATAGTAACAATGGATACTCCACGTCAAAAATAACGGTAACTATGGTAAATTTCATAAAAATATTCCTTTTAGTTTGTAAACTAAAAAACGGTGTAAATTTATTTAACTATATTTTTTACATTTTCTATCATTTCTTTGATTAAATCATCATCTATTTTTGCCAAAAATAAATCTGGATTATCGCCACTCCATGCTTGTTTTGTGTGAAATTCAAAAAAATGAATGTTTGGAGTGATTTTTTTATATATTATTTTTCTGTCAAACTTATTGGAGATGATTTTTTGAGAAAATATTATCATGAAGGGCTTATTTTTCTTGGAATGAAATTTTAAAAATTCATCAGCTTTTTGGAAAATTGATTTGAGATTGAAATTGTTATTAACGCGATAATGGTAGAAAAATACTATTTTTTCATTTATATTTTTTAATTCAGACATTGTCTGAATTGCTGTTTTTAACGCCTCTTTATCTTTGGTTGAACTTATGATATCTCGATAAATTCCAAAACCTTTAGCTGGTGATTCACTATATATGTTATCGGCTTTAGTGATACTTGTTGATCTAATTATTTTTACTTTACCAACACTGTCATACTTCATTTTTTCCGTATCCAGTAAATCTTTATAACTTGTGCTTTCAAGATATATGGCATAATCCATATTGCTTCTGCTATCAGAATATGGCGTGCTAAAGCTCTTTAAATTATGTCGTTTAAATATGTTATCAGCCAACCCATTTTCACCCAAAGATATAAAAACAGTTGAACCTTGTTCTGAAATTTTGACTATTTTAGAGAGTTCCTGTATTTTATTGTTGGCATTTTCATATAAATTTTGATCTGTGCCACACCTTTTTAATATAGCATTTTTATGGGCTACAAAGTATTTTTCATACTGTTTATGATATTTTTCATAGAGTCCATTTTTTTGTAAATAATCATATATATGTTCCAAAATATATAGCATATCAAGAACATTTATATTGTTTAAATCACGTTGAGTCATAGTAGAATCGATATTGACGACTCTATTGTAAAAAAC
Organism: Campylobacteraceae bacterium; assembly: GCA_031255525.1. Lineage (GTDB taxonomy): Bacteria > Campylobacterota > Campylobacteria > Campylobacterales > Campylobacteraceae > JAIRKW01. The sequence goes on from JAIRSJ010000099.1 coordinate 1,534, forward strand.
CTTATTTAAATAAAAAATATCTTTTATCACTGAAAAATAATACCAATGCCAAGCTTCATCTTCTTGTATCAATCTTTCAGGAAATCTGAGATGGTATTTATCTATAATATCTTTTCTAAATAATTTGCACCATGGAGCAGATCTGTATTTTGCAAAGCTTCCGTCAAACTGATGTATTCCATTTGGTTTCTGCACCGAATCATAGTATCTTTGTAGGACATTGGCTCTATCGGATAATGTTTTATTCTCTATAACACATGATGCATCGCCTATAACTATGTATACATTATTGTTTATCATAGAATCATAAAAGTTTTCCAAGGTATCAAATTCAAGCCAATCATCAGAATCAACAAACATTATATATGGTGCTTTGGCAATATCCAATCCTCTATTTCTTGCTGCTCCTTGTCTTTGGTTTGTTTGAGCCAAAACAATAAATCGACAATCTTTACTGGAATATCCTTTTAAAATAGATAAACTATTATCTGTAGAGCCATCATCTATGCAAATAATCTCTATCTCTTTTAAGGTTTGATGTATTACGCTATTAAGACATCTGATAAGATATTTAGACGCATTATATACCGGTATTATTATTGATATTTTTAGTTGTTTTGGCATCTCTTGCCTCCACTCTCTTTTTAAAACAACATCTTTAAAGGGAGACTTTAAAAAATACTTATACCATTCATTTGAATACAATCCGTCAAAATATTTCCATGGTTTATCTTTTGATGAAAAGTGTGTAATTATCGCTTGCCGTTCTATGTCGTCTAAATTTTCATATTGAGAGTTAAAAAGTTCATTTATTTGCTTGATTGTATATTTGTTTTGAGCTCTTTTCAGATTTAAAACCAAGAAGTTATATTTGATATCAATTATTTTTGCCTTATTGCCAAAAACTACATTGAAAACGTTCTGATCCATCAGATTCATGCTCTTCATATTCTGTTTTGTTTGAATAAGCCTCTCTGATACGTTGCCGTCTCTCAAAAGTTTTAAATTTAATAACATTACGCCCGAATTAAAATATGAAGCATAGTATTTTTGCGTATTATATTCATGTTGAAAATACAACTTTCCGGTATCATGTGCAACAGCGGCATAAAAACCTTTGACATCCGTATCGTACAATTTTTTCAAATCACCTTTTACTAAAATATCACCGTCTAAATATAATATTTTATCTTCGCAATCAATAAGATTTGGAATTTCAAATTTCAGTAACGCGGCTATACTTGCAACACAAATAGCCTTTGGATCATGTTTGTGTAATGATGCAAATCTATCGGAAGTAGCCTCAATGATCTTTATGCTTACATTTTGATTTTCAAAAGCGCACAATCGTTTTTTATTTTCATTATCCACGCTATCAGTTATAATGTATATCGTATAGTGTGTATCTTCATGCCTATTGTTTATCAAAGAGGCGATAGCAACACTTGTCGGCACAACAAAGTTATTGTCTGTCACAAAAGCAATAGAAACATTGTTGGCTTGATTTGTTATCGTCAAACCGCTATAAAATGGATCTTGCTGCCTTACGATATCCTTATCCATTGTGCTAAGTTGATTTGTCGTGCTAAAACTACTTCTTCCAATCTTTCTTCTTATATACTCCATACTAAATAGAGCATGTTTATACAGAGGACTATCTTTATCTATATTTTCATACTCTTCTAAAGCTTTTTCATACAGCCCTTGTTTGCTATACTCATTTCCAAGTTTTAGGCTCAATTTTTACTTCCTGCCCTGTATTCTCTGAACTCTCTCACGTCCTTTAAAATTGCATTTGGCAGAGTTAAAACATTTTTATGATTCAGCCAAGTTACGCCAAGTCTATACGAGAGATGTTTTTGAATTTTGTAGCCTTCATTCGCATCAAAATAATCCTCAAGCGGAGGCAAATCTGTATTTGGTCTGTCTTTCCACTCTTTTTGCGCTTTTTTAACCGCAGATAAAAGCGTAAGTTTGCCTTTTTGTTTCCAATGCTCTATCATCAAGCCGCCTATGCGATATTCTAAAGTATTTTTTACTCTCTCTTTTGCGCCAAAAAGCTGAGATTTTATCTCTTTGGTATCTTTTTTTAACTCTTGATTTTCAAGATAGTATTTTTCAAGCTCTTCTTGTACTTGATGAAGCTGCGAGAGCAACAGTTCGTTTTCTTGTTCCAACTCGCTATTTTTAGAAGTATTTTGTGATTTTGCCTCTAACTCTTTTTTTAACTGCTCCAACTGTTTGGATTTCTCTTCGGCTGATTTTTTTGCATGCTGAAGACTTTGACTAAGCTCGGTTTTTTGCTTTTCTATATCGCTTACTTTTTTACTCTGCTCATTGAGGCTCGCTAACTGCTTGTTCTGCTCTTGTTTTAAGATATCAATGTAATTTTTAGCATCTTCATATTCGGCTTTGGCTTTATTTATCCTCTCTTCCAAAGAGACGATTGTCTCCTGTGCATTTTGCTCGACACTGTTTAACTGCTCCGTTAAACTTTGTATTTGTTCTGTTTGCGCTTCATGTCTGCGAAATTGCTCTATCATCGTCTGCCATGCATCAATGGCCGCTGTGCCACCGATTCCTTCATTGATTAGAGGCAGATTTGCATTCTCTTGAAGTTCTCTATAAATATTTTGCGCTTGTCTGTTGCCTCGCACCAAATCTTTGGCTATATACTGCCAAAGAGGATTGTCATTTGTGTTATCAACATAAGACGATACCGCTTTTGAAGTGATATTTTCGCTTATCTCTTTTTTTATTTTTTGCCGTTTTTTTGGAGTTTGGCATGATATTTCCGTACCTCTCCATAATATCTTGTCGGGAAATTTCAGATTTATGCGAACTTTTAATTGCTGTATATAGCTTGCCGCCGACAGACGAACTTGTCTGGCATGCACCAAAAGACAACGATCCTGGTTTGCCTGATAAAACCTTAAAAGTTCAAAATTATATGCACTCCAACTTTTTAACATATCCTTTACGTCATCTTGTTTTGACAAATACGACTCATGATGTACAAAGATGGATTCCGGCTTGTCATAAACAAGTATAAAAGCTATATTCGGATCCACAGACTTCCAAAAATCCAATAGATAAATGGCATCCGGATCAGACCAGCCCCAAAACGACTGATCTATATTTGCCAGCATCAAATCAAGTACCATACTATGCCAAACAGCACTTATATTTATCTGCTCTATATCTTCATAATATCCCGATACGCCATGAGCCTTACAAAGTGTGTGTGTTATCTGCTGCGGAGTAAAACCTTCGCGAACAGACTGGTTTGGGTAAAACATGCCGCACGTTCGCAGTAGCTCTTCAGTTTCTTTATATGCCGAGCACGGATGTCCGACTATTATAACTTTATAATTCATTTAATAATTCGTATCCTAATAAATTTTTCATTTTAAAAAAAACAATTATATGTTTTTAATGCTTATTATGCTATAAAACTGTTTACAAAAATAGATTTTTAATTTATAAAAGTTCAGTATCAATTAGGATTATAAATGGAGCAAAAAGTAGTTTATATATCGCCTTTTAAACAATTTATATCTGTCATTTTCGCTCTATTTTTGCGGGAGCTTAAAACGCGTTTCGGAGGACGCAGGCTTGGCGTATTTTGGACTTTTACCGAACCTGCCATACATCTTGTGGTAATGTTGCTTGTATTCTCTTTTTTGCGCGCCAGGATGATGCCTCAAGTACCGTTTGAACTTTTTTTATTAGCAGGCATAGCACCGTTTTTTCTCTTCCGCCATATAGCTACAGGTTTGATGTCGAGCATAGATGCCAACAAAGCTCTATTTGCTTATTCGCCCGTTAAGCCTATAGACGTATATATCACGCGCACAATACTTGAGAGTGTTATATATACCGTCATTTTTGCCGTCATTTTATTTGTTTTGTGGATTTGGGGTGGATTTGATGTGAGTATCGCCAATCCTTTCGGCGTAGTAGCACTGTATTTTCTCATCATAGTTTTTGGTTTTTCACTTGGTGTTATCGCAAGTATCGCATCAAGTATTTTTCCATCGATCAAAATAATTATGAGTATAATTTTGCTGCCTCTTTACTTCTTATCAGCCATCATGTATCCTTTGTGGATAGTTCCTGCGCAATACATCCAATACCTAAAATTAAATCCCATACTTCATCTGTTAGAGCTTTTTAAAGCTAACTTTTTTTCATACTATCCTTTAGTGGAGGGCATAAATCTTGCTTATCCGCTCACTTTTGAGCTTATACTGCTTTTTATCGCACTCGCCTTATATAGAATAAGACGGCTCTCATTGGCGGCAAAACAGTGATAAAACTGGAAAATTTGACTAAATCTTATCTGCTGGAGAACGGGCGGCATTATGTGTTTAGAGATTTGTCGTTTGAGTTTCCGGAAAATGCAAATATCGGCTTGATAGGTCCAAACGGTGCTGGCAAAACGACTTTGATGAACATATTGGGTGGTACTGATATACCAGATAGAGGACGAGTTGTAACGGATAAAACAATCTCTTGGCCTGTAGGACTATCAGGCGGTCTTCAAGGTTCTTTGAGTGCTAAAGACAATATCAAATTCATAGCAAGAGTTTATGGCTTTACAGGCGATAGAATGATAGAAAGAATAAAATATGTGGAAGAGTTTGCCGAAATAGGCGAATTTTTTGAACAACCTGTCAAAACTTACTCTTCCGGTATGAGAGCGAGAGTCTCTTTTGGGCTTAGTATGGCTTTTGATTTTGATTATTACCTTATAGACGAAGCGGGTGCGGTAGGAGATGCTTCGTTTAAAAAAAAGAGTTTGAGTATCTATCAAGAGAAGTTAAGTAAATCAAATGTTATAATTGTGTCTCACAACATGAATGAAATAAGATCGTTATGCGATCATATCATAGTTTTTAATGCCGGAGAGGCGCATATTTTTGATAATGTAAATGAGGGGATAAAGATGTATCAAAAAATAAAAACACCAGCAATGCAACAGTAACACACGAGTTTTTTTAATGAGAAAACTGAAAAAGCTTGTCAAAAATCCGAGAAAATTTTTCATAGATGCCTATTACAAAAGAGTCGGCGCATGGTTTTTGACTAAAAATTTTGTAATTATTGTCGCTGTCCCTTTTGTGCTCTCTGTTTTTTACTATCTCTTTTTTGCTGCCGACAGATATGTAAGTGAAAGTATAATTTCCGTCAAACAGGCAAGCGATTCACCCTCGAGCGCATCCGGACTTGCGGCAATAGTAGGCATAAACACGAACTCCAAAGAGGATACGCTTTATCTGAGAGAATATATCCACTCTTTGGATATGCTAAAACTGCTGGAGCAAAAGATTGATATCAGGCGCATGTATAGCAAAGAGTGGCTGGATTTTATATATAGATTTTATAATTTTATGTCTCAAGAAAGTTTTTTGGAATATTATCAAGATAGAGTCAAATTGGTTTATGACGATATAAGCGGACTTTTGAAGATAAACGTAGAAGCATTTGAAGCCGACGAAGCGCAAAATATGGCAAGCGAGATACTAAAGCAAAGTGAAATTTTTGTTAATAAACTTTCGCATGAAATGGCAAAAGGTCAGCTTGAGTTTGCCAGAACAGAACTGCAAAAAGCAGAAAATAGACTCTCTGCCGCCAAAAACGCACTTTTGGCATTTCAAAACACCTATGGTATTTTCAATCCTATGGAACAAGCACAATTGCTGGCAAATCTCACTTTTGAGTTTGAAGCCGAACTTGCCAAAAAAGAGACTGAACTTGCCGCCCTACTTTCGTATATGCAAGACAATGCGCCGCAAATTTTAACACTCAAAGGCGAAATAGCGGCTTTGAAAAAACAGATAGGTAAAGAGAGTGGGCGCGTTGCTGCGAATTCAAATAACTCTACAAATCTGCTTGCATCAAAATATCAAACATTAACCGTCGAAGCTGAATTTGCACAAGAGTTATATAAAATAGCTCTCGGAGCAGTCGAGCAGGCAAGAATAGAAAGCACCAAGCAAATCAAATATCTCTCTATCATTCAACAGCCCTCAAAACCGCAAAGCGCAAAATATCCGCGTAAAATATACAACCTATTAACGCTACTTGCTTTGCTATTTTTACTTTACGGTATCACAAAATTGATAAAAGCCACTATAGAGGATCACAAATACTGATGAAAAAGATTATTTTGATGCTGATTTCAGCTATGCTTTGCTTTGCCGCAGTGGATGTCGGAACAATTGTAGGCACAAATGAAAACAACGATACTGCCTTGATAAACGAAAAAGAGAATATTTTCGGCTCACATCTTTTTAACGGAAATTTCGCCAATGTAAAACAACACATGTACAATCCGGATTATCGTCTCAATATAGGCGATACGGTTCTTTTGAAAATGTGGGGAGCATTTGAATTTGAACAAGCTCTTGTTGTCGACTCGCAGGGAAATATTTTTATTCCCAAGGTCGGTGTTGTCAAACTTCTTGGTGTACGAAACGGTGACATACTGTCTATCATAACGAAACAAGTAAAAAAAATATATAAAGATAATGTCTTTGTGTACGCCGACATGGAAGCATATCAGAATGTCTCCGTATTTGTAACGGGAAATGTGAATAAACCGGGTCTTTATGAAGGATTAAGTTCGGATTCGTTGATACAGTATCTCGACAAAGCTTCCGGTATAAATTCCAAGTACGGAAGTTTTAGAAAAATTACGATTTTGAGAAACAATAAACCTTATAAGAAAATAGATTTGTATGATTTTTTAATCGACGGCAAGATGGATTTGCTGGCATTTAGAAGCGGTGATGTTATACTTGTAGATAGCGTGGGTCCTTATATCAGTGCCAAAGGAGAAGTGTTAAGAGAATCAAGATTTGAGTCAAGACACGAATTTATGGACTTGGAAGAGCTTGCCAAATTGGCGGGCATAAAACCGACCGCCACAAACGCTATAGTAAAAAGCTACAAAAACAACAACCGATTAAATATCAACTCTTATGAATTAGAAAAGTTTAAAGACGTTTTCTTGCAAGCAGGCGACGAAGTGGAGTTTTTACCAGAACATTCACCAGATGAGATAAGAGTGAGCGTTGAAGGAGAACATAACGGACTTCGTCAATTGGTGCTGAAAAAAGGCTCTACGCTTGAGGATTTGAAAAATGAAATCATTCCTAACTCCCAATCAAATATAGAAGCTATTCAGATATTTAGAAAAAGTGTAGCGGCAATACAAAAAAATCTTCTGGAAGCTCAGCTTAAAGAGCTTGAAACGCTTGCTCTAACAACCCCTTCGGTATCATCTGAAGAAGCTAATATGAGAGCGCAGGAGACAAAAGCTATTTTGGAGTTTATACAAAGAGCAAAGAAAGTTGAGCCAAAAGGGCAAATCACGATAAATGAAAAAACAACTGCTAAAAGTATTGTCTTAGAAGAAGGAGATGTCATTAATATTCCGACCCTGAACAATATAGTTGTAGTCCAAGGCGAAGTTGGAATTCCTGGAGCATTTACATACTTGAAAGGACAAACTATTGACGAGTATATATCGCTTGCCGGCGGTTTCAGCCAAAGAGCAAATAAAAATAGGGTTTTAGTTATAAGAGCGAACGGCAAAGCCGAAAACTATGACGCATCGCCGTTTTCATTCGGTAAACCGAAAATATACGCGGGAGACTCCATACTGATTTTGCCTAAAGCCGAAGGAAAAAATTTACAATACGTAAATCTTTTGAGCCAAGTTTTATATCATATAGCCATAGCAACAAAAGTTGTTCTTGATATATGATGTTTTCAACCTCAAAAGAGCTCATAAAAAATGTGAGTCATTTTTTAAAGATAGAGCATTATTCTCTTATCAATAAATGCTTTGGGAAAAAAGGAGTTTTTTACGGTTGGGGCAGAAAAAAATCCGGGCTTAATGCCATATCTTTAGCCGAAAAACATAAAACCTCTTTTGTAATTTTGGAAGATGGTTTTATCAGATCTTTTGGACTTGAGAATCGATTGTTTCCAACTTTCAGTCTCATTGAAGATAGTATCGGCGTCTATTATGACGCTACCAAAGAGAGCGGATTGGAGCGTATACTAAATAGTCATGATTTTAAAAGCGATACAAGGCTTTTATCAGAAGTCAAAGAAGCGATTTCGCTTATAATAGAACACAATATATCAAAATACAACCATGCACAGGATTTGGAAGAAAATTATTTTCCCAACAACGGCAAAAAACGAATTTTGATAATAGCGCAAACCAAAAATGATGCCTCTTTGAAGTATGGATTGTCGGATAAATTTTCGATGCAAGAGATCATTAAAATAGCCAAAGATGAAAATAAAGACGCCGACATATACATCAAAATCCATCCGCAAGCGTTAAATGGCGCCAAAATATCCGATATAAGCACAAAAGATATTCCGCCTTTTTGCAATCTAATATCAGAAGACATAAATCCCATATCTCTTTTGAAAAAGATAGATAAAGTATATACAAAAACTTCCCAGATGGGTTTTGAAGCTTTGCTTTTAGGCAAAACATGTGTCTGTTTTGGTATGCCGTTTTATGCGGGCTGGGGAATAACGGAGGATAAACTTGTATGCGCGAGAAGAGTACAAAAAAGAAGCGTTGAGGAGATATTTGCCGCCGCTTATATTTTGTACTCAAGATACTGCGATCCATACAAAAACACTCCTCTGACACTGATTTCAACGATACAAAATATAGTCCGTATAAAAAATAGCGGTATTTATAAAAAAGGGTTCTTTTTTGGTTTTTCGAGATGGAAGCACGACTTTGTAAGACCATTTTTTGAAAACGAACAATTTATAAAAACTTTTTTTGTTAATCCTTTTTTTGGCAAAAATCATTTGAAAATCGCCCTGAAAAATGGGTTTGATAGAAACTCTTCCATATATATCTGGGGTAAAAAAGCATTTAGAGATATTGAAGAGTATGGCAAAAAACATCATATTCCAGTAATGCATGTGGAGGACGGTTTCATAAGGTCGATCGAACTTGGCTCGGATTTGACAAGACCGTACTCTTTGGTTGTCGATAAATACGGTATCTATTTCGATGCTACGCAAAAAAGCCAACTTGAAGAGATATTGAATGAGACGGATTTTGATGATAATATCATTCAAGAAGCAAAAGAGGTGCAGGCATTTTTGGTTAACAACCACATATCAAAGTACAATGTTTTAAGAAATAAAAGGATAGATATCAAAACTGATAAAAGTATACTGCTGGTCGTAGGACAAGTTGACGATGACGCTTCTATCATATACGGCTCACAAAATATGTCAAATTTATCACTTTTAAAAACGGTTCGCGAAAAAAATCCTCAAAGTTATATTATCTACAAACCTCATCCCGATGTCTTGGCAAAAAACCGCATTGGAGCTTTAAGCGAAAAAGAGATCTTATTGCACGCGGACAAAATCGTTAAAAATATTTCGCTTGATAGTATATTTGAAATCTGCGATGAAGTACATACGATAACCTCTTTGGTCGGTTTTGAAGCTATCATAAGAGGCAAAAAAGTTGTAACTTACGGTATGCCTTTTTATGCAGGCTGGAATCTTAGCAGCGATATGCTTACAAACGACAGACGCAAAAGAAAACTAAGCGTCCAAGAGCTTATAGCGGGGGCCTTGCTGTTGTATCCGCGCTATATCAGCCCCAAAAATCACAGACTTTGTGACATAAGAATATTTTTATCGGAATTGAATCAAGAAAAATTAGCTTATAATACAAATAAACAAATTATAAAGAAAATCTTTACATTTATTAAGAGGAAAATACAACTAACATGCAGGATTATCACAAAATGAATTATATCGGCGATTTGAAAAACAAAAATGTTCTTTTTCTACAAGGACCCATGGGAACATTTTTTAAAAGAGCTGATAAGTTATTTCGTGAAAAAGGAGCTGTTACTCACAAGATAGCTTTTAATGCGGCGGATTGGTTTTTCTCAAACAAAGATAACGTGATAAACTATAAAGACACTCCTAAAAACTGGAATAATTTTATCAAGGAATTTTTGATAACAAAACGTATAGATAAAATATTTTTGTTCGGCGACTGCAGATTTTATCAAAAAGCAACTATAAAAGCGGCTTTAAAACTTGATACGGAAATTTTTGTATTTGAAGAAGGATACATAAGGCCGGATTATATCACGTTGGAAAAATGGGGTGTAAACGGCAACAGTAAACTTCCAAAATCAAAAAGCTTTTATGAAAAATTGCCCGAAGTTTCGGAACAACCAAAAGCGCTTCAGATGAAAAATAGTTTTTATATTATGGTCATCAGCGCAATAATATATTATTTTATAGCCAATGTTTTTTCCTTTTTATATCCGCATTACATTCATCATAGAAATTTTTCGGCTATAAAAGAGGCATTTTACGGTGTAAGAAACTTTATGCGGAAAATACTATATTTGCTAAAAGACAGATCATATGACAACTATCTTAAAACCGGCCTTTCAAAAAAATATTTTTTTGTTCCTATTCAGACTTGCACAGACGCGCAAATTAAAAAACACTCCCTATTTAAAAATATAGAAGAGTTCATAGAGATAGTTTTAATATCTTTTGCGCATTTTGCCGATAAGAACTGTTTTATCGTATTCAAACACCACCCGTTTGATAGAGGTAGAAAAAATTATAAAAACACCATAAACGGCTTTGCGAAAAAACTAAATATCGAAAAGCGTGTCATAGTCTTATATGAACTTCATTTGCCAAACGCTTTGAAAAACGCACTCGGAACAGTTACCATAAATAGTACTGTCGGATTGTCGTCTTTATATCACGGCACACCTACTATCGTACTTGGCGAAGCGATATACGATATCAAAGATCTTACGTGCAAAGGTATGAGTTTGAACGATTTTTGGAAAAATAAATCTGCCCCGAATGCAAAACTGTTCAAAAAATTCAGAAATTTTATCATAAAAAATTCTCAGATAAACAGCTCTTTTTACGGCGATATGGGTGATTTGAAGAACATTTGATCTGAATTTTGGTATCTTTTAAAAAATCTTTTTACAGTACCGCTTGCAAAACGGACGAAAAATATCCTTTTATCAAGCAGCAATTATCTTAAAAATTTTAGTATCTAACATAGAGATATTTTTGAAAAAGCTGCCAAAAATCAAACGACTATTTTGCATATAATTTATCCTGACAAATGAAAATCCATTGGCATTTTTATGCAAATTTTACGACACTCTAAAATCCGTATACACAACTTTGATACACTAAAGACCAATATATTTTTGCAAATAAAACACTCGAAAGATTTAATTTTTTGCAGTTATTCGTCTATTTGTTCGGATAAAAAATCTAATACTATTCTCTATTTCAAGTGCGTGCAAATCATTTCGGCATAACAACTCGCTTTTAGACGATGCTCTAAAAATATCGCAAAAATCAAACAAAAAGCTTGTAAATTAGATATTTGCTCTTTGCATATTAACTACATATTTTTTGCGAAATAAGATTCTATGCCGTTTGATATGCCTTTTATCAAAGTTTGCTGAAATTTTTTATCAAACATTCTCTCTCTGTCGGTTTTGTTGGTTATATAGCCTACTTCCAGGAGAACAGCCGGCATTTGTGCACCGGTGAGAACCCAAAACGGTGCTTCTCTCACACCACCGTCAACAACCTTTGTATAGCTTTTTTTAACTTCGGTCAAGATGTGCTGCTGAATATCTATGGCAAGTTTATGAGAGGCTATTATCTTTTCGCGGTTTAAAAAATTCAAAAAAGTCTGCCTTGAATACAAATTCATCTCTTCAATGTCAGATTGGTTTTCAAGCTCGGCAGCATTTTTGGAACGGGCGGAGTCCGAGGGTGATAGAAAAAAGGTCTCTATACCTTGCCAATTACCGTTTTTACTGTTTTTAGGAGCGGCATTGGCATGTATGGATATGAACAGATCGGCACTTCTATCGTTTGCCGTTTTTGTTCTATCTTGCAATTTTAAATAGACATCTTTTGAGCGCGTATAAAATACTTTGTGCCCTCTTTTCTCAAGTTCCGCTCCAAGCAAAAGAGCTATTTGCAAAACAGCATCTTTTTCCAATTTTTTATTGCTGACAGCACCGCCGTCTTTACCGCCATGTCCCGCATCAATCACTATTGTTTTTTTAGTTAAAGCAATTTTGACGGGCAATGTATTTGTCGTGTTGACTGTCTCATCGCCTTTTTTTGCACTCACCGGTGAAAACTCTTTTGCGGCAAATATCAATTCCGTGCCTTTTAGCTCATAAGTTATATCTATCTCTTTTTCATGCTCAAAAACAACTCTTATCTTCTCTTTGTCAAATTGCGAAATACGAAAATCCTTTACACCTTCTATCTTAAAATCAATAGCAAAATTTGTCTTAATCCCCTTTATATCATAAATATATCTTACGCTTTTTTCCTTGAGAGTGAAAAATTTTATCTCTTTTTTTTCAAGTTCTCTGTCAAATACAAATATAACATTATCGTTGGTTTTTTTTACCTGCAAAAGTTTAAACGGCATTGATGAAGTGTTTTGTTCTTTTGTTTGCTGAGGCTTAGCCGTCTGAGCAACACTCGCGGTATCAACCGTATTAATTGGAGTATTATTCGCAAAATTATTTGAAAGTTTGTCGGATTTTTTTTGTATGGCGTCTACGATATTTTGATTTTTCAGCAATTCGTCTAACTCTTTTTCGTAAACCGAAACGTCATAATTTAACTTTTTGCCTCCGCTTATGAGTCTATTTAAAACTTCATATCTCAAAATATCGTCCGTATCCATGATGGATTTGATATATACGTACTTTAAATTGTCGTAAACACGCTCTTTCTCGTTTTGAGAATAGATAGAAAAATTACCGTCAAATTCATTAAAAACTGCATTTTGTGCACACACAAAAGAGATAAGCAAAAATATAAAAGTAAAGACTCTTTTTAGCATTATTCTCCATTTACAAGTTTATTCATCAACTCTTTAACGCTTATTATCTCATTTAATTTATATCCGTTAGCTCCTGTGAAAAACAGTCCGCTCTCCTCTTTCCCAAGATATGCGTCCGATAATCTGTCCGCTATACAATATCCAACCTCTTTTGCCTCTTTGCCTCTTTGGCATGGAGTTACGCAATTGCTGATACATTTGATTGACGGTCCTTCTCTTTTATCAACTAAAGATATAAGATTTGTATGGACTCCGCGCGCGGGATATCCTACGGGAGATTTTAAAAGATGAATATCCTCTTTTTTAGCTTTTATCAAAACTTGCTTAAATACTTCGTCGGCATCGCATTCGTGAGTACCTATGAAACGCGTCGCCATCTGCACGCCCTCAGCTCCCAAACTCATAACATTATTAATATCGTTTTTATCCCAAATACCGCCTGCCGCTATAAGAGGAAAATCGCCCCACTCTTTGATTTCATTTTTGAGCGGTTCTATGAGATTTTCAAGCTGATAATCTTCCATAACGCACTGCTCGTAAGTAAAACCCTGATGCCCTCCGCTTAAAGGTCCTTCCAGCACAACAGCATCAGGAACACGACCGTATCTTTGCGTCCAGCGTTTGCAGATAATTTTTAAAGCTTTAGCCGAAGAGACTATCGGCACAAGTGCTACGTGCGGAAAATTTTTTGTAAGTTCGGGTAAATTTGTGGGAAGTCCGGCTCCTGAAATAATAATATCAATGCCGGCTTTGCAAGTATCAACCACAACTCTGCTGTAATCATTGATAGCACACATTATATTTGCACCGAGAGGCTTGTTGCCACAGATTTTGCGCGCATTTTTAACTATAGTTTTTAAGGCGTCAAAAGAGTACAGGTTTTCGGTATCAAGCGGACGCGAATTTATAACTCTTTTGGCATATTTCAGATTTTCATAATATCCCGTTCCTATAGCGCTTATCACTCCAAGTCCGCCCTCTTTGCTTACCGTGCCTGCGAGTCTGTCCCAACTCACGCCTATTCCCATGCCGCCTTGCACTATTGGAAATTTAATCTTATATTTGCCTATATTGAGTGGTTTTAACATCTATATAACCTTTAATTTTGCAAATTTTCGTCTGCCTACTTGCAATATATATTCGCCGCTTTGAAGCTGCAACTGTTCGTCTTCTATCTTACTTTGATTTAATTTTGCAGCACCTGAACTTATATCGCGGCGTGCTTGCGAAGTAGAAGATGAAAGGACACATTCGGTAAAAGCCTTCGCTATCCAAACGGGAGCTTTCATCGTAAACTCCTGTATGTCGCTTGGCAAGTCATTTTGTTTGTGAATTTTGTCAAATTCATCTTTCGCTTCTTGCGCTTTAGGCTCATCATGAAATCTTGCCGTTATTTCAAGAGCTAAAGCCTCTTTTATCGTCTTCGGATGTAAAGAACCATTCTTCACACCGTCTTTTAACTCTTCAATCTCTTTTACGGATTTTGCGCTTAAAAGCTCGTAATAGCGCCACATAAGCTCGTCACTTATACTGAGGATTTTGGCAAACATCAAGTTTGGCTCATCTGTTACACCGATATAATTCCCAAGAGATTTACTCATCTTGTTCACACCGTCCAAACCCTCTAAAAGCGGCATCATAATGACTGCTTGTTCTTTGCCGATGTTATAAACCCTTTGAAGCTGTCTTCCCATCAAAAGATTGAATTTTTGATCTGTTCCGCCCATCTCTATGTCACATTTTAATGCAACGCTGTCATAACCTTGCAACAACGGATATAAAAATTCGCTAATAGATATAGGTGTTTGCGAACGATATCTTTTTTCAAAATCTTCTCTCTCAAGCATTCTTGCTACACTAAAAGTTGTTGCAAGTTCGACAAGTCCTGCCGTACCAAGCATATTTAACCACTCGGAATTAAATACTATTTGCGTTTTTGTCGGATCTAATACTTTATAAACTTGTTCTTCGTAAGTTTTAGCATTCTTTAAAACGCTCTCTTTGTCAAGCTTTTTTCTTGTCTCGTTTTTACCTGTAGGATCGCCTATCTGCCCCGTGAAATCGCCTATTAGAAATTGAACGATAGCACCATACTTTTGAAGCTGTGCCATCTTTTGCAAAAGCACCGTATGCCCCAAATGCAAATCCGGCGCGGTCGGATCAAATCCGGCTTTTATGTAAAAGTTTTCGTTTTTTTCAAAGTAATTTTTGACAAGAGCGGTCATCTTCTCCTCGTCTATTATCTCGGCGACGCCTCTTTTTATCTCGCTCAATGCCTCTTTTAATTTATCCATAAATTTAACCCTCTATACTGTTTTATACGCATCGTTTAACGACATAAAATCTACTAATTTATAGCGTTCTTTTATATTGTCTCTTATCTGTTCCGGCTTCACATCTTCGGGCAACTCTATCACAATTTTAAAATAATCGGCCGCTCCATCTTCAGCTTTTGTAAGTTCAATAGTTTGTATATTTACTTGAATTTTAGCTAAAAATGTTAAAAATGCCGCCAACGAACCTCTTTTGTTTTCAATACTAACCAAAAGCTTATATTGTCCCGGGGCGTCTCTTGTCCATTTGACAAAAATCATCTGCTCTTTGCTGTCCATCAATTTTACTGCTTGTTCGCACATTTTGTGATGCACCGTAACATCGCCCGATTTTTTTACAAAACCTATTATGTCATCTCCTCTTTTAGGGTGACAACAGTAATTGAACATGACCGAATTTACCGTTTGATTTGAATATATCACAATATTTTCAAATTTCTGTTTTTTTACTTTATATCTGTTGCGATTTAATATAGGCATCAAAATCTTTTCGCCGATAGGATATTTTTTGAGAGCATTTACAACATCTTGCAAATATATAGAGTCTGTCGCGGCTTTATCTATCTTTTTATCAAGCTTTTCTCTTTTAAGCCACATCAGAAGTTTATTTTCTTTTATATTGAAAATGCCCAAAAGTATCTCAACAGCCACCCTATAGTTAAGCTCTCTTGTCTTTTGGCGACATGCTTGCATAATAGCTGTTCTTGCCTTGCCGGTTTTTACGCTGTTCACCCAACTGCATCTATAAACAGGTTCATCGCCCGTTATGATGCGAACTATGTCTCCATTTTTCAGCTCTGTTAAAAGCGGTGCTTTTTGTCTGTTGATATAAGCCTCTTTCGCATAAAAACCGACTTCTGTATGAATTTCATATGCAAAATCCAATGCCGTAGCACCTCTTGAGAGCGTAAAAATATCGCCTTTTGGGGAAAAAACCGCAATATCTTCGCTATATAAATAACTATCTTTTGTAAATTCATAAAATTCGGCTACATCATCACTTTCATCATCTTTATTTTTAAGTTCGTTAAGCCAGTCGAGTTTAGGATTGATGCCGCCGGAATATTTGTATTTCCAGTGTGCCGCTACGCCGAATTCTGCTATATTGTGCATATCAAAAGTACGTATCTGCGCTTCTATGATTGACTTATCATTAAAAATAGTAGTGTGGATAGTCTGATATCCATTATCTTTGGGTATGGCGATATAATCTTTAAAGCGCGAAATAATAGGATTGAAATACTGGTGCATGATGCCTAAAATCTTATAACACTCAAGCGTCTCTTTGACGACAATTCTAATCGCCATCAAGTCCAAAACTTCCTCTATAGATATGCCTTTTCTTTGCATCTTTATGTAAATGGAGTAGTGATGTTTTATGCGTTTTTCAAGTCTATAATCACTTTCGGCAAAACCGTTTTGCTGCATCAAAGTATTTATCGTCTCTATGAAACTATTTAGTCTCAATTGAAATTGCTGCTTGTGTTCTGAGAGATATTCGTCTATCTTTCTATACTCTTCTGGCATAATATAAAGAAAACTATAATCCTCCAGATGGTTCTTGATAGAAGAGATTCCAAGTCTGTGGGCTATAGGAGCATAAACAACCAGCGTCTCTTCGGCTATTCTTTTTTGCTTATTTAAGGGTAATGCGCCCAATGTCATCATATTGTGGAGTCTGTCGCAAAGTTTTATAACCAAAACCCTCACATCGCTGATAGAAGCTATCAGCATTTTGCGGAAAGTCATGGCGGAACTCATAAGTTTTTCATTTGAGTGAGAAGGAGCTAATTTATCCTCTCTTATCGCCATAATTTTGGTAAGTCCTTCCACTATCTTGGCCACGTCTTTACCAAACAGCTCCTCTACCTCTTCAACGGTAGTTTGAGTATCTTCAACCACATCATGCAAAAGCGCTG
The DNA here is from genome assembly GCA_031255525.1 of Campylobacteraceae bacterium. Classification (GTDB taxonomy): domain Bacteria; phylum Campylobacterota; class Campylobacteria; order Campylobacterales; family Campylobacteraceae; genus JAIRKW01. The sequence goes on from JAIRSJ010000099.1 coordinate 18,735, forward strand.
CAATGACCATAATTTCATCACCGCCATAGTGCGCTACGATAGAAGCGACAAGTATCGGGTGAACGACGTACGGTTCGCCACTTTTTCTAAATTGCCCTTCATGCTGTTTGACAGCAAGCTCTATAGCTTTTAAAATATTTTTATTATTATCCGCAAAAAATCCAAGCAATAGCTTTTTGGCTTCATCTATTTTTCTGCATGCGTGTATCTTTTCAAGCAGCTCCTCCATTAATTACTCCAAAGCCGCCTTTTTATCAAGAACGTTCCTCTAAAACTTCTATACTGATTTTACCTTCGGCTATCTCGCTTAGCGCTACATCTACGTATTTTTTATCTTTAGTTGTCTCTACCAAAGGTTCAGCGCCTTTTGCCAATTGCTCCGCTCTTTTTGAAACGAGAATGGCAAGTTTATACCTGTCGTTTCCTACAACATTCAGAGCTTTTGCAGTTATTTGTTCGCTTCTCATTTTTTGCTTTTCCTTCTTTTAATTTAATTTTTTACTATCGAACATGCAGAGTAATCTCCGTTTATTATAGACAATAAATTACCCTCGTTAAACATATTGAAAACAACTATCGGAAGATTATTATCTTTAGCCAATGCTATTGCTGTATCGTCCATAACTTTTACGTCATCACCCATAGCTTGCTCATACGTGATGGTTGAAAGTTTTTTTGCATCAGAAAATTTTTGCGGATCTTTATTGTAAACTCCATCTACCTTAGTAGCTTTAATTATCATATCCGCACCTATCTCTATAGCTCTTAGAGTGGCTGCCGTATCTGTTGTAAAAAACGGATTTCCCGTACCGGAAGCAAATATCACCACACGGTTTTTTTCCAAATGCCTGATAGCGCGCCTAACTATAAAAGTTTCGCATATCTGTTCCATCTTTATAGCGCTTTGCACTCTTACGTTTACTCCGCCGTGCTCTAAAGCTTCTTGCATGGCTATGCTGTTTATCACAGTAGAGAGCATTCCCATATAATCTCCGCTTGTGCGTTTGATAATTCCGCCTTTTGCGGCACTTACGCCTCTTATGATATTTCCGCCGCCTACAACAATGCCAACTTCAATATCGTTGTCAACCAAAGATTTTATCTCGTCCGCTATATATTTTAGTATATCGCTGTCTATTCCAAAACCGCCTTTACCTGCCAATGCTTCGCCTGAAAATTTCACCAAAACACGCTTGCGTTTTGTCTCTTCCATATTGCATACCTTTTGGGTTTTAAAAATCTGATAATTGTACTTAAATTGTACTTAAAAACTCTTGTATCTTAAACAAGATGGCTATCTACGCATATTTTTGATTAATACTTGCTGTAGCTAAAATACTTAAATTATTTTAAAGGCTATAAATGCCGTTTTTATTGCTTTATAAGTTCAAGCGGATCTATATGGTAATTTTGCTGAGTTACTTCCAGTGTCAAATCTCTCTCAACTCTGCCTATAATATAGCCTTTTTTAATCTTCTCGCCCGTTTGTATGGTGGGAGCTATTTTGGAAAGATGGGCATATATGGTGTGGATTCCATTTGAATTTTCAACAATAACAACATTTTTTAGTAAAGATGTCTCTTTGGCAAAAATCACTTTGCCATCCAATATATTTTTAACCTCTTCATTGCCGACTGCTGAGCGCAATACGACAGATTCGTTAAATATCTTAATATCATAAATCGGGTCTGTGTAGTCTCCAAACTTTTGCTGTATAGTAAATTTGTTAAGTGGCGCTATCGTTTTGTCGCCTTTATAGGTTTTAACTTTGCTTGCCTGATAAGAAGAACCGAGCCTTCTTGCGCTCTCAAAATTTTCAGGTACGGTTATGGTATCCGTTTTTGCGCTTTGCTGTAAAATCTTTAAATTCTCAAGAGTTTTTTTAAGCTCTTTTTTTTCTTTTTGAATAGTTTGTATGCGCGCTGCATAAGCGTTTTGCTCTTTTTTTACATTTGCTATGATATTGGTTTTGTTCTTTTTCAAAGTCTCCAAATTTTTCTTTTTAAGAGCCAATTCATTTATGCTATTTTGAATGGTTTTGAGCCTTTGAGATAATTTTTTCATATTGTCATTTGTTTTTTCATATTTTGAGGAGTAGTCCAAAAACTCTTTATTGGTAATTTTACCAAGATTTCTTAAAGCTTCGTTCAGTATAACCCCATCATAGCTCTCCATGTACTCATTATCAATAATCAAAAAATATGAAAAGTCTTTTGCTATCAAATCGGTCAATTTACTTTCTATCTCTTTTTGCTCTTTTAAAAGTTCTTTGTTCTCTTTTGTAAGTTCTCCAAGTTCGCCTTTTATGCTATCTACTATTAACTGTTGCTTTTCTATCTCTCCGTTTAGTTTATCTATCTGTGAATTGGTACTTTTCAGCGAAGACTCTTCTTTTTGAAGCGTTTTTGAAATATCGTTAAGTTCGCGCGTTAACGTTTTTTCAAGCTGACTTTTATTCTCAAGCTCTTTATCGCTAATAGCATTTGCCGAAGTATCGACATTTAAGAATATAAGTCCTATAAAAAATAAAAAAATCGCTCTCATCAAACTTTTTTCACTTTTAACATAGCAATTGTAGTTGATACTATGGAGATAATAAGAGAGATAATAAGCAAAATAACGCCGTCTTCATATATAGCAAAACTTGGGACACTTACGTTTAACTCTTGAAATATATCCTCTATAAGCTGAAGATTATTTATAAAAATAAAAATTATTATAGTAAGTATGACGGCCAAAAACGAATCCGCTACGGCCGATTTGTATAAAACTGCGCTTTTTGTCCAAAATGAAGCTCCGAAAAGATTCATTACAAACATTCTATCTTGGTGCTCATAAGTCCAAATCTGCATCTGTTTTAATACCAAAAGAAGAGATGTGATTGCAGCGAAAATAACAAAGACGCAAACTACAAAATTCATGAGTTTTAAAACATAATATATTTTATTATAAGTTTTGGCAAAAATTTCAACTTTTGTAATTGAATTTATATCCAGAAGATCTTTTTTGAGAGAATCCGAAACGCTTGAGCTTGGAAATCTATTTAATTTTAAAGTATAGAATTTTGGCATGGATTTTTGTAAAAGCTCTATATTTGAGAGCGAAACGTCATTCTTAAGACGATTTAACACATCTGCCGTGTCAAGTTCACTTATAGATTTTATTATCGGCTTTTGCTTTAGAAGCGTCTCCGTATCAAGAACCTCATTTGAAACCGCCACGATAGAATAATCATCTGCAAGATAAACCTCGTATTCGTTTATGGTTTGATTTATAAATAAAATAAATTGAAAACTGCAAAGCAGAGTAAAAAGTGAAAAAACTACGGAAAAGTGCGTTTTAAATAATTTCATGCAGATAACCGTCGTCGATAAAAAAATGTTTGTAGTTCACATTTATAGTAGATGGTATATGATGGGTTACTACTATCACTGTTGTTCCCAAAAACTCTTTTGCACTGCGAAGAAGATTCCAAATAACCTCGCTTGAATAATCGTCCAAATTACCTGTAGGTTCATCTGCCAAAATAAGCACGGGATTATGCGCCAAAGCTCTTGCCATAGCAACTCTTTGCTGTTCACCTCCGCTAAGTTCCAGCGGATATTTGCCTGCTTTGTGTAAAAGTTTTACATGTTTTAAGAGTTTTTGCGCTTGATTTATACAGATGGTTTTGGCAAAACCGTTCACAATCAAAGGCAACATAACATTTTTTTCTATAGTCCACTCGTTAATAAGTCTGTAATCTTGAAAAACAATTCCTATATGCCGTCTTAAAATATTAAGCTTTGAAGCAACAATGTTCTTCATATTGACACCGCATACGCTCAAACTTCCCGAAACAGATTCTACTTCACCATAGAAAGATTTTAAAAGTGTAGATTTTCCGCTGCCGCTTTTGCCGACAATAAATACAAAGTCTTTAGCTTCTATAGACGCCGTAGCATCCAAAATAACAGGCTTTCCGCCATATCCTAAAGAGAGGGAGCTCATATCTATTACTACGCTACTCATTCAGCCACTTTTCAATAATTTTATGCGCAGCTTTATTTGCGCTAAAAGCATAAACGCTATTTGGAAAATAACGTGCGCCTTCTTTGTCTATAATAATGAACAGATGCTCTGCTCGCTCATTTGCCCCAAATGCTGTTTTTATCACAGCTATCTCATTACTCTTTACATGTAAAGTTTCAAAATGAACAAAAAATCCGTCGCCCAAAAAAAGTTTCGGACTGAAATTTTTTATAATTTTATCAATATTAGAATAAAAAGTAAATTCTAATTTGGCAATTTTATCAATTTTTTTACTTATTTTATGATTTGTTAATACTATATCGTATATATTTTTCCCAAGTCTCTTCCATCTATCTTCATATTTACTACTGACTTCCAAGTCAAAATTTTTCAGAATTTTAACATCTGCACTGTCTTCCGCCACAAAAGTTTTCACAACGTAATCAAAATAAAGTTCACTGTCAGTTCTAACTTCAAGTGTTCCTTTATTTTGCAAAATCCGCAGAGCCTCTTTTGTAAAATACGAACTTATGACTCGGCGGTGAGGCTTTTTATCCCAAGGAACAGGAAAATGAACAAATATTCTCTCTACGGAATTTGACGGAAAAAACTCCATTAAAATTCTTGAATCATAATCAACCAAAATGACATTTTTTAATCCTAAGATTTCACACTGTTTCGCAGTCTGTTCAAGCGACGGCTTGTGTATTTCAATGCCGACTATAATTTTATCCGGATTGTTTTTGGCTTGATACAAAAGATGTCTGCCGCTTCCAAATCCAACTTCAAGATATATATTTTTTTTATTTGCAAAAAGATTTTCAGCAAAAAAATCCAAATTTTTAACAGCAAAATTTTCTCTTTTTAACTTTGAAGGTTTTACATTGCTAAATAATATATTGCATTGCGCTTTTTTAGCATAAATCTCAAGCGCTTGTTGCAAAAATAAAATTTGCGAAGGACGAGAAATCTTGTCCGATTTGATTACATATGAACCATCTTTTTTCGGCTTTACCGCGATAAAAAATTCGGTATTGTCATTTTTAACCATTACATAGCTTGAATTTTCGCGGCAAACTTTCCATAAAAAATTATATCCCCCATCACTGAAAGGCAATGAGGGTTTAGCAAATCTGTCCGTAACAAAATTCGGCATTAGAGCAAAATCTAATTTTTAGGAATTACTATAATAGCTTTTTCGCTCGTTTTTGATACAAGCCCATTTGTATCAACCGCGGCAACCTCATATGAATACTCCACTCCTTGCGTAACATCTCTGTCTACAAACATATTGTCCGTAATATTCGTATATGTTAAAACACCGCTTTTACTTGTACGTATAACTTGATATTTTACAGCTCTTGCCGATGTGTCTCTCCAGCCTATCATAATGCTTTGACCATCATGTCTTACGACATTTATCGCGGGTGCAGAAGGAACTTCGAGCGTAACGCCCATCAATGAAGCACTTTGCCTCGGCGACTCAAGCCCGTCTTTATCGACAACGGTTACGTAATAGTGTCTTGAGGCTCCGTCCTCTTGTATCACGTCTATATACTCTGTGTTTTTTGTTTTAACTATATGACTATAAAAAAGATTTGCCTTGCCGGCTCTATAAACATTATAATAGTCGGCTTCAGGATATAAAGAAGCGTCCCATGAGACAACTATCTTCTTTGGTAAATTCCGCGTACTTCTCAAATTTTCCACAACAGGCGGCAGCGGTTTTGTCTGTGCTTCTACAATCTGGCTCGGCGCAGATATAAGCCCGTCATAAGTTTTTGCTTTCACTCTGTATCTGTATGCCTTTCCATCTTTAAGCCTTGCGTCTATATATTCGGCGCTGAGCTTACCGTTTACGGTTGCTATTTGCTCCCATTTGGTCGAACCAAAATCGTTTCTTTCTATGATATAAGAGGAGACTCTCTCGGAAGGATGCGGTCTCCAGATAATTTTTATGCGATTCGGAAGATTTGCCATTGCTTGCGCGAACGGAACAAATTCTATATTAGCTTTTGTGGATATTATAGCAGGCGCGCTTGGTTCGGACTCTTGTTTATCTTTATTGAACGCGCTAATTCTGTATATGTAATTTGTCTGCGGCAAAAGCTTCGTGTCTACATAATGCGACACATATCTGTCGTTTATAGCAGTAATTCTGTCTAAAGAGCCATTGTTATTATCGGCTTCGGCTCTATATATATAATAACCGTCTACTCTTAAGTCGTGTATAGGCGACCACTCCAAACCAATTTCAGTCATATCCGAAAGTGTTCTAAGCTCGGCTACTTTGGGCATAGTTGGATCTAAAACCGGTTTTTTGGGAATATCAGGACTTTTACAGCCGCTAATTAAAAAGATTGAAGCGACTATTAAGATTGTCAATATCGATTGTTTCATCAATTTTATCCTCCGTAAAAAATTTTTTCAGCTGTTCTTTGAAATCATCATAAAGCGGCGCGATAAAATTCATCTTTTGACCGCTTTTTGGGTGAATCAGACGCAAACAATAAGCATGTAACATAACTCTATTAATTTTAGCTTTTTGGCTCTTAAATCCGTATAAATCATCGCCTAAAATGTGCCTTCCTATGGCATTCAAATGTACCCTTATTTGATGCGTTCTGCCCGAATACAATTTAGCCCCTATGAGTTCAATATTACTCTCTTCGCATGTCAAAAGTTTACAAAATGCACTTTTAGCATTTTTGCCATCTTTTACAACTCCCATCTTCAGACGATTTTTCGGATGTCTTGCTATGGGTTTATCGACTATAATATCATCTTTCAAAGGATAATCGATTAAGGCAAGATAATATCGTCCGAGTGTTCTATTTTCGAGCTGCTTGGCTAAAGATGCATGAGAAGCGTTGTTTTTTGCGATGACTAAAGCACCGCTTGTCTCTTTGTCTATTCTATGTACTATGCCCTCTCTTTCATCTCCGCTTATAGTTGAACGGGATATATTTTTTGCCTTCAACCAATCTGCAAGCGTGAGCTCTTTTACGCTGGGAGCCGGATGAACGGTAAGAAACGGTGGCTTATTTATCACCAAAATATCTTCGTCTTCAAAAACGATCGGTACATCAAAATCAACATTTGCGACAATACTTTTATCATTTTTTTCTATCTCTTGTATGCATAAAATCTGCCCTTTTTTGAGTTTGGTCCCTGCCTTTGAAACAACTTTATCATCAATGCTAACCAATCCTTTTTTGATAAGCTCAGTGATTTGGTTGCGCGAAACTTGCAATTTATCCGTCAAAAAATGATCTAATCTCAAATTTTCGCTATCGCAAGTAAAATTTTTTTCGGGCACATTTATCCTTCGTTGATTTGCTATCTGTTATAATACAAAAAATTATTTAACGGACGCGAAATTGTTCCAGATAGACAGACGTATTATAACTCATTTTGACTTTCTGCTTCCGATATTGGTCATACCAATTGTCGTATTTTCTTACTATCTTATATCGGAAGCAAGCCAAATGCTGGCTTCAAAACAGATAGTCTATTTTGGCGTAGGATTTTTCGCATTTTTATTTTTCTTTTTACTGCCGATAAGAAAGCTCGAATGGCTTATACCTGCTTTTTACTGGTTCGGCATAATCTTGCTCATGAGTGTCTTCATATTCGGCACACGAAAACTTGGAGCGCAAAGATGGATAGAGATACCGTTTGTCCATTTTACATTGCAACCTTCGGAATTTTTTAAACCTTTATTTTTACTTATGTTATGTTATCTTGTAAAACAAAATCCGCCTCCGCCGACAGGTTACGGATTAAAAATGTTCGGCATTATCAGCGCTCACATATTGATACCATTTGTGCTGATACTTATAGAGCCCGATCTTGGGACGGCTCTTGTACTGTTAATCATAGGCTACGGAGTGCTTTTTCTTATAGGCGTAGATAAAAAAATATGGCTGATAATAGTCTTGATTATTCCTATCACAGCGGTCGTATCGTACAATTACGTTTTGCATGATTATCAAAAAAAGAGAATCGAAACCTTTTTGGACAGCGCTGAAGATTGTGAAAATTGTCATCAGGTAAGACAATCGATAGTCGCTATAGGCTCGGGCGGGCTTATCGGAAAAAGTAAAGATGAAGCAACACAAACCAGACTCAAGTTTTTACCTATCCCCACAAGCGACTTTATTTTCGCTTATGTGGTCGAGAGACAGGGATTTTTCGGCGGACTTGGGCTTTTGCTTTTGTATATGCTGCTTATTTTGCACTTAATGACACTTTCTATCAAGCACAAAAAAGATTATTTTACACAAATCGTAGCGGCGGGGATTGCTCTTTTACTGTTTGTGTATACTGCGGTCAACATCGCTATGACTGTAGGATTTGCCCCTGTTGTAGGCATTCCGCTACCATTTTTTAGCTATGGAGGAAGCAGTTTTATCACTTTTATGATCTTTTTTGGAATTTTTGAAAATCTTATGGCTTTTCGCTTCGACCCCATGCACAAATCAATAAAATATTCGACCAATCAGTCCAATAAACATTTTTTTAAGGAAAGATAGTTATAATTTCACCCTTGTTTTAAAAAACAGAGCAATACATTATATTGTTTGGGTCCTTAGCTCAGTTGGTTAGAGCATCCCGCTCATAACGGGATGGTCGCAGGTTCGAGTCCTGCAGGACCCACCATAGCGCGATAAAATTTCCAACAAATTTTAACTCTTGCAAAAAATCAATATCTTCGCTACATGGCGTTGCTTAGTTAGTATAATATATATTTTTTATTATAATCCGAAAAATATTTATACATAAATATACAAAAAAATACCACATATTTTACTATAGCAGGGCTTTTTGGGCTTATATTTAAAGTTTTTAATGTAAAATTGGTTTTTATTTGTTTTCTAAAAAAGGATTTCTATGAAAAAATTACTATCTTTGCTGTTGGGAGTTTTAGTTATTGTTGTGGGTTTTTTTGCTTTTAGTATATTTTATTCAAAAAGTAAAGTTGATCTCTTTTTTAGCGCCAATAACGGAACTTTGTACAATAAAAGCGGAGTTATATGGAAGCTGAATGATTTTGAAAGTAAAATTTTTAATGGAAAATACGTTACCGAACTCTTAGTGCTCGGCGAAAAAATAGCTGTTTTTGAGCATAAGGCGAAGTTTGGTTTAAAAAATTTCAATATCTTTAATATAGGTTCTGTTGAAACCACAATTAAAATTTATAATAAAGATTTTAGTTTCTCAAGCGATATAAAATTTAGCGGTATAGATACAAAAATCGATGTCAAAGAAAATTCGACCGTACAAGATGAGTTTTTTGTCTTTTATTGGAAAGATATAAAGGCAAATCACTTCGTCTCATTTGAACGTGACGTTATAGACTTCAATGCAGACATACCTTATTTTTCGGTAACTACAAATACGGATGAAGAAAATACTTCATTGGTGTTAGAAAATCAAAAATATACAAGTCATACGTCCAAAAGAAATGTCGGTTTATGGCTTGGAGACACTCTGGTTAAAATCGGCAAAATTTCAATCATGTCAAGCAACAAAAAAACAAACTATTATTATGATGATTACGACTATTATGAAGACAATAATGACTCTTATGAAGACGATGACACTTTAGACAATAACGATGATACTGTGAAAAATAATGAAAGTATGATAGAAATAGAAATTGTAAACAATAATGCAGTATTGTCGGATATAAGTATGTTATTTAATATTAAAAGCGGCGATAATTCGACTATTGTCTCCAACAACAAGATGTCATTGAAAAACTTCATATTAGATACCGATGATACAAACCTGACATTAGATGATATTGTTTTTGATATAAGCCTTCAAAATATAGATTTAGACAGCATGAAAAAGATAACAAACTCTCTTGATAATGTTGATTTTCAAGACAACAGACAAGTTATGCTTTTGGGAGTATCGCTCGTGGAATATGCGCCCGCCATCTTAGCCAAACATCCGAAAATCGTCTTGAACGAACTAAGTGCAAAACATAGAAACCAAACCAGCAAAATAGATGGTTTTATCCAATATGTCGGTAATGGTGATTTACAGTCACTCGGCACAAACATAAAAAATGACTTGTACGTAAGGTTTAACATCAGTATCGCAGAAGTATCAATAAAAGAAATTTTGCACAAAAATCTTGAAGGCAGTTATTACTACGAGATAGAAGACATTGAAAAACTTTTAGATGAAAGGCTTGAAGAGTTCAAAGAATTGGGATTTGAAATTAAAAACGGTGAGATAAAAGGCAATATAGAATACAAAAATGGCGCTTTGCTCGTAAACGGCAAACCGTCGGTTTTGCTTGAAGTCTTGCTTGGAAGCCTAATGCTATAACCTTTTGCACAAGTCATATGACTTGTGCAAATCCACGATCAATAATCCGTTTGTTTTATATCTGTATGTGATGAATTTGCATGCGGATAGTTTTTATATTCCTGATCAAAAAAAGCAAAATTTTACAAATTTTGTTGCAAAAACTTGATAAATTGCCTATTTTTTTACTTAAAATTGACAATTTCTAATAAAAACAATAGCTAATTCGTATTACAATATCAAAACACTTATATTTTCAAATAAATTCTATAATAGGGTTAGGGTTTGAGTATTCTAGGGATAGGGAACAAAAGTTCTACTAAAAAAATCGGCACTTTTATAAATGAATTTGTCAAACAGGAGTCATTTGGCGGTATATTGCTGTTTGTTGCCGCTATTGTGGCTATGGTATCCGCAAATTCTCCCCTTTTATCCGACATCTATTTTTCATTATGGGAATTGAAATTTGGAATATCAATAGCCAATTACAGCTTCATAAGAGACGTGCATTTTTGGGTAAACGACGGACTCATGGCACTTTTTTTCCTTATGGTAGGACTTGAAGTAAAAAGGGAACTTTTAGTAGGAGAACTTTCGAGCTTCCAAAAAGCCATCTCTCCTCTTTTTGCCTCTGTTGGCGGCATGCTCTTCCCTATACTTATCTTCTTATATTGCACCTGGGGAAGCGGGAACGAGCAAGGATTTGCAATACCTATGGGAACAGACACGGCATTTGCACTTGGTGTATTACTGTTACTTGGAAATAGGATCCCAATTAAACTAAAAGTATTTTTGGTAACTTTAGCAATTGCCGATGATATAGGTTCTATCTTGGTTATAGCTATTTTTTACACTAACACCATCTCTTACTTTTATTTGATGCTCGCTATACTGGTAACATCCGTGCTGTTTTTATTTAACAGATCCGGCGTTAAAACGCTTACCGTATATTTTTTGGGAGGCATAATTTTATGGTATTTTTTTCATAAAAGCGGTATTCACGCAACAATATCCGGTATTGCGCTGGCATTTTGCATACCGATTCGCTCAAAAATCAACACTACGGGATTTTTAGAGCATTTAAGACTTGCGGTAAATGTATTTTACTCAAGCGCACCCAAACAAGATACCCAACAAGTACTTTTAACAGCAAAACAAAACAATGCGCTGGAAATCGTAGCAAAAGCTTATGATGAAGTTCAAAGTCCGCTTGTAAGATTAGAACACTATCTTCACCCTTTAAGCGCGTATTTTATTATGCCTATTTTCGCTCTTGCAAATGCAGGCGTAAAAATAGAGCAAGGTTTTGAATTTAACGAAGTGTTTTGGGGGATAGCTTTGGGACTCTTTGTAGGAAAACCTCTTGGAATATTTGTCTTCACGTATATACTGGACTTTTTTGGAATATCAAGAAAACCGAGCAATCTCACGTGGATGCAAATACTCGGCGTGGGACTTGTGGCTGGTATTGGCTTTACGATGTCTATACTTATATCAAATCTTGCATACAAAGGAGTGGCGGATCAAGCCACATTATCAGTACTTCTTACTTCGCTTGCAGCTACTATTGTATCGTTTGTATTTTTCTTTATCTTTGCTCCAAAAGAAAATATAGCGACTACTTCGGTTGCGCCCACAAAAGAGATTATATGAACGTTTTGCAACATGATGATTAAACAAAATTTATATTCCGAAAGTATAAAATACGCTATCTTAACTTTGAAGGAACAATATGTCTGATTTAACACCGGCTTCAAACCATTTTAAACAACAGCTTTTAATTAAAAATCTTCTTTTCACCCCAATAGCAAAAAACGATGAGCAAGAGATTGTTTATAAAAACAACTTTAGAATGAGTTACAAAGAGTTCAAAAAAAGAGTTAACAAATTAGCAAATTTACTTACAAAAATGGGAGTAAAAGAAGGCGACACAGTTGCTATTATGGACTATGACTCTCACAGATATTTAGAGTGCTATTTTGCTGTTCCTATGATTGGTGCGGTGCTTCATATGATAAACATAAGGCTCTCTCATGAGCAAATCTTATACACAATAGACCACGCACAAGATGATGTTTTGTTTATAAACAGCGATTTTATCCCGATAATCGAGCAGATTAAAGGAAGAATTGATACGATAAATAATTATGTACTGATAGCTGATGAAAATGAAGATATAAAATCAAAAACAATTCCGTTTTTAGGCGAATATGAAGAGCTTCTAAAAGAGCAATCCGATGAATTTACTTTTTTGGATTTTGATGAAAATACAAGAGCTACGACTTTTTATACAACGGGAACTACGGGTATGCCAAAGGGTGTTTATTTTTCTCACAGACAACTTGTTATGCACACTTTAGGCTCACTAATAACTTTATCGACACATCAAAATCAAGGAAACTTTCATCAAAACGATGTTTATATGCCGATAACTCCGATGTTTCATGTTCATGCATGGGGAATTCCATATATGGCGACTTTCTTAGGAGTTAAACAAGTATATCCCGGAAAATATATACCTGATGTTTTGCTTGACTTGATAGATAGAGAAAAAGTCACATTTTCTCATTGTGTTCCTACAATTTTACATATGCTTTTAAACTCTCCGAAAGTTGAAAATATTAATTTAAGCGGATGGAAAGTGATCATCGGCGGGGCTGCGCTTACCAAAGCTTTGACTATCAATGCACTCAAAAAAGGGATAGATATATTTACAGGCTATGGAATGAGTGAGACTTGCCCTATTTTATCTTTGGCGCAACTTAGTCAAAAAGATTTGGAAAAAGATATCGAAACACAAGCTGATATAAGGATAAAAACAGGACGACCTTTAGCTTTAGTTGAACTTGAAATCGTTGATGAAAATATGGACAAAATACCTCATGATGGTGAAAGTACCGGCGAAATTGTAGTTCGTTCACCTTGGCTTACGGAAGGCTATCTGAAAGATCAAAAAAATTCGGAAAATTTATGGCATGGCGGATATCTTCATACCGGCGATATCGCACATTGTGATGAGAGTGGCTTTTTTAAAATAACAGATAGAGAAAAAGACATCATAAAAGTCGGCGGCGAATGGATATCATCTTTAGAGCTTGAAGATATTATAAATCAACATCAAAGCGTTGAGGAAGTTGCTGTGATTGCTCTGCTTGATGAAAAGTGGGGAGAGAGACCTTTAGCGCTTGTTGTGTTAAAAGATGGTGATGAAAAGATGGTAGAAAAAGAGATACTCGCTCACACAAAAGAGTTTATCAAAAAAGGAATTATGGCAAGAGAGAGTATGCTTTTAAAAATTCATTTTGTTGACTCTATAGATAAAACAAGTGTTGGAAAAATAAACAAAAAAAAGCTAAGAGAAAAATATAAAAATTTATAATTATCAAAAAGATAACGATAGATAGCTGTCGTTATCTTTTCATCTCTTGCGTGTGAGTTAAAATTTTACTCTGTAATTTTTTTAATCCTCTTGTATTCTATAGTCAATCAGATAGAAGTGATTTTATCTCTAAAAATTTCAATTTTATTCATCTTGGCAATCTGCCCAAAAGTTAAAGTAAAAATATCCTCATTGCACTTCTTTTTGATATTTTTCGTGCATATTTTTGAGTGTTTTTTCAAGCTCATAAATATCGCATTTTAAATGTTTTGAGTTTATCGCAACCGGTGTTTCGTATAGTTTTGTATTCATCTCAATAATTTTAGATAAAAACTCATTTTCGCTATTTTTATACTTTTCCACATCTTTCAAATATATGAGTAAAAAATCGATTTTTTCAATTTTTCTGATACACATATGGCTTATATCACTCCAAGGGATAAATCCAAATGCCAAAGGACTTGAGTTATCATAAACGCCTTTTGGACCGGCCAATAGCCCTTCTCGTCCTTTTATCAGAGTTTTTACACAAATAAAAAATATCATTGCAAAAAATATAAGAGTTATAACACTCGCTATTTTGACTAACATAACATTCATATCAAAAGCCGGTTTTTGAGTTGTAAAAAGCATATTTGCACTCAAAGCCATAATGCCAAAACATGCCAAAGTATAGACGTATAGTCTTCTTTCTTTTAAATAAATCGTTATTTTTTCCAAAAGAATCCTTGCGTTTTAGAGATAAAAGCTTACATGTGGGTTTTACATGTAAGCTGGTATTATACTATTTTTCGAAATTTAAGATAAGCGGGGTTTTTGAGGCGGCTGCTGTGAACATAACATCGGTTGCACTATTTAAAGCTGTTTCGACCGAGTCTTGAATAACACCGATGATAAATCCTATAGCAACAACTTGCATTGCGTCGTGACTATCTATATTAAACAAACTGCAAGCAAGTGGGATTAAAAGTAGTGAACCACCGGCAACTCCAGACGTTCCACAAGCTCCAAGTGCAGATATGATACAAAGAAGTATTGCCGAGCCAAAAGAGACATCAATGCCTAAAGTGTGTGCGGTCGCTAACGTAAAAACGGTAATTGTAACTGCCGCACCCGACATATTTATCGCAGCACCTAAAGGAATCGAAATCGAATATGTATCTTTACTAACTCCCATTTTTTCACAAAGTGCTAAATTTACAGGTGTATTTGCTGCCGAACTTCTTGTAAAAAATGCTGTTATTCCGCTCTCTTTTAAGCAGATAAATATAAGCGGATAAGGATTTTTGCGTGATTTTGCAAACATAATTATCGGATTAACGACAAAACAAACAAAAAGCATAGTTCCGACCAAAACCAAAAGAAGTTTTCCATAGCTAAGTAGTGCGTCAATTCCTGTCACGGCAAATGTTTTAGCCATAAGTCCGAATATACCAAATGGTGCAAGCTTGATGATAAATCTTACAAGTTTAAGCGCAGAATCATTTACATCTTTTAAAATCTCTTTTGTAGCATTCGAAGAGCTAACATGAAGTGCGATACCAATTCCAACACCCCAAGTTATAGCACCTATAAAATTTGCCGATGCTAATGCGTGAACCGGATTATCAACCATTTTGAACAACACATCACTTAAAACATCACCTATCTTTGCTGGTACATATGAAGCATTATATGGGTCTGGCAAAACTATATCGATAGGAAACATAAAACTGATAAAAACAGCTGAAATTGCCGCTAAAAACATACCGATTAGATACATAAACATGATCGGTCTTATATCCGTTCTTACATCAAGCGGTTTTGTCGCAATAGCAACAATAACCAAAATAAAAATCAAAATAGGAGCTATCGCTTTTAAAGCGCCGACAAACAAATCACCAAGAACTCCAACACTAATAGCAACTTCTTTTGAAATAAGCGCTAAAACCACACCTGATACAAGACCTATAATTATTTGTAAAACTAAGTTTCCGTCTTTGAAAAATTTAACAATTTTTTCCACTACATACCTTTAAATTTTTTTTGCAAACCAGCGCACCGAGCGGAGCGTTAATATCTTCTCCTACCACGCTGCATTTCACCTTAAACAGATAAAATATATCAGACTCCTTGCGCTCGCTCAAACACTCATAATTTCCCATTCCTTTTGCAATAATAAAATCGGCTCTTTTAAACAGTTTAAGTGCTTTTTCATTTGCCAATTTAGGTACAAATCCTGGAGTCGGCACACCGCTATCCACTACAATGGCTACTTCGTCCATCTTGGAATCAAGCGCATCTTGATACGTTATGTCATTGATTATAGGCTTTCCTCTTGTAAAATAGTAAACCTCAACATCGCAAAAAAGCTCTTTTATCAGCTTTATATATATTTTGTCAAATATCTCCTCGCCTGCGTTGTCGGATATATATACAATCTCTCTCGCATTTTGTAAGGCAGTCTTCAAAAAGATAAAATCATCAATGAAAAATCTGCTCTCCAAAACTTTTGCAACCTCCTCTTTTAGATCATACTGCATATACGAAGCCAAATCTATCACATTTCCGACAACTGCAATTTTTGTTGCACTCAAAAGTTTGTCTTCGGAATCTTGTATATACTGTTCGCATACTGCCCTGAACTCTTCGGCTTTTTTGGAGGAGGCTTTTTTAAACTCTTTATATATATCGTTAGTCTCTAAATACTTTGCTGCATCCTCGTAAAACTTGTAGGCATTTTCAGGCGGCGAAAGAGCATCGTCAAAATTTGCCGTATGCGCATTTGCCATAGATAAAACTATCTCTTTGCCGCTTTTATCCAAACTCAACAAATCGCCCATACGCATAGCTTGTTTTACAACGCACTCTTTGCACACATTTTGAATCCTCATATCCTAACGCTGCTTTTTATTCTCATATACGCGTTCGCTAAATTCGGCAAATTTGCCGCGAACAGCCTTTTGCAAATCTATTGCAAACATGCAAAGTTCGGAATGTGTTTTGGTTGTAAGTTTTAAAAGGCTCGTCAAACCATTGTTATATTTATTAAGATAAAGATTGTCAATTTGTCTGTTTGAGCCGATAACTATAGCCATGCACGTATCATCAAGCCTTGATAAGATAAGCTGGGTCGTATTTTCAGAGCTGTTTTGCCACTCGTCTAATATCACAATGGCATCACTCAAAGTTCTGCCTCTTGCCTCTCCCGGCCACAATTTTTCTATACGATAGCGCTCCATCATCTCGGTAATTTTTGAATTTATAGATTCAACGCTCTCTTTATTTTCCGTCTTTTTCAGTGCTTTTTTGGCTATAAATTCCAAAGTGTCATAAAGCGCCATATTGTAAATTCTGAACTTCTCGTCGTTTCCCGATAAGTACCCTACGTCAGCGCCTTTGTCAAGACTCTCTATGGAATTTCTGACATAAACTATCTTATCGTAAGCACCTTTGTCTATAAGTCTCATAGCCGAAGCTATGGCTACAAGCGTTTTTCCGCTTCCGGCCTTCGCATCAACAACCACAACATTATAAAGGTTTGATAAAATGGCCTTCATAAAAAATCTTTGACGAATATTTACGGGTTTTACCTTCATGCCTCTAAAGTCGTTTTCATCAAGCGGCAAAATTCGCTCATTATGAATCATGGCGTAAGACTTATTGCCGTCTTCAGAATAAAATTCATAACAAAAATTTTCCGTTTTATGTTCGGGGTCAATCTTTGTTATACTCATATTTTCAAGCGAATTAAAAAACGAAGAATCAAGCGGCACGCTCTTTAAAAATTCCCTCTCCGGAACTTCAGAGCGATCTTCTCTTAAAGATTCTATCTTCAAATTTTTAAAAAGCCCGAACATTCTTGCATAAACATCTATCGAGACAAAAATAACTTTTTGCCCTTTGTAGTAATTTCTCGCCATATCAGCTGTTTCAATTATGCGTTTATCATTACTCTCCGCTATATGTCTCGCCTCTATATCAGACTCATAATTTGTTTTTGTCATGAGATGAATATTATAATTTTCATTATAAAGTTTCACGACACGGCAATTTTCAGCTATATCTACTTCTTTGACTTTAGATTCAGCCAAAAATCTCGCAAACTCTCTTGCTTGAAATCCAAGCTCGTCAATCTGTCTTTTTTTCTCTTCGAGTTCAATCAAAACAGTTTCCGGAATCACAACAATATTTTTTCCGTCTTCCGAAAGATTTTTCACATTTTGAACACTTTGCAAAATGATATTCGTATCTATCACATAAACTTTATCAGCCATAAAACCTCAATACATTTTAAGAAATAATTTTAATTTGCATATAATCGTCAATTCCATTTGCGCCTATTCCCGATTGTTTCGCTCCTACATGCGGTACCAAACCTTTGTTTGCATAAACAGCTTTGTTGATATAAATCCAACCAGCCGTTACTTGTGAAGCAATTTTGCGCGCTTTGTTGATATCCGAAGAACTTATATAACCTGCAAGTCCGTAGATGGTATCGTTTGCCATTTTTATAGCCTCATTTTCATCCTTATATGTCAAAACGGACAACACCGGACCAAATATCTCCTCTTTTGCTATCCTCATACTTGGTTTCACGTGTATAAAAATAGTGGGTTTCGCATAATACCCCCTAAATCCTTCCAATCTTCCAAGACCGCCTACAAGCAGCGCGGCTCCTTCGTCAATACCGCATTTTATGTATGATTGGACTCTGTCAAACTGCACTTTATTTACCAAAGGTCCTATATAGCACTCCTTATCTCTTATCTTGCCGATTTTTATATCTTTCAAAGCCTTTGGTAAAAGTTCGCTTACTATCTCCAATTTATCATGTGGAATTAAAAGTCGGCTTCCGGCATGACAAGCTTGTCCGCTATTACTAAAAGCTATGGTAAGAGCCATTGGAACAGCAGTATTTAAATCGGCATCGTCCAATATGATATTGGGCGATTTGCCGCCAAGTTCCAAAATAGTCCTTTTAATCATCTTCGCAGCATATGCGCTTATCTGTCTGCCGACTTTTGTGGAACCTGTGAAATTTATCAAAGAGATATCTTTGTGACATGCGAGAGCTTTCCCAATCTCTTCGCCCGTTCCGTTTAGCACATTTAAAATGCCTTTTGGAAGATTTGCATCTTTAAAACATTCACAAAGAATCTGAGTCTGTATCGCGCTGTATTCGCTCGGCTTCACAACAACACTACAGCCTGCAGCAATTGCCGGAGCCATTTTTTGGCAAATATGCGTATAGTTTGCATTCCATGGAGTTATAGCGGCAACTATGCCAAGAGGGGTTTTGAGTATCTTCGTACCGTCTTCGAGCTTGCTTTCAAACTTAAATCTTTTCATCTGCTCTTTTGCTATCAAAAAAGCGTTTTTTGCAGATGCGGTTCTGCGTTTTGTAGCTGTTATCGGCGAACCGTACTCCAAAAGAGCTGCCTCATTTAATTCATCTTCTCTTTTACCTATAGCGTCATGTAGACTTTGTAATATCTCACCACGCTCTTTTACAGAAGTTTTAGAAAATGAGATAAAAGCATTTTTTGCGCATTTTACTGCATAATTTACATCTCTTTTATCACATAGCGCAACTTTGCCCAAAATATCTAAGGTATCCGGATTTATAATATCTATCGTTTTCGTACCGTGCGGTTTTATAAATTCGCCGTTTATATACACTTTGTCTATGATTTTCATTTTTAACAAGCCTCTAATATGACTGCATGCCGTTTATATAAAATAGTGATTGTACCAATAAATAATTGATAAAAAGGTAAAATCGAAATATATTATTTGAAGCATTTTTTATTAGAATTTTTATTTTTTGAAATTAATACCATGCACTTTATAAAGCAATAAGTTCTTACGCGCTGCCATTTTGGCAATATGTCACAAATATATTCATCACATATTGAGGTAATTTCTTTAAAAAGTCGGATTTAAAACTAAAACGGATAGAAGGATATATGCAGGCTTTTATCGCGGATTTGCGAAAAAGCCTTTTGGAAATTTATTGTTTGATCTCTTTAATTCTTGCGGCCTTACCACGCAAGCTTCTTAAATAAAATAGTTTTGCTCTTCTCACATGTCCGCGTCTTACAAGCCCTATACTTTCGATGCTGTCGCTGTATATCGGAAATATTCTCTCTACTCCGACACTATTAGCGCCGATTTTACGAATGATAAAAGTCTCACCTGTCCCGCTTCCGCGTCTTGCTATGCATACGCCTTCAAAATTTTGAATTCTCTGTTTGTCGCCTTCCTTGATTCTCACAGCCACTTTTAATGTATCGCCTGCACGAAAATCCGGAATCACTTTGTCTGTTATTTGTGCATTTTCAAATGCTTCAATATATTTATTTCGCATAATAGTTCCTCTTATTTTTGACTATTTTATACAGATCAGGTCTATGAAAGCAAGTTTTAGCATATGCCATTCTGTTTTTTAAGCGCGAAATTATAGCGTGGTTTCCCTTTAAAAAGTCTGAGGGAACAGGCAAATTGTCATATACGTTTGGTTTCGTAAAAGACGGGGCTTCCAAAAGAGCATCCTCAAAACTCTCTTCAAGCAATGATTTCTCGTTTCCAAGCACTCCATCAACCATTCTACTTATTGCATCACACATCGCAAGTGCGGGCAATTCTCCGCCGGTTAAAACAAAATCTCCGATAGAAAAAATCTCATCGGCATAAGTCTCTACTACTCTTTCATCAATTCCCTCATATCTTCCGCATACAAAGACTATATGTTCTTTTTTGGACAATCTTTTCGCGTCATTTTGCGTAAAACTTTTGCCGGCAGGTGCGGGAAAGATAAAATACGCTTCTTTGTCTTTGGTCAGATGTGAAAGAGTATCAAACAGAGGCTGCGCACTCATCAGAAGTCCCGCTCCGCCGCCTATTTTATAATCATCTACTTTTTTATGCTTATCAAGGCTAAAATCACGCGGATTTACGCAATTTATCTCTATCGCACCGTTTTCTTTGGCGCGCGATAAAATAGAATCGCTAAAATACGGGTATATAAGATTTGGGAATAGCGTAACAAAAGTAAAATTCATGCCTGTTCCGAAAAATATACGGCATCTTGCGTGATAATTTCTTGGTTATCAATATCCACATGTAAAATAAATCTATCCAGATAAGGTATCAAAAAACCTTTTTTCATTGACTTCTTATCAGTTACATGCAGATAATCTTGAGAACCTATGCGCTCTATATCGTCTACTATACCCAAAATTTGGTTGTTTTCCACAATCTTACAGCCTATGATATCAAACCAGAAAAATTCACCTTTTTCCAATTTACAACTATCTCTTGTGACATCTTTTGTGGTTTTTAAAATTTTATTTGTAAGCCTAAAAGCAGTATCTTTGTCGTTTATACCGACAAAACGTACAAGACCCTTCTCTTTATCAAAATCCGATATTTCAAGGTTTTCGTTTTTATCTATAAAAAAACGCCCGCCTTTTCTAAACTGTTCCGGAAAATCGCTGAAATTATGAAGCTTGAGAAAGCCTTTAAGTCCGACGGTACGGCCGAGTTTTGCAACTTCTACAAGTTCATTACTCTTCATCACAGGATTTTATATTTATGCGATAAGATCTTCCGCTTTTGGCTTTGCAAGCGGCAATAACGGTCTTAATAGCATTTATAACTTTACCGTCCTTACCTATAATCTTGCCCGTGTCGGCTTTATCGACATACATCGTAATCTCGCTGAAAGTGTCGTCTACTTCATTTGTTTCAACCCGTACTTTATCCGGATTTTCAACTATAAGTTTTGCAAACTCTTTTAAAAACGTATCGATCATATCAATTTCCGGTAAGCTTTGCTACCCTATCGCTAAGCTTAGCGCCGACACTTTTCCAATAATTCAAACGCTCCGTGTCAAATTTCACAATAACGGGTTGCGTTAAGGGGTTATAGTATCCCAATATCTCTATCCAGTTTCCGTCTCGTCGTTTTCTACTGTCTGTAACTACAATGCGGTAAAAAGGTCGTTTTGTTCTTCCTGCACGTGTTAGTCGTACTACTGTTGCCATAGTATTTTGTCTCCTTGTCAATAATAAAAAAATTAAGTCCTGTACGGCTTAGGTATAAGCGTTAAAAAAATACTTATATCTAAACCCGACTATCTTGGAAATCTCTGCTTTTGTCCTTGCAGCATTGAATGCAAGTTTGCCATTCCGCCTTTACCTGAAAATTTTTTCGCCAGCTTTGAAGCATTTTCAAACTGTTTTAAAAAGCGATTCACTTCTATTTGAGAAAGTCCGGCACCCTGTGCTATTCGTCTTTTTCTTGCATTATTTAAAATAGACGGGCTCAATCTCTCTTTTGGAGTCATAGAGCTTATCATAGCTTTTATTCCTCTCATCTCAACCGAGTTGTCCAAATCGATATCTTTCAACTGTCCTGCCATTGATGAAAGTCCTGGTATCATTCCCAAAAGCGACTTCATGTTTCCGAATTTTTTTATACTCTCCATTTGAGCTAAAAAGTCGTTAAAATTAAATTCGCCTTTTTGAATCTTTTTTGTTATCTGTTTTGCCTCTTTTTCATCTATGATAGCAGTGGTTTTTTCAGCCAAAGTAGCCAAATCACCCTCGCCCATCAAGCGGCTCACGACACGTTCCGGTATAAAACTCTCCAAATCGTGCGCTTTTTCTCCGATACCAATAAACCTTAAAGGCACGCCCACCTGGGAAGCTACTCCAAGAGCAATTCCGCCTTTGCCATCACCGTCATATTTACTCAAAATAACACCGCTGATGCCTATTTTTTCATGAAAACCTGCCGCACTTCTAAGACCGTCTTGTCCGCTCATAGAATCAACCACATAAAACTGCTCATGCGGATTTAAAACGTCTTTTATCTGCAAAAGTTCGTCCATAAGCTCTTTGTCTATCGCCAAACGACCTGCCGTATCGACAATTAAAACATCATAAAGCTCTTCTTTGGCTTTCTTTAAAGCTTCTTTGGCAATTTTGACAGGATTTTTTTCGCTTTCATTCCAATATAAATCTACCTCGTTTTGCGAACAAAGCTGTTTTAGCTGCTCAATAGCAGCCAATCTTTGCAAATCGCATGCCGCCACCAAAACTCTTTTTTTTCTAAGCTTCAAATACAGAGCAAGTTTTACTGTCGTAGTCGTCTTGCCGCTTCCTTGCAAACCCATCATAAGAGCAATTGTCGGTGGTTTTGAAGCAAATACAAAACCCTGATTGCCATTTGCAGTCAAAATTTTTGTTAAATTATCTTTGATAGCTTTCAAAAACTGTCTCTGTCCTATGCCGACACGTTTTGTATCAGTCTCCACAGATATTAAAAGCTCTTTTACGACTTTATGATAAACGTCGGCCTTTAAAAGAGATTTTTTTAGTGTTTCAAGTGCATTTTTAAGTGCTTTTTCATCATCGCTAAAACGAACTTTGTTTATAGCCGATTTGAAAGAGTCTGTTAAAATATCAAACACTTTTTTTATCTCCCAAAATTTTCTATGAAAAAAACGCAATGATACAAAAATGATGCTTTGAAGCAAATTAAACCTTCCCGCTCCGTCATTGCTGTGCAGTTCACTTAATTCGTAGACAACAACCACCCTTCCGTCATTCCTGTGCGAGTGATACTTCCTATGAAGTCATCACTGTACACTCCCTTAATTCGTAGACAAATCATGAATAAAATCATGATCAAATTCATAGACAAAAACGCTAATAAAAAAACTGTTATATTGGCACAAAACAATGTAACACAAAAGAATACAAAATGATAGAAATTGTTGAAAATTCCGTCTTTGCCGGCAATCCATTGTCCCTATTTCGTCTTTGCGAGCCGCTTGTGGCGTGGCAATCCATCCTCCAAGTCTTTGCGAGCGAAGCGAAGTAATCCAGAGGAACTATAAAAAATGTCAACAGTTTTAATATCTTTAAAAACAAAAACTTCTGATTTCAAGTTAAAACTATAGAATATTAAACACTTCGTGTTTCCGGATTGCTTCGTCTCTTGCAACGACTTTTTTCTGTCATACCCACACAGGTAACAATAACATAATATGTGGATTGCTTCATCTCTTCACTTTTCGTAATGACAAAAAATGTGTAAACAACTCTTCTTCTTTCCGCTATACCCATGTTTCCTTCCGTCATACCTGCGCAGGCAGGTATTCAAAAAGAACGTTTTAATTAAATATAAAGATAAATTCCCGTATTCTTCGCAAATATTGTTTCTTTCGGAAACGATTACGTTCAAGCAAGGAATGGCAGAGTGTAGATTGTGTATTTCCCTTTCCATCATTCCTGTGCAAGCAAAAATCAAATCACAAACGCTGTTTATTAAAGAAAAACAGGAATTTTACCAAGTTTTCTTTATTTAAAGTAAAAATTAAGACTTAATTTTATTTTATTATTGTATATATTACTAATTAGTAGTATTATTCATTCATCAAAAGTATGGAGATAAGATGAAGTTAAACATCAAAAACAGTTTTGACGAGCGGACAGATAAGAGTATGCGCACATGGATACAACTTGTGAGAACATTTCAAAAGATAAGAGCTTATGAGCTTATCTATATAAACCAAAATGCTTTAAGCATGAATCAGTTTGAAGTTTTGGAAGTGTTGTATCACAGAGGTGATATGCCCGTATCCACGATAACAAAGCTCATATCAAGTACGCCCGGAAACGTTACTGTGGTCATTAAAAATCTGCAAAGAGATAAATTTGTGGAGATAAACGCGGGCAAAAACGATAAACGCGAGCGAATCGTCGGCATAACGCCTCTTGGAAAAGAGAAGATAGCATTAATGTTTGAACGCCATTCGCAAAATCTAAAACAGTGTTTTGAGGCTTTGAGCGACGAAGAGATGGACGCTCTTTTTGTCTCTTTGCGAAAGATACATAAAACTAAATTAAAGGATATATGATGGTAAAAAAGATTGATTTTAACAAACTTTTTGTGAGCGATTTAGGCTGGCTTAAAAGCCGTTTTCACTTCTCTTTTGCGGAATATTTCGATCCGCAAAATATGCACTTCGGCGCTCTTCGCGTCATGAATGACGATATAGTACAGCCCTTGAGCGGCTTTACAACTCATCCGCACAAAAATATGGAGATATTTTCTTATGTGCTTGACGGAGAGCTTACGCATGGGGACAGCATGGGCAATGTGGAGACTCTGCAAAGGGGTGATGTGCAGTATATGTCGGCGGGCAGCGGGGTATTTCACTCGGAGATGAACAATCATCCGCAAAAACCATTGAGATTTATCCAGACATGGATACTGCCGGATGAAAACGGACTCAAACCTCAATACGGCTCCAAGAAGTTCGTATTGGAAGACAGACTGAACAAATGGCTTCATCTTTTGGGAGATAAAAACTCAAACGCTCACATACGTTTCAATCAAGACGCAAATGTATATGTAAGCGAACTTGACGCGGGCAGGATGTTGAAAGTTGAGCTGGACGATAATAGACAAGCCTACTTGAAAGTCATGGAAGGAAGCATAAAGATAGGAGATATGGAGTTTGCTCATGGAGATGCGGCTGAGATAACGGGCGATGCCGAGATACTGGCGCTTAAAAATTCTCATGTGATGCTGATAGAAATGAGTGAGGAGAGTTAAACGGAAACTTAAACGAACTTAAGAGCTGGATAGACTTTTTTTGGAAATGTACAAAAAGTCTTCCACCCTCTCATGCAATATGTGTTTACTTTGTAAAGTTGCTGTTTGGTTGCGGGAATGATATCTTCTCACTTTTGTCATTCCAGCACAGTTTCCTTAATTCGTGGACAAAAACCACTCTTTCCGTCATTCCTGTTTCCCTTTTCAGTCATACCTGCGTAGGCAGGTACCCAAAACAAGCGAAGCGTTTTCAGATTGCTGAAATGTTTCCTTGAAAGCGCATGTAATAAGATTTTGCATATCAAAAAAGGTTAGGCACATAAAAAACCAAAAAAATCTTTTATCAAAACATGTTTGCAATACCCCTTAGGCGTGTTTCAAGGAAACATTTTGCTTTGACAAAAACGCTTCGCTTGTTTTGGATTCCCGCGTCAAGCGCGAGAATGACGGAAGAAAGATGGATTGTGTTTTATTGTTTTACTCCATGTGTTATATTGTGCGTAAATAGCAGTTTTTATTTGTGTTTTGTCTATGAACTAAGTGAAGTGTACAGGAATGACGAAAAAGACATAAAATGACAAAATATGTGAAATTTTTGTCATAAACTTGAAATGCGAAACACGTCATGACAATCCGCTAAAGTATCTGCAAAAAGAGTTAAAAATCTTTAACTCTTTTTGAAAAACTCCTCTATCGGTACTTCAAACAGCTTGGAAAGCCTTAAAAGATGCTTTAGGTTGAAATGCTTTCCATGTGCGTAATTTTCTATTGATGCATAAAAGCCGGATGATTGCTGTCCAATAGAAAGCGCTGTTTCAAGCTGACTCATCTTTTTCTCTTTTCTAACTCTTTTAACATTACGAGATATATTTTCAAAAAATTCTTTCTCTTCTTCTATCGTTACAATATCAGGTAAATTAAACATGTATATGTCCTTATAGCTAATTTTCCTATAAGGATATTTCTTATATAATTTCTTAGCAATTCTATATAGAGAACTTTTCTATAGAAAAGTAAATATGAAAAATATATTTGAGATAGCTTTATTTGGCTTTGGCTTTGAGTGGTTGTAAAAAAGATGAGTCTAATAGCAATTCAAACAATAGTTCGGATACGGCTGTGAAGGAAATGTGGTAGTAAATGGATACGAACTTCCTCCATGCCCTGACCCAAAAGAGAATGATAAAACGCTTCTTGGCATTGATAGCAACAATAACGGTGTTAGAGACGATGTAGAAAGATGGCTCATTGTAAAGTATAAAGATCATCATAAGATAGTTACTGAGATTGGGTTTCAAGGGGCAAAAGCTTCACAGATAGTTATACAAGACCCAAGTAAAGCAAGGGAAACCACGAAACTTGAAGAGGCAGCGCAAGATTGCAATAGTTATTTTGGAGTTTATGCACAATACAACAATGAACCTCTCTTGATAGACCATAATATCATTACTTCAACTGCTTTTAATACTATTCATTCAATACGAAGGAGAGAATAGAAGCTTATCTCGCTTATGATAGAGCTTTAAGCGGCGGAGTATACTCTACTCCTCAAGGCAGCAAAGCATATAGGGCTTTATGTGACTTTGATGTAGACAATTTCTTAAATAAATAAAGTTAAGGAGCAGACAATGAAAACAATTACATATAATAATATGAAGTCAATTTTGGTAAAAATAGTTTTTATTTTAGGACTTATATTTACAGGTTTTGCAAATGCCGCTATAGATAATATAATCATAGATGAGAGGATAAATGATGTCTATTATTTGAATGGGAAACTTATTACCAAAAGAGATGCAAAAAAATCATTGGACTTAATTGAGGATATAATTCTTAATGATACTTATAAAGGTGATAAATTAGCGAAAAAACGTGAAACCAATTTTGACCTCCTTTACAACAGCTCATACGGTTTCTATGTTGATCTATTGGAAGCATTTAACCAAAAGAAAGCAGATCATCAGTATTTCTGGATAACGGTAGAAGCTGTGGTAACTATAGCAGGTAAAACATCTACAATAGGTATAGCAACAGATACTGCAAAAGGTAAGGTTTTGGATATGATAGCCAAAGAGATGCTAAATACAGCAAAAGAGTTGGCAATAACAGGAGGTCTTGAAGCAGTAGATCAGGAGTGGCTTAAAAATATTATAAGTTCTATAGAAGATGCTCTAAAGAAAAGAACAGGTTCATATACATGGAGTATGATTAATGCAATAAGCGATACTTTACAGGAGATGGACTTAAATGTTCAGTTTGAAGCATTAAGCAATGGTATTGCATCCGGTCATCAAGCTATTATTGTAGCTCATGCGGAAGGTAACTTTTTCATCAATGATTTGGACGACAGATTTGATAAATATAACAAATCATGGATGAAGCAGCATATCAAGTCAATATCCATATCAAATCCTTCAAATAAAGTTTCATTCGGAGGTTCTCACATAACTTATGATAATGACCCCATAATAAAATGGCCTGATAGAGTTGGTCCTGATACCTTAAATCCTCTTAGATACAGAAGGTTTTATCTGCGATATGACTATAACGGAACTTTATCGGATGACGATGTTTCGGATATTATAGATTATGTAAAAGCTATGAATATGCCTGATGAGTGTAAAGTCTCACTTGGATTTTACTTTAAAGACGATATAGCGGATATTTGTTATAACAGTGCAAATATAGCGCTGTTTGATATACCAAACAGTGAATTTCATTCGTTTGAATATTATATGAGAGAAAATCTTGTATCAGATACAGGATCTGTGCGGCAAAATCCTTCAAGAAAGTATATAACAGACTTTTTGTCTAATAGTATAGTCTCATTTAGAACTGCCCCTTCACAGTGGAAAGTAATAGAAAAACAAGAGAGCGAAATAAAAACCTGTGAAGACAAACTGCTAAAAACAAAACATATGTATGACGATAGCATAAATGATATAGACAAAGTCTATCCATTTGATAAAACAGGTAAAGTTTACCCTGTAAACGGAGAATATGTGAAAGGTTCTATAGATGGAGTGGAGATAGAAAGCCATAAAGACAAAGATGTCTGCTATAAATTAATTGACGAAAACAATGAAACTGTTGGAAAGATAGACGGGATAGCTATAAAACAAACACGATTAGTTATTGTAGAAGGTGCATCCATACGACATGACTTTTACGATTATATCAAATTTAGAGACTATGTTGCGCAAATAGGTGGTGCTACTCTTCTTGAAATTAGCGAGAATTGGTATATTTATGGGCGTAACCATGACGATGTTAACAGGACTTATCCGATTTATGCCTCTCCTCTGAATTTTGATTTTGATATTAATGAATCTCATTTGTTTATTACTTTGCTTGGAAAGTGCACCCCTGTCTTTAGGATCCCATTAACAATGCTTATAGCAAACAACGGACATATTGCAGATTTAAAGAACAACGAAAAAGGAGAATTTACAATATATAGCAACTTCAAACCAAGCAACTGGAGAACTGGCAATAAGGGTGTTTTATCTACTTTTATCGATTACAGGGATATTTGTGAAAATATGTCATGGATATATGATTAATGACGATTATGGCAAGATTTATATTAGTTATGATTGGACTTATGAAGGTGTAGTTTTTGAATGCTTGGTGGGAGGAATTGCATTTGCTATATGGGTTACTGCACTTGGGATTAAGTGATTTTTTTATGCTCAAAAGAACTTAACAAGAATAATGATAAATATTAGATTATCCCTTTTAACTTACCTTAAATTCTGTTGGTATCGGCGATTCAAAACTATATTCGAGCAGTTCAATCTTCCATGCATGCAGCATTATTCTTGAAGCGCTTTTGCCGCCGTATTTTTCATCTCCAACTATTGAAAAACCAATACTTTTAAGATGCGCTCTTATCTGATGAGTTCTTCCTGTC
>JAIRSJ010000013.1 GCA_031255525.1 Campylobacteraceae bacterium
GGATCTCCGCTATCAGGTCTTATAACAACAGTTGCACCGCTTTTTTGCACCTGCTCTTTAAGCTCTCTGCCCCAAATCTCATCAACAGCCTTTTTATAATCGTAACTGTCGCTTACGCATGCTAAAATAACGCCGCTTTTTGCATAAATATTAAGCATATTTGAGTAAGCGTCTTTCTCATTTTCCCATGATGTAACGGTACTATGCTCCATAGCAGGAATTGAAAAACCGGCTATATCTGCATTGTAATATTTTTTTGCACCCAAAAGCGATATCGCAGTATCCGTGCCTCTAAAATTTAAAAGATGAGCCATTCCGCCCATTAACGCGTTTTCTTGACACGAAGTGCCGCGCGAACCAAAATCATGGACTTTAAAATCAGTATTTTGCGTATATTTTTGTACGACTTTTTTCATGTTGTAAGAGTTTGTAGCAACCGTTGAAGGATACCATAAACGCAGCAAAAATGTCTCTATAAAACTTACAAGCCACCCAAATCTTGCATCAGTGCTTTGAATGCTGACAAGAGGAATCTGCACAGGATAAACTCCACCCTCTTTCAACGCTTTGATCTCCAATGGAAAATATCCAAGTTTCATCAGCTCTCTAAAACCGTCTTCATTAAATGGAAGTCCATGCGCCGTTATGATCTCTTTCGCCTCTTTTATATCATCTTGCGTATACATATCCATAAGCATTTTTTTGATGATATACTGCAGTCCGAAAAACTTCACCTCAACTCCATTTCTTGCCTCAATGTAAGAAAAGATCCCCTCATTTTTGGGATATTGAGCGAAATGGCTGTATTTATAGCTATCGCTATCAAGTAAGAAATTCATTTTTAAACCTCTTTGGTTTGGTCAAAACTCAAGCTCTCCGCTTTGAGCGCAG
Organism: Campylobacteraceae bacterium; assembly: GCA_031255525.1. GTDB lineage: Bacteria > Campylobacterota > Campylobacteria > Campylobacterales > Campylobacteraceae > JAIRKW01. The sequence continues at coordinate 892 of JAIRSJ010000013.1, forward strand.
ATTTTACTCTAAAAGTGCTACCTTTTAAAAACCACAAAGCTAAATATTTGTAAGCTTTCTTATTATATGGAAATGATCTTCAAACATCATAGAGCGGTTCTCTTTTACTTTCGAAAGCGGTATCCAAAAAGCTTTTTTAGCATCGTCTCCGCCTTTAACCGCAGGCAATTCAGCTTCTCCTAATTGCAGTAAAAACGCATGCGTTACAGTACGTCCTCTCGTGCTTCTATCAGGTTTATCAAACACTTCTGATTTTTTTATGCTGCTGATAAGAGCGGCTTTTGATAATTTAATGCGTGTCTCCTCTCGAAGCTCTTTTATCGCACTTTCTTGGATTGTAAGTTTACTATCCAAAAACCCGCCGGGAAGCGCATACAATCCTTTGCCCGGATTGCCGCCTCGCATCACAAGCAGCACATGCCCGTTGCAGAGCGTAACGCAATCTGTCGTAACAAATATCGGTTCATACGGTGCTTTACTCCAAGCATCTTTCATCTTAAGGTAGTTTTGATACTCTTCTATCCTATTTTGCCACTCTTTAGTCTGCATGAAATCTTTTACGATTTTCTCTACATGTGAAGAGAGTATATTTTTTGGAACAATTCCTCTGTAAAGTTCTTCTCTGATGATTGTAGCGTTTATTTTTTTGTAATTGTCTATATTTTTTAACGTCCATTGCGGAAAACTTTTGAGATAATAACTGCTCTCGTCCTTATCGTGTCCTATGATATAAACATTGTCGTATTTATAATCATATTTTGAGACTTTTTCTTGTATCTCGGCAAGCCAGGGAGAGTCGTCAAACGGATAATCTGATGTCTCTTCTATAAAATCGGCATACGGCTTTAGCATTTCACGTACAAGCGCTGTCGGAAAAGGATTTTTGATACTCCTTGCCTCTGTGGCTGAACCTATAAGCACAAGCGTATCACCTATTTTTCGCGCATGTTCCAAGACATACAAGTGACCGTTATGCAAAGGCTGAAAACGTCCGATATAGATAGAAAGGGTACTGCTCATATATCACCTTATGGAAAATTAAAATCAGAAATTATATCATAACTTGACAACCCAAACACCACTCTTTTTAATCAATCGCAAAATCAAAATACGCAAAAAATATATGCCTATGTAAAATAAATATTATCAATTGTGCTTCCGATAAATGCCAAAATATGCAAGCATTTATCTTGATGAAAAAATCAATGTATTAAAAAATCAGATTGAGATTTTAACATAAAAGATTTTTTGCGAAAATACGGTTTTGGTTTTTGACAAATTATGCGAAATTTTTGCTAATTGATCTAAAAATCTGCACATTATCAAATCATCTATTTTAAAAGTCTGTCTAACACATACTGTTCCCAATCTTTTCTCGGGAGCTCTTTTTTTCTGATTTCATGGTAGAGTTCTTCGATTTTTTTGTTGTATTTATCGTATGGAAAGTACGGAAAATGTATCAGCCAAGCCTCTTTTATAAGTCTTAAAGTTATGCTGTCTCTAAGCCATGCCGTAAAATAGTTAAAACTGATGAAAATGCACGATGTGGCAAATATAACTCCCACGATCGGGATATGATTGTTGATATGCGGCATAAGATGAATAAGCGCTATAAACGGTAGCAGTATACAAACGCATATAAAAGCATATACAAAATACGCTCTTGTTATATTCATTCTGAAATTAAGCTTTGCAGGATCTACATGCATCCCCTCATTATAAAACGCATTTGCAGCAAGCAAATCCTTATATCGCACAGGTTGCTTTGAGATGGTAAAGATATAATCAATCATTTTGTTCTTTAAAGACTTTTTACTCATTGGAAACTCCTTTCCGACACATTGTTCCGAAAAATATAAAATACCGCAAAAATATGTATTTTACCACTTTGCAGCCAATATACATGCAAGACGCTTATCTTAAGTCGTATACAAATACTTTTACTTCGACACTCAAAATAGTTTGTTTTATGATAAGCTCTACCTTTTTCCACTCTCCACCGGCAAGTTTGCACCCAATCCGCGGCATATGCACGCTTGAGTTGTTTTGAAGTGCAAAATCAGCCACTTTTATCAGACACTCTCTCAGGGCGTCATAACGTATGGGAGGCACTCCGTTTAAAGGCTTGATGTCTCGTTGAGCTATCATATTTGCAACTATTATATCTTTTTGCACATCTACAAACTTAACTTCGCCCAAAACAAAATTCTCTTTTGAATTAAACCACTCATTGTAAGACTCTTGCGGTTTTATCCATTTTTTTGATATAGATAATACAAACCCTTCGCCCCAACCACCTACGTCATTGCAAATGTGAGCTATGATTTTACTCCCGTCTCCTATAGGATTTGTAGCATCTCCTTTTACAAAAAACAGCTCTTCTGTCAAAGCTTGGAAACTCTATCGGCAATGATAGAACCTATCTCGTTTGTAGTACAAATCTCTTTTGCATCAAATTGTGAAATATCTTTCGTTCTGTAGCCCTCTTTTAAAACATCTTTTACAGCCATCTCTATTCTGTTGGCGGCATTTGTCTCATTTAGAGAAAATCTAAGCATCATAGCCGCACTTAAAATTGTTGCTATCGGATTTGCTATACCCTGCCTTGCAATATCCGGAGCAGAACCGTGAATAGGTTCAAAAAGCCCTACTTTGCCGCCTATGGAAGCAGAAGGCAAAAGTCCTATCGAACCGCTTATCATACTCGCCTCGTCGCTCAATATATCGCCAAAAAGATTACTTGTTAAAATAACGTCAAATTGGCGCGGATTGCGTATGAGCTGCATAGCGGCATTGTCTATATACATGTGAGATAAAAAAACATCCTCATACTCTTTTGCAACCTCTTCTACGGTATCGCGCCAAAGCTGACTTACTTCAAGCACATTCGATTTATCCACCGAACAAACTTTTTTAGATCTTTTTTGCGCCGCTTTGAACGCTATATGTGCAATTCTTATTATCTCACCTTTTTCGTAAACCATCGTATTGTATGCTCTATTCCCGTCATTTTCGCGCGGTTGTCCGAAATAGATGCCGCCGATAAGCTCTCTTACTACCAGTAAATCCACTCCTTTGACAACTTCATGCTTTAATGCACTTGCGTTAATAAGCTCGTCAAACACAGTAGTCGGGCGGAGATTTGCAAATACTCCAAGACTTTTGCGAAGATTTAAAAGCCCGCTCTCAGGTCTTTTTTCGCGCGGCAATTTATCCCATTTTTCACCGCCTATAGCACCAAAAAGCACAGCGTCCGAAGCCAAACATCCATCAATTGTCTTTTGCGGTAGCGGCTCGCCTTTTAAGTCTATAGCTATACCACCCATCAAAAAATCATTATAAGTCATCGTAAAATTCTCTTTTGAACTCACCGCATCTAACACTTTGAGTGCTTCGTCAATTATTTCAGGACCAATGCCGTCACCTCTTATTAAAGCTATCTTATAATGTTTCATGTTTTTCCTCTACTTTTATTTCTAAACAAAGGGTTTCACGCCTTTTAGCCAATTTAACATTGTCCGTCAAATTATCTACCCAAAGACTATATCAGCAAATTCCAAATAAAATCGCTTCTTTATCACCTAAAGTTTTTGCGTCTCAAGCTTTTTTTGCGCATACTTGATAAGTCCGCCGGCGTTTACGAGCTCTTGCATAAACGGAGGTATAGGGGCAAATTTATAAGTTTTATCGGTCGTCACATTTTTAATTGTCCCACCGTCCAAATCAATCTCAACCTCTTCGCCCTCTTTTATCTCATCCGCATTTGAGAGCTCAAATATCAAAAGTCCCATATTAAAAGAGTTTCTGTAAAATATTCTTGCAAAGCTTTTAGCTATAACGGCGCTGACTCCGGCAGCTTTGAGAGCTATCGGAGCATGTTCGCGACTGCTACCGCAACCAAAATTCTCACCTGCTACTATCACTTCGCCTTTATTAAACTTTTTGACAAAATCAGGATCGGCGTCTTCCATAATGTGTTTCGCCAGCTCACTCGGTTCTGATGTATTCAAATAACGTGCCGCAATGATCAAATCCGTATCCACATTGTTGCCAAAACACCACACATGTGCTTTTATCTTATTCATAAATATCCCCAAATAGATACAAATTAAAATCATTATATTAGCAAAATCTATTTATAAAAGAGATTAAAATGCTCTTACTAAAATGTGAAATTGATTTGGAGAAATTATATACAATGTTTTAGTGCGGACAAAAAATCGACATATATTGTTCGCTGTAAAAAGGCAAGTGATAAACGTCAAAATTTTGCAAATTTGTAAAAAATGACAGCTTTAAAAACCGCAGTGCAGTTTTTTACTGTATATAAATTCTAAAATTACCTCCAAGATGCAAAATCGCGCATAAACAGCCCCTCTCAACCAAACTTCCTCAAATTTATCTGCATGTAGGATTTTATGTTTCGCATATATGTGAACCACTAAATATAAATATTCATTATTTAGCTCCAAACTTATGCGTGATCTACTTTTATCAGCCAAAAGTATCAAAAAATGAGCAGAGCGGCAAAACAATAAAATAATATGTAGTACGAAAGCTAATTAGCGTTTTTGAATTTTTGAAAGATAAATTCAAGTTGCGTAATAATGATGAATTAACTTAAGATGAATTTGAAGTTTTCTTTGGATTACCACACAGCTAACGCCGCTCGCAATGACGGGAATATCTATTATATGTAAAACCATTGCAATGTTATTACCTCTTTTCATGGATTGCTTCGTTACTTCACTCCTCGCAATGGCAAAAGGAGGTATATAATTTCTCCCTGCGATTAGAGTAGAAGAGTATCATTTTATCTCTTATCAATGATGGAAAGGAAGTGTAATTTTATTATTTATCAATGGCGAGAAATGGGTCGTAACTTTATTACTTACAATGCCTTCAAAAAATATCAGAAGCTATCATCAATAAAACTAACCGTAAATTTTATTCTCTGAAATGTTTTTAAATAAAATTAGGTGCAAAAAGCTTGTCGCTTCGCTTCTATCAACATAAAATACTCATTGCAAACATAAGTTTAAAAAGTAAACAATAGCCTGCAATACCCACCGCAAACATAAAATCAAAGAGACAAATAAGGATTTACGATACTCATTGCGAACTCGCAGAGTGAAGTAATCTAAAAAACTATCAAACACTCATGTTAAGCTTGATATTATTACCGAAAATAATAAAAACGGCAGATTACCTCATTGCAAGGAAAAACAAAAGTCCTAATCCTCACATAATAAACAGCTCTAATTTAGTGCGTAACCTATCTCTTTGACGATTTTTATGGCATTTTCCGGAAGTTTTTTGCGCAACCTCTTGATAAGTGCTCTTATATTTAATATGGAGGTATCCTCGCCCTCCCATATATACTCTTCCATCTCTTCAAATGTAACGATGCGCTGACGGTTTTTTACAAAAAGTTCAAAAAACAGTATCTCTTTTTTTGCAAGCGGTATCTCTTTGGTCTTATCATCATACAGTCTGCTGTTTTCGCAGTTAAATACATATCCGCCGACAAGATTTATGACGGCAACAGAAGAAGGTCTGCAAAATTTTTTAATTTTTTGAACAAGTTCATAATTGAAAAACGGTTTTTTTAGATAGTCGTCGGCACCTATTTCATAAGCTTTTTGGATATTTTCCAATTCATGATTTGAGCTAATGATGATAACAGGTACATTTTTATGATAAAGTCTTATGGTGTCAAGTATGCTTATTCCGTCCATTGACGGTACATTTATATCCAAAACATAGCAATGATAGCCGTTATTTATTGCATTTAACGCCTCTTCTCCATCGTAAAAAATATCTGCTCTAAAATCCTCTTGCTCCAAAGTAGCTTTTATCAGATTTGCCAACCTCTCATTGTCCTCCAAAACCAAAATTTTCATTTCGCAGCCTCCAAAGATATCTTAAAACAAGCGCCCTCTTTTTTATTAAAAGCCTCTATTTTTCCACCCATTTTATTTTCAATTATAAGTTTTGACATGTAAAGTCCTATACCGTGTCCGTTTTTTTTGGTCGTATAATAAGCATCGAATATATGCGCAAACATATCATCTTTTATACCGCCTGCATTGTCGCTTATCTCGATGATAACAAGTTCTTTTTTATTGTATATCAAAAACTCTATCTGTCCTCTTTTTATTGTCTTTTGATTTCTAAGCTCAACTATCTGGTCTTTAGCATTATTTACAATATTTAAAAGTATCTGCATAAATTCATTTTTATAGCCATAAACACTCAGCCTCTCAGCCTCTTTTTTATTTATGATAATATCTATGTAGTTATACCTTATCGTATGATTTATAATTTTCATCATAGATTTTATAGCCTCTTCCACATTAAAAGAAGTTTTAAGTGCGGAAGGCGTTATAAACTTTTGAAAATCGCTCATAGTATTGGTCATGTAACGTATCTGCACCATAATATCTTTTACGAATTGGCTGTTTTTATCGCGCTCTTTAAAGGCGTGTTCTTGAGCTATAGTCGCTATCTCCACCAAAGGATTTTTCCATTGATGAGCGATGGAAGAGAATACTTCGCCTATTTCGGCTAATTTTGACTGCTGAATAACAAACTGTCTGTGTTTGTTTTTTTCAAGTTCTGCAAGATGCAGCTTTTTTTCATTTTTAATTCTCATGTAGATATTATGCAAAAGTCCCAAAATCAAAAAAACTAAAAACGGTGAAATGATAAAAACAAAATCTATAAACTCTCTGTATTTATCAAAAAATGTCTGCGGCATATTTATAATAGTGTAATCTTTCACTGCAAGAGCAGGATTTATGTTGAACTCTTTTATCTTATTCATGTCAAATTGAAAATCATATTTATCAAGCGTCGTAGTAAAAAGCGGTTTGAGCTTGCCGTCTAAAATATCAATTGCGACTCTCCCTGTCTCAATCCCAAGCTCGTCAATAAGCACAAGCTTACCGCCAAACGCACCTTTTCCCATAAAGAGAGTATCGGTGACAAAAACAGGCAATTTAAGCTTATCAATACTCATGGCTATCTGGTTATTTCTATAAAAATTACCATGTTTATCATTATAAAATCTTATGTAAAAAATAGCTTCGTCATTTTTATATGAAGAAAATCTCTCTTCAATCTCTTTTAAAGTAGAGGTTCTTATATACTCTATATCAATATTTTTCTCATTCTCCCTGATAGCTTCGAGTATAAAAGGGTGTGAATCGTCGCCGTTTTCGCTTCGGTCGTTGATGATGTGAAGTTTTTTCAGATTTGGAATCATCTTTGGAATCATGGAAATGATCTCGCCTATAGCTCTTCTTTCGTACACTCCAAAAATTTTATCCTCAAGTCTGCGCTTTTTTATCTCTTCAAGCGAATTTCTCTCGAGTCCCGCAAAAAGAATCGGTTCGGTTGTAAAAAGCTCATAATAATATTGAAGTATGAAGTCGTAAGCAAATCTATCAACTACAATGATAAGATCATATTTGCGATTTTGCAGTTGAATCTTGTAAAGTTCCAGTAATTTTTCATAATATTTTTGCGAGTTTATTCTTTTCGAATCCATATATAAAATATTGACTGCTATATCCAAACGTTCGGTCAAAACGCTTTCCAAGCCTTTTATAACATCATCGCTCCACTGAAAACCTCGATGATACGAATTGATAATTAGCACTTGCTTATCTTCAGCAAAAGCACAATTTATCATTAATAATAAAATAAAAAATTTTATACAAAGTTTCATTATGTTCATAACACCAAAAAAAATATAGAGTATTTTAGCGTAAAAAAACCCTCTTTCCGTGTTATCTTCTTGAAATAACGCGGAAAGTAAAACTGTTAAAAAATTTTAGTATTTTAAAAATAGTTTTTGAAGCTCTTTGGGATCATTCGTTTTTGTAAGTCCAAGCATTAAAAGAACTCTTGCTTTTTGTGCATTCAGTGAATTTGCGGCTATAAAACCAAACTCTTTGTCGTCTACCTCACCCTCAAGCGTAGTTGCACCGTTTGGAACGCGCGAACTTCTGACAACTACAACACCGCTTTTGGCAGCTTTTGCAAGCGCATCTTTAGTCGAAGGGAAAAGATTGCCGTTACCCATGCCCGCATGTATAATGCCTTTTGCGCTCGCATTTACCGCAGCTTCGACAAATACGGCAGAATCTTCAGGATGTGCGAAAAGTATATCGACTCTCGGCAAATCCTCAAGCTCACTCACGTCAAATTCTGAATTTACAGTGTGAGTTTTAACCGGTTGCATGAAATACTCTACATTTCCGTAAAATACCGCACCTATCCTGCCTGCGTTCGGAGAAGCGAAAGTTTGAACCGCTGTTGTGATACTTTTTGTAACCTCTCTTGCAGAATGAATATCTTCATTCATCACCACAAGTACGCCTTTACCCGCACTCTCTTTATTGATAGCTACGTTTACGGCATTGTACAAATTCATCGGACCGTCTGCACTCATGGAAGTTCCCGATCTCATAGCTCCTACAAAAACAACAGGCTTTTTGCTTTTAACGCTCAAATGCAAAAAATACGCGCTCTCTTCCATGGTATCAGTCCCATGAGTTATGACTATACCATCAACATCTTTACTGGCTAAAAGTTCGTTGACTCTTTTTGCAAGTTTCAGCCAAACCTTATTATTCATCTCCTGAGAACCTATACTGGAAATTTGTTCTCCTTTGATAACTGCTATCTCATTTATAGCGGGGACGGCAGCGATAAGTTTATCCACTGTCACGGCACCGGCAGAGTAGCTGCTCTTTATCTCCGAATCGCCTGCGCCTGCAATAGTACCGCCTGTCGCTAAAATATATATGGTCGGTTTTGCAAGCAAAAAAGATGAAAAAATCAATAATAAAATGGATATTTTTCTAAACTGCTTCATTGTGTTTTTCCTTAAAATAGATCTGCTTTTAATAAAGATAGAGCGTTTATGTGATAAACGCTCTATAGAATATCTTGCCTTTAAATCAATATCGGGGCTATCAAAAATCCTAACGCCACCGCTATTCCTATAGCAAGTACTCCGGGAAATAAGAATGGGTGATTGAATACATATTTTCCTATTCTTGTACTTCCTGTGTCATCCATCTGAACAGCAGCCAAAAGAGTAGGATAAGTTGGTAGTACAAACAGTGCACTAACAGCAGCAAAAGACGCCACTATTGTCGTGGGTTCAACTCCAAGTAAGATCGCTGTTGGTATAAGAGCTTTTGCAGTTGCAGCTTGAGAATATAAAAGTGTGCTTGCAAAAAATAGAGTTACTGCTAACATCCAAGGATAGTTACTCAACAAGTCGCCCGCAATACTTTGGATACCTGCTTCATTGCCTTTTACAAAAGTGGTGCCAAGCCAAGCAACACCAAGTACGCAGATACAAGCGGTCATACCCGATTTGAATGTTGAAGCGTTTAAAACTTGATCGGTATCTATTTTGCAAAAAATCGCAATAAAGGTTGCGATTGTAAGCATGAACATTATGATAGCCGCATCGCGTCCTACTATCGGATTTTCAACCCATTTAAGAGCATCACTGATAGCACTTGCATAAAAAATGATTGCCAAAATGCCGACTAAAAATAACACAACAGAAAGTTTAGCGCCTTTTTTAGCAACAAACTCTTTTTGACCTCTAAATTTAACCAACCCTTCTTTCAATCTCTCTTGGTACACAGCATCTTTGCTAAGATCGGTATCAAAAAGATTGCAGATAAATGCAGTTATCATGCAAGCCGTAAATGTTGTAGGAATACAAATAGCCAAAATAGTAAGATATCCCACTCCAAGAGGTTCCAGCGCACCGCTGCCGCTCATAAAAATAACAGCAGCCGAAACAGGTGAAGCCGTAATGGCAATCTGTGATGATACTACCGATACGCTCAAAGGAACAGAAGGCTTAACGCCCTGCTCTTTTGCAACTTCTGCAATAACAGGAAGCGCGGAAAATGCCGTATGTCCCGTACCTGCGAATATTGTCAAAAAATATGTTACCGTAGGACCTAAAAATGTTATATATTTAGGATGTTTTCTTAAAACTTTTTCCGCCAAATACACCAGATAATCAAGTCCTCCTGCAACTTGCATAGCTGCAATCGCCGCAATAACAGACATGATTATCAAAATAACATCTATAGGCATATAAACTTTACTGCCCGTAACACTTCCTGGATCCAATCCTAGAAATAAGCATAAGATAACTAAACCTATGCCTCCGGCATAACCTATCGCTATGCCACCCAAACGAACACCTATAAAAATAGCTCCCAATACTACGCCTATTTGCAGTATTAAAAGCACTTCGGGACTGAAAAAAGCACTTAACATTGCTTTACTCCTCTATTTTTTTATGGTTTGCTTACCATCTATTTTATGTTTTTCCGATAATCCGAAATTGCGAGGTTTAATCATATTCTCAGGTCTTATAATATCCTCAAGCTCTTCTTTTGCCAAAAGTCCTCTCTCAAGTATTATGTTATATACCGAATTTCCGCTATCTAAAGCCTCTTTTGCCACAGAAGTTGAATTTTCATATCCTATGAACGGATTTAGGGCCGTCACTAAACCTATACTGTTTAATACTAAATCTTTGCATCTTTGTTGATTCGCCGTAATACCGTCCACGCAAGCATAAGCAAGCGTTTTGAATGCGTTGCTCATCATATTTACCGAATTGAAAAGATTATAAGCGATAACCGGTTCAAAAACGTTGAGTTGCAACTGTCCGCCTTCGCTTGCCAAAGTAACTGT
>JAIRSJ010000015.1 GCA_031255525.1 Campylobacteraceae bacterium
ATCCGGTATCCTTATATCCGGAACTTGACATCAAAAGAGCTCTTTGTTTCTCAAATTTGTTACTACAACAACCCATATTTTTCTCCTGATTTAAAAAATCATTGTATTTTCTACGCAAATAAAAATTATAAATATATCTACATTAAAAAATAGATTTCTTTAACAAAATTGTGTTTATTTTATTAAACTAAAGGGATTTTAAAATTACCAAATCACTTTGAAAAATAATGAAATTATAAAAGCAAGATAAATCACACTTATATCAAGTACAAGTGTGATTTGATGATAAATACGGATGTTGTTTATCCGAAAATAAGAACTTAAAAATATTTATTCTGTCTTTAAAACAGCGCCGCTACTTGCATTTGTAACAAGTTGTCGGTATTGTTTCAACCAGCTACTTGTGATATTTTTGACTTTTGGTTTAAAATCAGCCTTTCTCAAAGCAATCTCTTGTTCGCTCAAAAGCACGTTGATTGTGTATTTATCCACATCTATCTCTATAGTGTCCCCATCTTTTATAAGTCCTATAAGTCCGCCCTCAGCCGCTTCCGGACTTACGTGACCAATGCTCAAGCCTCTTGTAGCTCCTGAAAATCTTCCATCGGTGATTAAAGCAACATCAGCCCCAAGCCCCATTCCCATGATAAGTGAAGTTGGGCTTAACATCTCTTGCATTCCGGGACCGCCACGTGGACCTTCGTATCTTATAACAACAACATCGCCTTTTTTTACATTTCCGCCCATAATGCCATTTATCGCATCTTTTTGAGAGTCAAAACAAACCGCTTTGCCGCTAAAACTTCTACTTCCCACAATCCCAGCTGTTTTTATAACACAACCTTGCAGGGCCAAATTTCCAAACAAAATAGCAAGTCCGCCGACTTTTGAGTAAGGATTGTCTATCGTGTGAATAACATTTGTATCTTTTATATCGGCATTTTTTATGCGCTCTCTTAAGCTTTCTCCCGTGATGGTTAGATTGTCAAGATGAAGAGTTCCGTTGTCTCTTTTTGAAATTTCATGCATAACCGCATTCATTCCACCGGCAAGATGTACATCTTCCATGTGAACACTGCTTAATGATGGTGCAATTTTTGCTATGTGAGCGACTTTTTTGCTTATATCGTTTATATCTTTTATATCAAAATTAACTCCCGCCTCTTTTGCGATTGCCAACATGTGAAGCACCGTGTTTGAACTTCCTCCCATCGCCATATCGATTGCAAAAGCATTGCGTACTGCATTTTCGTTTAGTATATTTTTTATCTTAAATCTATCATCAAGTGCGATTTCACAAACTCTTTTTGCTGCTTTTCTTATCAGCTTTTCACGCTCAGGTGTGAGCGCTAAAATAGTGCCGTTTCCACTAAGCGCAATCCCCATCGCTTCCATCAGCGTATTCATAGAGTTTGCCGTAAACATTCCAGAACATGACCCGCCACTTGGACATGCATTGCACTCTATATCATAAAGTTCATCATCGTTCATCTTGCCTTGATTGTATTTTCCGACCGCTTCAAATGCACTATTAAGATCAAGCGGTGTTCCATCTTTTTTACGACCTTTTTTCATCGGTCCGCCACTTACAAAAACAGTCGGCACATTTACCCTTAGCGCTCCCATTATCATACCGGGAACTATCTTGTCACAATTTGGAATACAGATAAGCGCATCAAGCATATGAGCGTTCATAACAGTTTCGATTGAGTTTGCAATTAACTCACGACTTGGAAGCGAATAAAGCATCCCATCATGCCCCATAGCAATCCCATCATCAACGCCTATCGTATTAAATTCAAAAGGAATACATCCGTTTGCTCTTATCTCTTCTTTTATAATTTTTGCATATTCGTTCAGATAAAAATGTCCGGGAATTATCTCTATAAAAGAGTTTGCAACGCCGATAAATGGCTTGTTAAAATCTTCATCCTTAAGTCCTGTCGCACGAAGTAAACTTCTGTGTGGCGTTTTTTCAAATCCTTTTTTTATCTTGTCACTACGCATAATCAAACCTTTACTTGTAATAAAGCCTCTATTATAACAAATTGCTACAAAAAACGATATTGCCATCTTGCAAAGAACAACTTTAACTGCGGAATTCTCACATATAATTGGTCATACAAAATTAAAATCTGTCAATTAACATTGTAAAATCACATCTATAATTTTTTCGCATAAATTGCCAATAATTTGGCACATAAAAAAAGTATGCCTGTGTCTACATCTATCAGTATCCAATACAACATCGTTAAAACTTAAAAGCAATATTTCACGCATTTATCAAAGTAGCGTATATTTCCCAAAACATCGGATAGTTTGGCATACCTTCAAACAAAAAATTAAAAATGTAAAAATATTCGATTTGCCGTTTTTATCAATCTTTTATCTTCTTTTTTAAAATTTATACTTATATCAGCGTCATCTATCTAAATACAACAAACTTTTCATGCCGGATAAAAATGCGAGGTGTGCTTACTGATAGTAAAATGAGTTATGAAATTGTGACTCGGATAAGCAAATGTGTATCATTTCCGTAACTGATGAACTGTAGATAGAGTGAGCTATGATAGTGAAGCGTAGCGCAAATATAGATGAAAAATCCCGAGCCGCTTTAGTGGCGAAGCGTAAGCAGTCCTGTTATGCGACGTTGCCCCACACCCCATTATTCATTTTTAATATATTTATTATACGATTCCCCCTATTTCAAATTCCCTTTTTGACATTTCAAAAAGATCCTTGCCATAATTATTTTTTATATGGACTATTTCCGGTTTCTGCGCAAATGCCAAACGCCATATCTCGAATAAAAGGAATATTGCTCTTTTGCAGTTCCTCCTGTAGTCGATATTCCAGTGTTT
>JAIRSJ010000016.1 GCA_031255525.1 Campylobacteraceae bacterium
TCATTGCGAACCGATGAAATCGGTGTGGCAATCAAAAAAGTATTTTGCAGTAACAGTGGATTTACAATTGCAAATATACATAGTTGTCATTGCGAGCGACAAAGTCGCGTGGCAATCCATATATAGAGCGATGGGGCAGCATATTCATTTAATTTAAACCGTTAAGATAGACTACTGCTCGCAATGAGGGAGTGGCTTGTAACTGCAATATTAATGTATGCGGTTTTTTAGTGTTTTTATTTTTGAAAGCTTTCCGGAGGCGATATGACACATACCAAAAAACTTATGTGCAATATCTCACCGCCTATATATCACCCTCTTGTCAAGCCTTCGCCTTGATATTGTCCTATTGCATAACGTATCGGTATTGAAAACTGATATTTATCACACTAATCTTAGAAGCACTTAACTTTCTATCGAACTTGTATCGGTTTATCTAAATTATAATCAAAAGTCCGATTAACTTTTTTTGCTATTTCGTATTGCTTCGGCTATCAGCTCCAGCGGATGAGAAAAGATAACTTTTGTGTCGTTTTTATCAAGCGCATTTGTAAGTTGCATTCTGCATGCTCCGCACTCGGCGCTGACAATCTTTGCTTTTGTCTGTTTTATCATCTCCACTTTGGATTTTGCCGCCTTTTTGGACAACTCAAACTTTTCGCTTTGTATCGTAACGCCGCCAAATCCGCAACACTGATTCGGATCGCTCATCTCGACAAGATTGTAATTTTCAGCCAAAAGAGCGCGTGGCTCTTTGAATATTTTTAAAACTTTCCTCGCGTGGCACGGATCGTGATAGGTAACGTTTATTTTGTCGTCCATGTGCAGTGTTTTTAAATACTTCAAAAGGTCTGTTTTTGCATAGAGCCATTCGCTCGCCATAAAAACTTTGGAAGTTATCTTTGTTACTCTCTCATGCCATTCGGGCTGCTCTTGCATAAAACGTCCCCAATCCTCTTTTATCATAGCAGCACATGTGGCTTCAGGTACAACAATAGCCTCAACGTCATCTATAAAAGTCTCAAAATACTCTACATTTTGCTTTATCAACATATCGACCGTTTTAAAATCTCCCGTAAAAAAAGCTGGCGCGCCGCAGCAACGTTGTCTTGGCGGAATAAATACGTTTATCTTTAAAGCTTTTAGTATCTCAAGCAAACTATCGGCGGTTTTTGTGTAGTGGTAGTTTGAAAAGCATCCCACAAACAGGGCTACTTTTTCGGACTCTTCGCTGTTTTTTATCTCTTTTTTGTGTCTTTGCAGGAAACTTTTTCTATTTAACAGCGGAAATACTCTCTTACCGATAAAAGGCAAAGATACGCGTGGTTTCATGGATTGAGTTTCGTGATTTATTTTAAATAAAACAGGCAAAAAGACAGAGATAAAAGAGAAACTAAAGTCCATCAATCCTCTATGTCTTAAAAGAAAAAAGTAGACTTTTTTAAACCATGTTATGCCGAATTTCTCGGCTATATCATGACGAACGTTTTCTATCGCAAGATCTGTGGGCAAAGACGTAGGGCAGATACTAACGCATGTAGAACATAAAAAACATTTCTCAAATATATCTTTGGCGTTTTTATCAAGCTCCAATTCGCCGCGCTGATATGCTCCGACAAGCTCCAAAAAACCTCTCGGGCTTGTAACTTCATCACTGTTTATTTTATGTATCGTACAGCTTGGAACGCATTTGACGCATTTTACGCAAGCTTCGCTTGCTTTTGTAAAATCAAAATTCATACTGTTTTGCTGAAGCGGCGCAACTCTTCAGGCGTTCTTTTCAGATATGCATCAAACGGCATACAGATATTTCGTATAAGAAGTGTTCCTGTTTTACTTACATGCAAAAAATTTCTGTCAAAAGTTACAAGACCTTCGTCAACAAAAAGTTGCAAATCCTTTACCTCGTCTTCAAAATAGCTGAAAAAATCTATCCCGAAACGCTTTTGAATATTTGATATATTTAATTTGAAATTACTCATCATCTCCATAATCACAGCTTTTCTTATCACATCGTCATCATTGAGTATCAGACCTCTCATGACAGGCAGTTTTCCATTATCTATAGCCTCTTCGTAAAGACTCATTTCTCTGAAATTTTGCGCATAATGTCTGTCGTCCTCACCAATACTCGTAAGTCCGATGCCTATCAGATCAACCCCTCCTTTTGTGGTGTATCCTTGGAAATTTCTATGAAGTTCTCCCTTTTCGATTGCCAAAAAAAGTTCGTCTTTGGGTTTGGCAAAATGATCCATTCCTATCATTTCATATCCGTTTGATTCCAAAAAATCAATAGTATGGCGCATTATCAGAAGTTTCTCTTTAGGACCCGGCAGTGTAGTCTCGTCAAATTTTCTCATACTCTTTTTCATCCACGGCACATGCGCATAATTAAAAACGGCATATCTGTCTATATCAAGCTTTAAAGATTTATTCAAAGTGTTTTTGAAGGTATTTAGATTTTGATAAGGAAGTCCGTATATCAAATCCATATTTATAGAATCAATCCCCGCTTTTCGTGCAATATCAACGGCGTTTTTGGTAATTTCAAAAGGTTGCACGCGATGAACCTCTTTTTGAACTCTCGCATCAAAATCCTGCACCCCAAAACTGATACGATTAAAGCCGCCCTCTTTTAAGACGCTCATCTGCTCTTCGGTAAAAAATCTCGGGTCTATCTCACAGCTTATCTCGGCATCTTTAGCCCTTTTCGGAAATGTTTTATAGATAGCTTTTATAATTTTCTCAAGCTGTAAAGCGTCGAAAAAAGTCGGGGTTCCACCACCAAAATGCAACTGCAAGACTTCTCTGTTTGTATCAACAAACCGTGAAAGCATCGAAAGCTCTTTTTCCAGATACCCAATATAGCGCTCTTTTTTCTCCTCTTTGCTGGTATACACCACGTTACAGCCGCAAAAATAACAAGCCGACCTGCAAAAAGGCATATGCACATATAAAGAGAGTTTTTTGTTTTTATCTTGATTTTTTAATATCTCTTCATAATCACTAACACCAAAATCGTCTCTAAATTCGGGCGCAGTCGGATAACTTGTATAACGAGGACCCGGTTTTGAATATTTTACAAACTGCTCAAAATCAATCATTAAAAACTCTTAATCTATCAAATCTCTGCCGGGTACGATATTGTTATAAATCCCCTTCAAATCAACAAACAAAGACGGATGCGTTTTTTTAATATTTCCAATGAGTTTTTCGATATCTATCTTAACCGCTTGCGTATTATTGCTCTTTTTCGCCATACTTCTTATCTCGTCCATAGCCACAACCCAAACATCGCCAAAATCCACGGGCAAATGTTTCCAAATAGTCTTTTCAAGCTTTAATTCAAAATTTTCCTGTCCTAAAGTCTTTAGATTTTCAACCATTTTTGTAAGAGTATCCAAAGAGACCATCGTGTGTATCTTTTGCTTTTCATCTATAACAAACCAGGGCTCTTTGGCTTCCCAGCTGCCGCTTTTTAGATTTAAAGACTTTACATCGGGATTGTCCGTAAGCTCCACTTCAAGTATAGTTTTATCTTCTTTATCGTTAATACCTATATTTTTTGAGATAGTGTTAATCTTGTCGTATACCGTTATCTCGTTTTTGTTTTCATTCATATTTCCAACCTGATTTTATTAATTTTTACGTTGTTTATCCAGCCAAACCATAACGGCTTTTTGAGCATGCAATCTGTTTTCGGCTTCATCAAATATCTCTTTTTCGTGCGCTTCAAAAACCTCATCGCTTACCTCGTATCCTCTGTATGCCGGCAAGCAATGCAAAAACATCGCGTCTTTTTGCGCTAAAGCCATTATAGTATCATCTACCATGAAACCTTCAAAATCTTTTACTCTTCTCT
Organism: Campylobacteraceae bacterium; assembly: GCA_031255525.1. GTDB lineage: Bacteria > Campylobacterota > Campylobacteria > Campylobacterales > Campylobacteraceae > JAIRKW01. The sequence continues at coordinate 3,863 of JAIRSJ010000016.1, forward strand.
TTTTTTCGCTCTCTTGCCCCATAGATACCCATGTGTCGGTTGTAACAACATCTGCATTTTTGACGGCCTCTTGCGGTTTTTGGCACATAAGTATTTTAGCACCGCTCTTTTTCGCAAATTCATATGCATTTTTTAGAACATCTTGATTTGGTTCGTATCCTTTCGGCGTTGATATACGAAGTTCAAATCCGATTTTTGAAGCTAACATAAGCCACGAATTAGCGATATTATTGCCATCGCCAACGTACGCAACTATCAAATCTTTATTTTTGCCGTGTTCGCAAATAGTCATATAATCAGCCAAAAGCTGCATGGGGTGATAAGTGTCGCTAAGTCCGCTTATAAGAGGAACGGTTGAATATTTTGCAAACTCTTCAAGCCTTTCTTGTCCGAAAGTTCTTATCATCACCATATCCACCATACGGCTTAAAACCCTCGCCGTATCTTTCAGAGGCTCCCCACGCCCAAGCTGTATATCGTCAGTCGATAAAAAGAGTCCTTTGCCGCCGAGCTGATGAATACCGACTTCAAAACTAACTCTTGTTCTTGTAGAGCTTTTTTCAAAAATCATACCTAAAACTTTATCTTTCAAATATGGCTTAAATTCGCCGCTTTTAGCCTCTTTTTTTATCTTTACGGCTAAAGATATAATCTCCAAAATCTCATCTTTGCTAAAATCTCTAAGCGTTAAAAAATGCCTCATAAATTAACCTCTTTTCTTTGCGAGCAGCCGCGCAGCCTCTTTTGCATGGTAGCTTATAATTATGTCAGCGCCTGCTCTTTTGAAACTTGTCAATGTCTCCATTAAAACTCTGTCATAATCAATCACGCCGGCTTTTTGCGCCGCTTTTAACATAGAATATTCTCCGCTTACATTATATACGCAAAGAGGTAAAAGTGAAGATTCTCTGACATCTCTCACTATATCAAGATAAGCAAGAGCAGGCTTTACCATTAATATATCTGCCCCTTGCGCTTCGTCTTCCAAAGATTCGGCTAAAGCTTCGCGTCTATTGGCAGGATTCATCTGATAACTTCTTCTATCTCCAAAACTCGGAGTTGATTCTGCCACATCGCGAAACGGTCCGTAATATGCGCTTGCAAATTTTGTAGAGTAACTCATTATAGGCAAATTGATAAATCCGTTTTCATCTAAAACTTCTCTGATGGCTCCGACCATTCCGTCCATCATTCCGCTTGGTGCTATCAAATCAGAACCTGCGCGTGCATGTATCAAAGACTGCTTTTGGATAATCTCCAAAGTAGCGTCGTTATCAACGCTCTCATGCTTCAAATCCAATATACCGCAATGTCCGTGATCTGTATATTCGCAAAAACACAAATCAGTCGCCACAAGCAAATCGCCGCCGTAAACTCTTTTTATCTCCCTAAGAGCTCTTGCTACTATGCCATCTTCGCTCAAAGCATCGCTTCCTATGCTGTCTTTAACATCAGGAATGCCAAAAAGCAATATCTTATTTAACCCGAGCTTCAAAATCTCTTCGCACTCTTTTATAATTTCGTCTATGCTCATCTGAAAAACGTCAGGCATTGAAATTATCTCTTTTTTAACGCCTTTACCCTCTTTGATAAAAAGCGGATAAATAAAATCTTTTGTCTCTACCCTGCTCTCTTCCACCAAATCTCTAATAATTGGGTTTATCCTGACTCTTCTAAATCTTCTAAACATTTAAAACCTTTTATCCGTATCTACATCTTCATCTTCGTACCAAGTTATATTTTTCGTCATATACATTATGGCCGCGAGCGCCACAAACAATCCTATCGAACCATACAAAAGCGCCATATCTTGAAGTTGTAATAATATATACAATAATCCATACAAAAATGTGAACGACAATGCAACGGTTGCAATTTGTCTCTTGCTCATATCTTTCACGATACCCATTTTCACGTAAACGCTTATCAACGAAATTGTAGCTGCGGCAGCTATGAAATATGCGTAACCAAAATTGATAAATTCCGATATGGAAACCAGCAGCGTATAAAAAACGATCATTGCAAATCCGACTAAAAGATATTGTATCGGATGGATAGGCTTTTTGTTGGCAATCTCAAAAACAAAACAAAACATAAATGTAAGCATGATAAAAAGCACGCCGTATTTCACAGCCCTTGTAGCATTTTTATAATTATCCACGGGGATGATGAAAGAGGTGGTAAATACCGACCTGTAAGCATCTGTGACTTTATCAAGGCGCGGGGTTACACCGCTTGCCAAATAATTAATATCCCAAAATGCGTCAAAACCGTCGCTTCTTATCTCTTTTGTTTCAGGCAAAAAAGCTCCCGAAAAATTCGGATTTTGCCAATCCGAACTCATGTGTATTTTATTGTTTTTGGCAATCGGATAAAAACCTATATTACCGCTTCCTTTTATAACAAATTTCAACTCAAACGTATTATTGTCTTTCAAATTCACTTTTGAACTTAATGCGCTTAAAGCGGCACCGTAATAATCGCCGCTGTAATAATAATCGTATCTGTTCATATTTTGATGTCTGAGCGTATTATCGTATTTGCTCGGCTCAAAAATTTTTGTCTCATCATTCCATTTAAAATCAGGTACCGATATACCCTTAAGGCTGTTTATCTCAAAACTGATAAAAGCGTCTTCTATCTTACTTCGAGCCTCCACATCGGCTAACTCGCTAAAATCTCCTTTTATCGTCATCTCAGCTGTAAAGACGGGAACTTGAAAGATGCCTATATATCTTATCTGAGAAGTTGTTTTAACATCAATATTTAAATTATCCGGAGCATATTTGGCATAACCTGTTCTAAGAGTGCTTTGCGCCTCTCTGTCGCTCACTTCATATAAATACGGTATATTCAAAATCGGAGCCGCTATTATTACATTAGGACCCCATGAATTTGTAATTTTGGAGACTGCCTCTTTTCTATATGTGTCCCTGTCTTCAATCATATTTTGTACAAATATTAGAGGTATGAGCATCAAAAGTATCACTACAACTATAGCTATAGCTTTATATATAATATTTTTATTAATTCTCTTTGTCATTGCGTTCTCCTCAATGTGTAAATCAAATAAAAGTTTATATTTTATCATAAATAAAATAAAAAGACTTGTAAATAGGATAAAACTTGTATTTTTGTAACAGGAAAAGAAGTTGTGGGTATAATATAAAATATTTTTAGTTGAAAAAAATATTTTTTTGAAGTATAATATACGATTAAAATTAAATACAAAATGAGGATTGAAAAAATGAGTCTAAATGAGCAAAAGCAATTTCAATTATTGCACATTGGAATTGACGTAGGTTCAACTACGGTCAAATTAGTAGTGCTTGATTCTGACCAAAATTTGCTCCATAGCATCTATATAAGGCATCATTCTGAAGTCCGCAAATGTATCATAAAATGTATCACGGATTTGAAAAACTGCTCTTTTTACTCTCCTTCTACCGAAGCTACTATAACAATCGCGGGAAGCGGTGGAATGGATATCGCTCTTTTGACCGATATTCCGTTCGTTCAAGAGGTCATAGCATGCGCCAAAGCGGTGGAAAATTTTATACCGCAAACCGATGTTAGTATAGAACTTGGCGGAGAAGATGCAAAAATCACATTTTTTACAAACGGTATAGAACAGCGAATGAACGGCACATGCGCCGGCGGTACGGGTGCATTTATAGACCAAATGGCAACGCTTTTAAAAACGGATGCTGGCGGCTTGAACGAATTGGCGAAAAACGCCAAAAATATCTATCCTATAGCTGCAAGATGCGGTGTTTTTGCCAAAACGGACGTGCAGCCTTTATTGAATGAAGGGGTTGATAAGGGGGATATCGCTCTTTCAATATTTCAAGCAGTTGCAAATCAAACCATAGGCGGACTTTCGTGCGGCAGAAAAATAAAAGGAAATGTTGTATTTTTAGGCGGTCCGTTAAACTTTTTAAGCGAATTAAAAAATAGATTCATCGATATTTTGGAACTTAAAGATGAAAACATAATGAACCCCAAACACAGCGAACTTTTTGTGGCATTAGGGGCAGCTCTTTTCCAGGATAAAATATTAACCCTTCAAGAGATTGTAAATATTTTTGAAAATCTGACTTCAAATACCGCAAGCTCGATAAATACGCTAAGAGCACTTTTTTTAGATGATAAAGAAAGAAAAGATTTTGAAGACAGACATAATAAGGCAGATGTTAAAAAAATCAATTTGAAAGATTATAAGGGAGATGCTTTTTTGGGGCTTGATTGCGGTTCTACAACAACAAAAGCCGTACTTTTGAGTCGCAATGACGAAATATTGTACGAATTTTACGGAAGCAACGAAGGCGAACCTTTAAATGTCGTTAAAAATATTTTGAACGATATTTATACGCAACTCCCATCTGATGTAAAGATAGCTTTCTCGTGCGTAACCGGATACGGCGAAGTATTAACAAGGGAGGCTTACAAAATAGATACGTCCGAGGTTGAAACAATAGCCCATTATAAAGCTGCAAGCTTTTTTATGGAAGATGTAGATTGTATTGTGGATATCGGCGGGCAGGATATGAAATATGTTCGTATAAAAAACGGCACGATTGACACTATTTTGTTAAATGAAGCTTGCTCGTCCGGATGCGGTTCGTTCATAGAGACTTTTGCGCATTCTGTGAATATGCGAGTGGACGAATTCGGCAAAGCGGCTCTTAATTCAAAACGTCCTTGCGATTTAGGTTCGCGCTGCACCGTTTTCATGAACTCAAGCGTAAAACAAGCTCAAAAAGAGGGTTTGAGTGTAGCAGATATATCAGCAGGACTCTCGTACGCTGTAATTAAAAATGCTCTAATTAAAGTAATAAAACTTAAAAATCCTGAAGATTTGGGGGAACGCATCATTGTTCAGGGCGGAACTTTCTATAACGATTCTGTTTTAAGAGCGTTTGAGCTTATCTCCAAAAGGGAAGTTGTAAGACCGAAAATTGCTGGCATTATGGGAGCTTTTGGTGCTGCTTTGCTTGCGAAAGAAAGATATGATGGGGTTAGCAACACAAGCTTGCTTGAGACAAAAACCTTGCAGGATTTTACTATAAAACACACTATGTTAAGATGCAATGCTTGTTCAAATTCCTGCGCTATGACGTTAAATCGTTTTGGAGACGGTAGAAAATTCATAACCGGTAACAGATGCGAAAAGGGTGCCGGGAAAACGAGTTCCAACTTCTCATTACCGAATTTATATGATTACAAATACAAAAGACTTTTCTCTTATATACCGAATGTCAATGCAAAATTCGGTAAAATCGGCATTCCTCGTGTTTTAAATATGTACGAAAATTATCCTTTTTGGTTTACGTTTTTAACAAATATAGGTTTTGAGGTTATACTCTCGGACGAATCCTCAAAGGCTTTGCTTGAAAAAGGGCTTGATACATTGCCATCAGATTCCATTTGCTATCCTGCTAAGTTAGTGCACGGACATATTGTAAATCTCATAGAAAAGGGTTTAAAAAGTATATTTTATCCATGCATCACTTACGAAAAACAGGAGTTCCACGACTCGCATGAACATTATAATTGCCCTGTCGTCATCTCCTATCCGGAGCAGATTAGAAATAATATAGATTTGATTAGAGAAAAAAACATAAACTACATTCAACCGTTTTTATCTTTGAAAAATAAAGAAAAACTCTATGCGAGACTGATTGATGTTTTTAAGCCATTTAAAATACCTTCGGCGCTTATCAAAGCATCGCTGAACCTTGCGTGGGAAGAGCAGTTAAACTTCAAAAGAGACTTGCAAAGAAAAGGCGAAGAAACTCTTGAGTTTTTAAAAAGCACAAACACTCATGGTATTATATTATCAGGTCGCCCATATCACCTTGATCCTGAGATCCATCATGGGATTCCGCAAGTCATCACTTCGCTTGGAATGGCGGTTTTGACGGAAGATAGTATATCTCATATAGGAGAGTTGGAAAATCCTCTAAGAGTAGTGGATCAGTGGACTTATCATGCAAGATTGTATCGCGCCGCATCTTTTGTCGGGAAATGCGATTTTCTTGATTTGATACAGCTAAACTCTTTTGGATGCGGAATCGATTCTGTCACAACGGATCAAGTGCAAGAGTTGCTGGAACAACGAAACAAAATATACACTTGTATCAAAATAGATGAGGTAAACAATTTGGGAGCGGTAAAGATTAGGATTCGCTCGCTAAAAGCAGCTTTATTGGAACGTGAAAAAAATGTCGACCTCACAAAAATGAGTTTTAGCACCGAACCAAAATATAAAAGACTTACATTTACAAAACAGATGAAAACAGACGGATATACTATCATTGCTCCGCAAATGTCGCCCATACACTTTCAATTTTTACAAAGCGCTTTTAACGCATGCGGATACAATTTTAAAATATTAGAACATGTAGGAGAAAATGCGATAGACGATGGATTGAAATATGTAAATAACGACGCTTGCTATCCATCTATCATTGTCATAGGACAAGTCATAAACGAGTTAAAAACAGGCAATTACGATCTTGACAAAATTGCTGTCATGATGGTACAAACAGGGGGCGGATGTAGAGCTACAAATTATATAGCATACCTCAGAAAAGCTTTGGCTGATGCCGGATTTACTCAAATTCCTGTCGTATCGTTCAATATGCTTGGAATGGAACGGCAAGAAGGATTTAGTTTGTCCCTTCCTTTGTTAAACCGCTTGATGATGGGTTGTGTTTACGGCGATGTTTTGATGCAAACACTTTTTAGAACAAGACCGTATGAAAGCGTAAAAGGTTCTGCCAACGAGCTGTTTTATCAATGGTCGGAACGATGCAAAGAGTCGTTAAAAGAGGCTAAATTCAAAACATTTAACGCAAATATAGAAGGTATCATACATGATTTTGATAATCTCCCATTGCTTGATATCAAAAAACCACGCGTAGGACTTGTTGGCGAAATATTGGTCAAATATCATCCGACCGCCAATAACGATATAGTTGATATTATAGAAAAAGAGGGTTGCGAAGCTGTAATGCCTGGCGTTATGGAGTTTTTGCTTTATTGTGCTTATGGGTATGATTTTGGTCATAAATATTTATCAAGAAGCGCTTTTGCTGCGCTTGCTGCAAAAGCCGCCATTCAAGCTATGGAGTTTTACAAAAAACAAGCCAGAAAATTTTTAAAACAGAGTAAACGTTTCACAGAACCTGCCAAGATAGATGAACTTGCATTCGGAGCTGCACCCATCCTTTCGTGCGGAAATCAAACGGGAGAAGGATGGTTTTTAACAGCCGAAATGGTACACCTGATACACGATGGAGTTCCAAATATAGTTTGCATGCAGCCGTTTGCCTGCTTGCCCAATCACATAACGGGTAAAGGCGCGTTAAAAGCCTTAAAGCAGCATTATCCGCAAGCAAATATCACAGCCATAGATTATGATCCCGGCTCTTCAGCCGTTAATCAATTAAATCGTATCAAGTTGATGTTAAGCGTTGCATTTAAAAATTTGGACAAACAGACAAACAATGCGGACGAATTTAGCGAAATAACGTTACGATAAATGTGAAAATGTGAATTTGTATTTGTATAAAATTAACTTAAAAAGCGGTCGATAACTTGATCGCTTTTATCATTTAAAAACAAATGCGAAATATTTAAAGAAACTTGCCGAAAAATTCCTGTAAAAATTTGCAAGCATGAGAAAACTTGGGATAGCTTATCAACCAAAGTTGATGAAAAAGCGCAGAAAGATTTTTGGTGGACCGTGTAGGAGTCGAACCTACGACCAATTGATTAAGAGTCAACTGCTCTACCATCTGAGCTAACGGTCCTTATTGAAAAGACGTAATTATATAATGTTTTACACTACAAAAAGCTAAAAGATACCAAAATATTTGATATTTTCACATTTTGAATATCTTAAACACTCAAAATACGCCATTTAAAGATACTATTTGCAAAAATGAGATAAAATCCATCTTTATTATTGAAGGAATAGATGAACTATGGAGATCAAAATTTCACAAATCGCTAATCTGCCTTCCCGCTTTGGAGAGTTTCATATACAAGCTTTTCAAGAGGCTGAAAAGGAGCATCTTGTGATTTTTAAAGAGCCTTTTGCAAATGCACCTGCCGTTAGAATTCACAGTGAATGCTTAACAGGCGATGCTATAGGAAGCTTAAAGTGTGACTGTCGCGACCAGCTTGAGAGCGCACTAAAATATATACAAAAAAACGGCGGAATGGTAATATATTTAAGACAAGAAGGGCGCAATATCGGTCTGCTTAACAAAATCAATGCCTATGCCCTGCAAGATGAAGGACTTGACACTGTCGAAGCAAATCATAAGCTTGGTTTCAAGGCAGATGAGAGAACTTACGAGGTAGTTGATTTTATACTTAAACATTTTGGATTCAAGACTATAAAACTTTTAACAAATAATCCTGCAAAAATGTTGAGTTTAAAGAGTGTGGAAATAGTTCAAAGAATTCCGATTATAACTAAGGCAAATCCCAAAAACAGCTCTTATCTGAAAGTTAAAAAAGATAAAATGGGTCATCTATTTTAAAAAACTGTTTGCATGTGAGGGTAAATTTTGACACAAAAATACAAAACAATAAATTTTCCTTTCCCAAACTCTTTTGAGCAATTGACGAAAAGTTTCACTAAAACACTGCTCATGTATAACAAAACGCATAATATCACGGGCTCTAAAGATGAAAATAGTATTCAAGAAAATATGTATGATAGTGTCTATCCGTTACAATTTTTGAGCCATATACCTAAAACTGCCGTAGATATAGGAAGTGGTGCCGGATTTCCTGCTATTGCTTTGGCTTTTGCGATACCTTCCTGTCATTTTACTTTATATGAACCTATAGCTAAAAAAAGCGCATTTTTACATCTGATAAAAAGCGAACTATCTATCCGAAATATAGATATAAAAACTGCAAGAATCGAAAAAGAAAAACCCAAAATTGTAGACTTCATAACTTCACGCGCCGTATGCAGTACGGCTTTGCTGATGAAGTTATCTAAGGGTTTTTATGATAAAAATACGATTATGCTTTTTTATAAGGGACAAAAAGCAAACGAAGAGATTGCGGATCTTCAAAATGCACAAATTTTTACAAGAGGATTAAGAAAATACATTTTGATAAAAGGATTGGGCAGTGCTGTATAAAATTATACTTTTTGCCATCTTAATATGTCTCGTATATATCTTGTTTTTCGGTAAAAAAAGAAAAAGCAGAAACGAGAGCACTACAGAAGATGAACTAATGGTAGAGTGCGCTACATGCAAAATGTTTATAGGAGTAAGTGAGGCAGTTAAAAAAAGAGGGCAGTACTTTTGCTCTCAAAAATGTGCAAAGGCGAAATAATGATAATAATAGGACACGATTTGGTTGCTTTTAAACCGTTTTACAAAATTGAAAACTGCGATGAGATAACAAAAACTCCATCAAATTCTACTATTATTTTTGAATTTGGAGGCAGTGAAAACATCATCAAATTTTGTCAAAAAAACAGCGTAAAATTTGCAGTTGAGGTGAAAATACCCAAAGAGGCTCTTTTGGTAAATGCCGTTGGTGCATCATATATAGTAATAAACAGCAAAAAAACGGCAAAATGTATACAAAACTTGGCGGAACAGTATCTATTTGATGCTAAAATATTACTCAAAATAAAAGATGAAGATGAAATAGAAAAAGCAGCAAAATGCGGTATAGACGGCGTTTTACTGCCTCAAGGAGTCGTGAATGGAAGTTTTTAAAACTATCTTTTTGATGACGGTTTTAACATTGTTATTTATCGTTGTCGGAGGATATATCGGGGGACAAAACGGTATGCTGATAGCCTTCGGCATAGCTGTAGCTATGAATTTTTTCAGCTACTTTTACTCTGATAAACTTGTATTGAGACATTACCGCGCAGTGGAAGTGAGCAGAAAAAATGCAAAAGGGTTTTATGAAATAGTGGAAAGATTGGCACAAAAAGCAAATATACCTATGCCTAAAGTTTATATCATTCCAGAATCTGTTCCAAATGCTTTCGCTACAGGCAGAAATCCAAAAAATGCGGCAGTTGCGGCAACAGAAGGGCTTTTAAATCTGCTAACTCCGCAAGAGATTGAAGGCGTAATGGCACATGAACTTTCGCATGTAAGACACTATGATATTTTGATAGGTTCTATCGCAGCAACTATTGCCGGAGCTATCGCTATTGTAGCCAATATTATGCATTATGGAGCTATGAGCGGTAAAAATCGTCAAAATCCTATTATTATGATAGCTATAGCTATCATTTTGCCGCTTGCCGCCGCAATCATTCAAATGGCAATAAGCCGCGAGCGTGAATACAAAGCGGATGAAGGAGCAGCTAAAATCACAAAGCATCCCGAGTGGCTTCAAAGTGCGCTTTTAAAACTTGACGCTTATGCAAAAGGTGGGGTCATGCAACAAGCTTCACAAGAGAGCGCTCATATGTTTATCATCAACCCTTTTTCTGGAAAAAATATATCATTTGCGTCTCTATTTTCTACACATCCAAGCACTCAAGACAGGATAGCAAAATTGGAAACATTAAAAGGAAGAGTATAAAAATTCGCCTTTTAACATGCTATAACTTTTTTGATAAAACCTCATTTTATTTGCGAAAAATTTTACAATGCTGCTTTTTTGCTCTTTTGTCCAAGCTATACTCAAAAACTAAAACAATCAAAACCTATTTGTCGCATCATGAAACGGCAAGAGTGTTTTGGCAAGATTTTTCATAAAATTTACATAGAGTTTTTCACCGTATTTTACAACTTGCACTTCTTTTTGGAAGAAGCGGCTTTTATTTGCATTCCCCTTCGGATGTGTTTTTATAACCAATTGTTTTGGCGTTAAAAACTATTGCTTATATCTTTTTATCACCGCTTTTGGATTGCTGCACAACTTTGTCGCTCGCAAATATAAATGTATCAAATTAAATAAAAACTATCTACAATGTTGAAAATAACAAAGCAACTTTTTATAATAACTTGATTGCAAAACAACCGTAGCTAAAATTCATCCGACCCATACGTCATTGCGAAAAAGCATAACGACCGAAGCAATTTAACCAAATAAGTTCCGATTGTATGCACTACAATTTAACAATTTGAACTTGCTTGTTCTTATTGCAGATTTTGTCTATATGCCAAAATTATAAAAAAATAAAACCGCCGAAATGATAATCGGGCTTATCGGATATTTCAGACAAAAAGTCAAAGCTCCAGCATAAAGCTTGCCCCAACATTATCCTTTTTGGAGATAATATTTATCTTCCAATTCATTTTACCGCTCATACATGTAGGAAGCAACGCTTTGCCCTGAAAATTATTCTCTCCTGTTTTTGCCAAAGAGTACTCAAATATACCCATATTCATATTGAGTCCATAAATTTGTGCTAAAAGTTCATTGTCTTTAAAGTCGCCTGCTTGTATGCTAAAATTCATCTCTTCACCTGCTTTAAACGGCTTATCGATATCAAATATAATGCTTCTGCCGTCTTTTAAAACAGCTTCGCAAGAGTTTATATGTAAATCACACTCTGTTTGCGCTTCATAAAATGTTATATCTTTTTGCAAAAAATGGTATATTTTACCGCTTTGAAAAAGAAAAATGCCAAGTGCAACCAAAATTAAAACCACAAATACCAAAACTTTTTTCAACACAATAACACCTTTTTATCATTTTAAACACAAATTGTATCGAAAAGTAAGTCAAAATCTCTTATAATTGCTTTTATATTTTTTGAGGTTTTGACAATGAAACAAAATGAGTTGAAAAAAGAGCTTGGTGAATTCTTTGCAATCCGTGACGAACTATTTGAGTTTTTGGATAAATCTATCCCTAAAGATAAAAGCGGTCTTAATTTTGATTTTGATAAAAACTCTACGCTTAATGCGCAGGATTTTTACAAAATCTTCTATAAATACGATTATAAAGCGCGAAAAACATTTGCAAGCGCGATGAAAATGTTAAATGCCTGAGATTAAGCTATATTCGCAAAATCTTGCTTCAAATTTGGATATTTTAGCAAAAAAAGCATTTGGCAAAGAGAGGCTTATCGCTGTTTTAAAAGATAACGCATATGGGCACGGACTTAGCATATTTGCCCCTAAAGTAGCAAGTCTTGGCATAATTCATGCAATTACGAGAGATGCGAAGGAAGCTTTGGGTATTGAAAAATTTTTCTGTAACGTTATCGTTTTATCAGAGTGCAAAGAGGCATTTTTTAAACACTCTAAAATAATCTTTGCCGCAAATGAAATAGAAGCGTTAAAAAGCGCGCCAAATGGTACTCGCATAGCTTTAAAAATAGACACGGGAATGCACAGAAACGGCATAAAAGCAAATGAACTTGAACTTGCTTGCTCTATTATTTCTGAAAAAAAACTCTTGCTTCATAGCATATTTACACATTTTAGATCGGCTGATGAGATAAGTGGGGATTTTTTTTGGCAGCGCAAAAATTTTGACGAAGTTAAAACAAGATATGCCGATATCTCAAAGCGATACTCTTTGCCTAAAGTCTACTTTCACTCTTGTAACTCCGCTGCGCTTCTAAGATGCGGTAAATTTGACGAGGATTTTGCCAGAATCGGAATAGCCATGTATGGATATTGTGATTTACCGGAAGTTTTCGGCAAATTCAGGTTAAAGCCCGTACTTGAGTTATTTGCAAAAAGAGTAAGCACAACAAAATTAAAAAAAGGTCAATGCGTGGGCTACGGCGGCACATTTGTTTCTAACCAAAACATGATCTCATCCTTATATGATGCAGGATATGCTGACGGCATTTTAAGGTATGATGGCAAAGGAGAATTAAAAACAACAAATAAATCGCTCATTTTAGGACGCATCTCTATGGACTCTATGAGCGTAAATAGCAGTGAAGAAGAGATATCCGTATTTAATGACGCAACTATTTGGGCAAAATATTTTAACACTATAAGTTATGACATTTTAGTAAAATTAAATGCGCGAATACCAAGAGAGTTTGTATAAGCTTGTATCTGTTTTGAAATAATTTATAATTATTATTCCAATAATATCTTGTATATGGCGCTTGTGTGATAGTTGATAGCTGCATTGATTTTGTGTATATGTGAAGTGTGTATCACTGCTTTAAGGTTTTGCTTATTTGATATGGTTTAAATCTTTTTTGTGTATTCTTTAAATTTAAAAATAATATAATACAAAAAGAAAATATGCAAAAAGGCAAAAAATATGAAAAAATTACTTATATTGCTTGTATTTATTGTTTTGACGAATGTTTTTGCATTCGCACAATCATCTGTCTGGAAAATAAGTAAAGGCGCAAGCTCTCTTTATATCGGAGGAAGTGTGCATATATTAAGAACACAAGACTTTCCGCTTCCAAAAGAGTTCGACATAGCTTTTGATAAATCCGATATACTGGTTTTTGAAGCTGATATAAACGAAGCGAACAATCCTGAAGTTGTGCAAAAGATGCTGCAATACATGATGCTTCCCGAAGGCAAAACCTTAAAAACCGTACTTAGACAAAAAACCTACAAATTGCTTGAGGAAAAATGCAAAGAGCTTGGTTTGCCGATAAAGTACATGGAAAATTTCACTCCGTTTTCAATAGCAAATGTTCTGTTTGTAGCGCAAATAGGGAAGCTCGGATTTATGGCTCAAGGGGTTGATGAATATTATTTTAATAAAGCCGTGCAAAGCGGTAAAAAGACCGAGTTTTTTGAAACGATAGAGTTTCAGATGAAGTTATTTAATGATTTTGGTATGATAGGAGATGAATATGTGCTGCAATCCATTGATGAATTGGACAGCCTAAAAGACATTATGCCTTCCTTAATTGCAGAATGGCGTAATGGAACTTCAAAAACTACAGATGAGACACAACAAGAGATGAGAGATAAATTTCCGAATCTTTACAAAGCATTTGTTCTTGATAGAAATAAGCAATGGCTTGCTTTAATTGAAAAATACTTAACCACTAAAAATACGGAATTTATCATAGTGGGTCTTGGCCATGTGCAAAGTGGGGACGGACTGCTAAAAAGCTTGAAAGAGAAAGGATATAAGGTAGAGCAAGTAAAATAGCTTATCACGTTTGCTTGTAAGATAAAAATATAATATAAGAAGTGGCTTTGTTGTTATCAAGCAAAAAATGTGTGAGAAAATATCGGGTAGCTCATCGATATCCGTTGACACCTTTTATCTGTAAGTAAAACGTTTGTGCATGAAACTATTTTGTCGATGCTTTTAAGCGACTTTTTGCCGATAAATCAGCAATGTTCATATTGAAATCAAATTATAACGCCACAAATACCGACAAACATACTTTCATCTAAAATAAAGAAAATACTTTTTTTGGACATTTGTAGCGTAAATTGATATAAGCTAAATACTTTATGCCGAAAAAAAATATAAAATATCATAAAATATACAACAGCGATTCAAATTTCATATTATATTTAAAATGCAAAAATGTATCTGATGTTTTTC
>JAIRSJ010000094.1 GCA_031255525.1 Campylobacteraceae bacterium
ACTTAAGAGAAAAAATCAATTGGTAATTGTTTTAAAAACAAAGGGGCGAAATCGCCCCTTTTATCATAAATAAAACAATCAAAATTATATTTACAGTGATGGCAAATATCTCATTTTGTTTGATTTTTAAAATAATATTTTATCACCGATTACAGTGTGTAAAGTAATCTCTTGAGGTTACGGACATCAACAAGCAAGCTTAATGTTTGTCTAAATTGTCGGCTATTTTATTTAAAAATGTCGCAAATCACCGACAAACACAAAGCTTAATGTCCGTTTTTATCATCTTTGTCTTATAGTTACATCTACACCGCGGATAGACTTGATGTTGATATCATCTTTAAATATTAAATTTAATAAAGACCGAATTTATTATCGCTTCTTTTGTAAATTACTCTCATTTTAGCGTCTATATCATTAAAGACATAAAATTGCATACCGCTGTCTTTTAATTTCTCCAAAGCCTCTTCTATCTCAAGAGGTTTGTAAAGTTCCAACTCCATAGGTATGATTTCATCTGCGTCTATGATTATATTTGTTTCACTCTGTGTCGAATCTTTTTTACCTTTTAGGGTTATTATTTTATCATGTGTGCGACGTAAAACTTTTTTGGCTCTGTCTATAGCCAAATCTACGGCTGCGTATAAATCTTTATCTTTTTGTTTTATGACTACAGTCTCTTTTTTTGCCAAGTTGATAATAAAGTCAACGTTAAAACCTCTTTTTGCACTCTTTTCATCTGCTGCAACTATAACTCTTAAGGATATGATATCCAGATTGTATTTGCTAAGAGAATCAGCTGCCTCTTCTATATACTCTTTTATGGGATTTGTAAGCTCTAATTGTTTGCCTGTTATGCTCAAATTCATTTGTATCAACCTCTTAAAAATTTTACGGAGATTATAACACATGCGCACTTAAGTATATACAGTATTTAAGGCTTTTTAGCGCAGATAAAAGCTTCTGTTATATGTGATAAATTAAGTATGGATAAGTGTCGGAAATTAAAATATGACGAATGCTTTATGATGTTAAGAGAATAAAACCGAATCTTTTGTATAGATAAACTACCGCAAACGATTACAAGAGTAGTTGAGACTTTTGAAGATTATAAACATATATAGAGTTATATTGTTACAAGCAAATCCAAACACATATAAGACATCAGGCAATCTTCACAGTCAAGGTTTTTATGATGAATGCTTATGATACTAAGGTTTTTGAAGCGTTCGTCTGTGAATACGCACAGGTCCGTTAGATTCACTTCCGGGATATGAGACTATGGTGTCCATTAAAACAGTTGCTTGAGAACTGCTAGTTGCTATAGTATTTGACAATGTTTCGCATGCTGCAGGCAGGCCGTTCCCGATATATTGAAGCGTTATGCTTATATTAAAGCCTCCGTCTTGAATATCAATATTATTTATACAGTTATTAGCAGTAGCTATATTGTGTCCCGATATAGCCAAAAGCGCATATTCTGTGGCGCTGTAAGAGAGTAATTCGGCTTGAGCTTTGATATAAGAGTCCAACGTTTGTCTGTTTGTCTGTGTGGAGAATGAGAGCGCCAAAGCACCTATGGTTGCAACCAAAACTATAAACATAATAGCCATTATCAAACCGAATGCTTTTCTCATAATACCACCTCTTCTTTACAGGCTGCTACATAATTTTCAAATCCGCTTAACTTATTATCATGTAAACAAAGTTTCAGACGGATAGTATTTCCTACCTGTTTTGCTCTAAACAAACTTACATTTGTTGCGAGCAATGCCCTTTTTGCGTTGTCTTCATAATTTTCACCAAGCCAAGGCTGATAGTTGTAGCGCAGCTCAAGGTCAAAGTCTACGTCGCTGCTCTTTTTGATCGGAACTAAAGCATAAGCCGAATGGGCAAGATAGTAGTGTTCGTGAATATAGCCCGGGGAACTGCCTGTGATTTCAAAAGTCGTACCATCTTTTCGTTTCACCTTCAGCATATAATCAGCTGTTCCGCCTAATCCGTCCCATCCGTAACCTACCTCAGGTTCATTACCTTTTTTGTCTTTGAATATAAGAGCGGCTTCCCCGCCATCAGTCAAATTAACTTCATTGTTACTTAACGCTTTCATAATGTTTACTGCGCTTGTCAAATCGCTTCCGGGAGTAACTAAGTAAGGACTATAGGTATCTGCGCTGTCCAAATCTATAAAACCGCTCCATCCGGGTGCTCCTGTTGTAAGCATCGCTTCATTACTGTATCCTATCCATTCAATAACAGAGAATGTATCGTCAACTTCGGTACTGGATAAGCGACGAATTGTATTTGTCGTCGTTTTTCTCGCTACAGTAGAGTCTTTTATGCGGTATTGGAGTCTTTTTGCTATCTGTTCCAATGCAATTTCGCTTTGAGACTGCAGATAATTTACCGTTCTTGACTGCATATAATTCGCATACATCTTTGCTATGATGTTGGCACCTATGGTTGAGATTATTCCGAATATAACAATCACCATAACAATTTCCACCATAGTAAAAGCATCTCTTTTCATAAGTAAGCCTTTGATAAGAGTTGAAATTCACCTATATTTGAAGAGTATGCCCTAAAAGTCATATTAACTTCAGGATCGCCGGGATTGGTACTGCTGGCTGTAATAACAACTCTTTTGATATTTGTAATACCAGTGGCCGACCGGTTAAATTTAAATGTTATATTTTCGGTATTACTATAATCACCCGAGTCTAAATCGTCATCGATATAACTCACAGTCGGCATTAATATAAATCTTAATGTAGAGTCTATATTTTTAGTTCCGTCAACGACACTCAAGTTTTGAGCTTTTCCGTTAAAAGCTTCCATAGAAAAACCGCTAACACTACTGCAATTAGCATTCCCAAAACAAGGCTTTATAAAAGCGCCGCCGTCAAGTTTCATTTTTCTTCTTTTATCTCCCAAGATATGCCCCGCTCTAAGAGCAGTAGCATTATCCAGTAAGCTTACCATGGCACCTTTCAGGTTAGTATCGCCCGTATCGACATTTAAAATTATACCCTCGTCACCGCTGCCGTCATTAAATATAGAGTTTTCATCCCATGGATACGAGAGTATAGTACCCATGTATGTTTTTGTTGCCAAAATAGCTTCTTGCTGCATCGCAAAGGCTACATTATTGCTTGTTTGACTTAAAATAAGCGGGAAACTTGCCGAAACTATACCTATGACGACTATACTGATAACAAGCTCTATTAACGAAAAGGCTCTGTTTGCCATCTTACCAATCCATCCTTATGTTTATATCGCCGCCCGGATCTTCTCTTATAATCCTTCCCGTCTTATTATCTGTCCCGTCATCAATGTTCGCTCTGCCAAATCCTGCCCAGTCGCCGCCGCCGCCTTTGAATATAACGTCAAAAGACGGTTCGTGTTTCAACCATTCGTGTGATTCCATAGTTATTTTCACATTAAACGGCGTAGAAGTTGAGCCATTTTTTTTGACGCCGAGTATTTCAACCCCGTTTGTTACATCGGACGAACTGTATTTTGCTTCATTACTCTCTTTGGATTTTGTTAAAGTCGCATTCGCATCGGTCACGTTCTTTTGAAACGCCATTACATTTCCGGCGTCATTAGCGTCATGATTTGTGTTAATAAACCAATCCGGATATTCAATATCCAATTTTCCGGCAGCTTCGTAACGGTTACGGTCGCAGTTGGGGCAATTAACTTCATAATGGATTGTCGTATTTGTCGCATTTTCATAAACGGAATAGACTTTATATTTGGAATTAACTCTACCGAAGTATAAGTGAGCCTCCCCATCTCCTGCTTGAATACCATTTCCCACCACACCGTCATTATCTACCATACTGGTAACGTTAAAATCATTATACGAGACTATAAACGGTCTCTCAACGGTAGATCGTCCGAAATTAAAACTAAATCTCGGTGTTGCCGTGCCATTTGTAAAATTACCCTGAGTTGTCAGTAAAGTTACCGCTCCGTCTTTATCGACATTGTTGTGCGTAATGTTGGCAGTTGCGCCGTTAGAGTAGTAAAATATACGCTCTGTAGCGTTGCTTCCGTTGGTATGACTTCTATTGTTCCAATCGGTCAGATTTTCATTGATAAGCTGTACGGTATAACTTATATCTTCGGAGAAGCAGTTTTGATGATAATTTGTTGCGATATCATCATCATATAAAACAGCCGATATGCTCATATCCACATTAGCATGCATTTCCGAAGTATTGTTCGACAGATACGTGTAACTTGCATCAAAGTCAGAAACTCTGAGCGTATTGTCAAAACCTTTGGGAATAAATTTTAAAGTTTTATCAAGTGCTATATCGCATCCGACTCTTCCTTTGTATATACCTGCAGTTACATGTGTATTTGTCGAATTATTCGGGATACAATCATAAGTATCTATCTCCGGCGGATAGTCGACTTGTGTCCAGCTTTTATCGACAAAAGAGGTTTTTACTATACCGATGTTGTTATATAAGAGGGTTATATTGCTTTCACCGTTTATGAATTTTGTTGTATTTACCTGTAAGTGCGAGTCTGCAACCGTTATATTAAATTCACTAAGATTACAAGTAGGAGAAGGTACAAGTGTTGAGTTTTTATGCGATATTTTATTTGAAGTTTGGTTGTAAGCTGTTGTAACGGCATCGCTAAAGCTAAGCGCTTTAATAGTTCCGTTGAGTACTTTTCCGCCGATCAAATTACTCTCAAAACCGCTTAATCCATATGTCGCAGGTCTTACGGAAAAGATGTCCGAACATCTGGTGGTACTGTAAGCAACATCCGTACCGTTTGATAGACCGTCGGTATTGTTTGCATAATAGTAAGTAACCCTGAAAGTTCCGTTTGTTGTGACATCATTCAAAGTCAGAGTGAAATCTTTCACCGTTTCAGTTGTGTCCAAATCAAGCTTTGCCGCTTCCGGAACCAAAACTCTTATATCATCGGCATCGCATTCGGCCGAAGAACCGTACTCTATAAACTCCACAACAGCAGTTACATTTTTTTCAAAACTACTTAAAATAGTTCCGTTATTGTGGGCAACCATTTTTACGACAAAAGGCTTACCTGCTATTTGTGTGAAAAGTCCTATTGTATTATGATCGTTTATATTAAAAGTATCACCACCTACTTGGGCGAAGTTTTGGTTTACAACGGTTAAGTTTGCAGGGACATATTGCGGTTTATATTCGTAATGGTAGTAAACCATATAATCTTCAACTTCGCCATCAGTCGTCCAAGGATGATCGTTCCAGTAACTATTTCCCTTCGGATAATCTTTAAAATGCATGTCATTTACTTTTATATTGCTGTACCTAAATCTCATATAAGCAAATGTAGTATTGTTATTGTCATTAGTGTATATTGTATTCGGCACAGTATAGTTAAACTCCCAAGATTTATTTTCATTGCTGTAACTCAAATCCGTAAAAGCATTGTCGCTGTATACAGCAGAATTGGTTATAAATCTGCCGTTAAGAGTATCTTGAAAAGTATTTTCGGTTAATGTTGCATTATTAGAAAAACTTACCCATGCGTTCAGATAACCTTTATTATTCGGTGTATTAATTCTAAAAGTATAAGTTTTTCCGTTTTCAAACAAACGACCTTGCACAGGCTTAAATTCCTCCGTTTCATTGTCAGCTTTTTTAACAAAAACACTATAATCATCACGAACACCACTGCCGCTATCATCATCGCCGGTAGAAGTGTTGGTATTAGCAATAGAACTTGAGTCAGCATCTATTTGACTACTTGTATTGCCCAAAAATATACCATCTATTGTATTAACAAAATGACCGGTTTCGCCGAAATTATAACGTTTGCCGTTTATGGTTCTATTAGGAGCATCACTTCTATCACCAGGAGTCAAAGCAAAATCAGCATGTGGAACAGCTCGATCTGTCTGCATAAACACTTTTGAGTAATAATTAGCATCGTTAACTACACTTATTGCTTTTCCTACCGTTAAATTGTCAGATTTATCTATTCTATTTGCTTTGGCGCCATAACAAGTTGTTGAATTATAATTTATAAAATGACCTATTTGAGGTTTATTGGTTGTCGTAGTATTTTCTAACTGAACAATGCCATTATAACATACCGGTTCTACCGTGTTGTTTCCGGCTTTTAGTGTTCCTCTCCATTCATATATGCCACCTGATGCCCAAGTTTGATGAGCATTTACACCGTCAATTTGAGGTTGTCTCAATCTAACATAAAAAGTCGTGTTCAGACCGGGAAGCATAAGACTATATTCGCCGTTATAATCAGTCTCTTGTCCGCCAAGATAAATGCCGCGCGCATCATATATATCTACAGTAATATTTTCTACGCCCGGAGCGTTTTTTTCAGCTGTGCTTAAAATCCCATTTCCATCTGCATCAAGGTAAACTTTACCTCTTATGATCGGAGCAACTTGGCATGTAGCAAAATCAGTGATCCATGATGTAGCACCGAAACCATTTGGCTTATTGCGATTTTTTGAACTTCCGGATAAAGGATTTATTTCATATATATAATTATTATACGTTGTAACCGATACCCTATCTGCCGCTATATAAAGTTTGCCGTTTAAAAATGCGAAACTCCATATGGAGTGACCGTATGATAAATCTTGTGGGGTGTCCAATTTTCTTACCAATGAAGCTTTGAATTTTTCATTGGTATTGTCCGAAAAAGAACCGTCAGGGCTTTTTGGCCTGTCTAATCTTACAAGATATGTATTTGGTCTCATTCCGCTTTCAGTAATAATCACATATGCGTTTCCTTCGGCATCAATTGCCATATCGGATCCTCTATAACTATGCGCAAAATTAAGGTTGCTTATATCTATTTTAAAATTTTTAGCATTTGACGCTAATGTTCCGGGATTACTCGGATCTATTATCCTTACTTGCTGCACGTCAAGTTCGGAAGTAATGCCATCCATAAGATATATCTCCCCTGTCAGCTGATAAACTTCGCCTGAAGCCCATCCGCGAGAACTATAACTCCTGCCGTTGGATATTACATAAAGTGGTCCATTAGGCTCGATGGTACCGTTCCGTATCCAAAGAATCGAATGCATAATATTGCCAGGAGTGGTTACTGAATCTATATTATAATCCCAGCCAAACAGTGTCAATCGCCCATTTCTGCCTAATGGCCCCAGCGCAATAGTTGTCATTGCATAACTATGGCTTGTGCCTGTAACTTCAAACATTTGTTTATAGTTCCAAGTGGTTGTATCAAGCTCATAAATAAAGTCTTGACTGCCGCCTCTGGTAAAATATATCTTATCATCACAATTAAAATTTAACGGAGCGGCAGCATTTTTATAACTAATTACGTTTGCAGGTATTATTTGCGCATTTATCGGTATAACAAAAAACATAAGAAATATAATAGCCAATTTTATTATTTTTAAGAGCTTAGTTTGACTATTGATAAATGAAGAAAGTGAATTCGCTTGCATTTTACACCTCGCACAAAACAAAGATAAATATAACGATAAGTATAGCATGTTATTGCCTAAAAATCACAATTTGCGTCAATGTTAATGCGACCAAGATTTTATGCAAATACTGCTTTATAGGTTTAAAAATAATATTTTTAAAATAACTTTTTGTGAATTATTATATTATATTATCGTAAATATACGTAATAGATATAACTTAAATTAAGTTATTTTCAGCGTAAAAATACAAAATATACTTTTAAGCAATCAAATATCAATCGTCTATCAATCATCAAAGAGCAAAAAGCCTCTCTTTTAAAATCTTTATTCCGATACTTGCTTTTTCTTTTATGAGTTTTACCCCGGGCAGACATTTATCCGTACCATTCGGATCTATCAAAAACAGCGGTATATTTTTTTTGGCATAATTCACAAGTCCTGCCGCAGGATAAACTTGCATCGACGTACCGATAATAACAACGATATCAGCGTTTGCTGTCAAATTCGCCGCTTTTTCCATCAAAGGCACATCTTCTCCAAACCATACTATAAAAGGGCGAAGTTTTGAGCCGTCTTTTGCCTTTTCACCTGCTTCGATACTTCTGTATCCTATATCGATAACTTCCGTTTTATTTTCATTGCAAGCTTTTGTAAGTTCTCCGTGCAAATGTATGATATGTGAGCTTTTTGCGCGCTCATGCAAATCGTCCACATTTTGCGTAATAACGGTAACTTTAAACTCTTTCTCAAGTTCGGCGATAAGTTTGTGTCCCTCGTTTGGCTCTGTCTTTTCTAACTGCTTGCGGCGTTCATTGTAAAATTCTTGTACCAATGAGGGATTTTTGTGCCATCCATCAATACTTGCAACTTCCATAACGTCATACTGCTCCCACAAGCCGCCATTGTCTCTGAAGGTGCTAATTCCGCTCTCAGCACTCATTCCGGCTCCCGTCAAGAAGACTATGTGTTTCATTTGCAAAATCCCTACTTTACCAAAGCGATATCTAAAACCTCTTCTATCCTTGAGACACTTAAAATTTGTAAATTATCCTTTACCTCGCTTGGTACTTCATCTAAATCACGCTCGTAATTTTTTTTGGGGATAATCACCGTTTTTATCTTGGCTTTGTATGCTGCTATGAGTTTTTCTTTAAGCCCGCCTATGGGAAGCACTTTGCCTGTTAGTGTAAGTTCTCCGGTCATAGCCACATCGCTTTTTACTTTAATATTTGACAATATCGAAGCGATAGCTGTAGCCATAGTTATCCCGGCACTTGGTCCGTCTTTTGGTGTAGCGCCTTCGGGTACATGCAAATGCAAATCAAATCTTCTATATATCTCGCTCTCTTCGGGAGAGAATTTATCGCTTTTTTCCTGTTCTGTAAGCGGAATATCTTTTTTGTTGATATTTAGTTTTTTTTCATCTATCAGCACTTTCACAACGCTTTGCGCAATTTTTGCCGATTCTTTCATGACATCTCCCAAAGAGCCTGTGAGCTGCATATTTCCTTTTCCTTGAATACGCACGGCTTCTACTCTCAAAACATCGCCGCCTACGCTTGTCCATGCCAGTCCGTTTACTTGCCCGACAAGATCTTTTTTATCAGCTTCTTCTATCTCGAAAATTGTCTTTTCCAGATAATCTTTTATATTGGCACTCGTGATTGATATTTTGCCTATACTGTTGTCAATCAGCAACTGCTTTGCACTTTTGCGTAAAATATCAGCAATTCTGCGTCTCAAATTTCGTACGCCGGACTCTCTCGTATAGTTTTCTATCATAGTTAAAACAGCGCCTTTTGTAAAAACGACTTCTATATTTTTAAGCCCGTGTTTTCGCAACTCTTGCGGAATCAGATATTTTCTTGCTATCTCATATTTTTCCTGAGGAGTGTATGAACTTAAAAATATAAACTCCATTCTGTCTCTCAAGGGCGGAGGAATGGAAGATACGTCATTTGCAGTGGCGATAAATACCGTATTGCTCAAATCTACATTGAAATTCAGATAATAATCTCTGAATTTATTATTTTGTTCGGGATCCAAAATCTCAAGCAAAACAGCGGTAGGATCGCCCCTAAAACTGCGCGCTACTTTATCTATCTCATCTAAAACTACAACAGGATTCATCTGTCCTGCTTCTATCAATCCTTGCACTATGCGTCCTGGCATAGCCCCTATGTACGTACGTCTGTGTCCTCTTAGTTCGTTCACATCTTCAAGCCCACCCAAAGCTATTCGGACAAGCTTTCGTTTCAGAGCTTTTGAGATTGAATTTGCAAGAGAAGTTTTACCAACACCAGGAGGTCCGGCAAAGCATAAAATGACACCCTTGCTCTCTTTATCCTGTATGCCGCGTCTATCAAGAAGTTCTTTCACGGCAAAATACTCTACTATACGCTCTTTTGGTTTATCTAAAGAGTAGTGGTCGCTGTCAAGCTGTTTTTTGACGTCGCTTATATCAAGTATTTTTTTGGCAGATTTTTCAAATGGTATCTCTACAACCCAGTCAAGATATCCTTGCAGCAAATTGGCATCTGCAGAATCCGGATGCATTTTAGAGAGTCTGTCTATCTGCTTTTTTATCTCTTTATAAGCGTCTTCGTCTATGAAAGGTTTTTTAATTTCAAGTTTTGTTTTGTAACGCTCTATCTCTTCCTCTTTTTGATTATCTGCGCCAAGTTCTTGCTGTATCTGTTTTAGCTGTTCTTTTAGAAAATACTCTTTATTTACTTTTTCTATGCGAGAGTGAACTTTCGTTTTTATCTCTTTTTGTAATTTAAGAGCCTCCGTCTCCTCCATAATCAAATCGATGAGCATCAATATCTTATTTTCCAAATCGCTCTCTACAAAAAGTTTATATGCAAGCTCTTTTTTAGGCTTAATCTCATGAGCTATCAGATCGCAAATGCGTCCCGCGTCATTTGTCTGACCTATAGTCTTTAAAAAATCAGACGCAATAGCTCCGCTTGTTGATATATACGTTTGCATCTTTTCTCTCAAAACCATCAGCAAAGCGTCTATTTTGAGGTTGTCCGATTGCTTTATATGCAGTACTTCGACAACGCCTTTTAACGGCTTGTTTTGAGACGGCTTTATGATTCGCCCCTTAGTCATACCTTGAAAAAGTATTTTTACTCTCCCATCAGGCAAAATCACTTTTCGCATGATTGAGCCTATAACGCCGCAATCATATATCGCTTCAAAACTTCTGTTGCCCTCATCTCCGGTTTTAACGGGACAAACAAGTATTAAATTATTTTTTTCAAGCGCTTCGTTCGCAGCATCTATATTCTCTTTATCGCTTAAAAAAAGTTGCGTAATCATAAAAGGGTATAAAAATATATCATCTTCCGCTACAATGGGAAGTTCTGCTGGAAATGTATTGTATGTACTAATCTGCAAATTTTCTCCTTTGTTTACCATTCAAACCATTTTCTATACCAAGGCACTGTCGGCTCTATTATCTCTCCTTCTTCCAAGTAAATCCTGTTTGGTTTATTATCGTAAAATTCTGCCGCATCGCCTTTATTGAGCTTCTCATACAAAGAGATGATATTCTTATCTATCAAATATTCGCCAAGTTCCATATGCACAAGCATAGATTCGACCATTGGAGCGTATTGAGAATTAGGATAGGTGTCTAAAAAACTTTTCGTGCTTGATATAGTGTCCAATATCAACTGCTGATTTCTGTTCGGACGCGAAAAAGAGGCGTAGTTTGCTCTAATTTTCATATATCTTGTGTATTCATTTTTAAGAGTGCTGCCGAATCTTTTTATATATTCGTCCAAAAACCTGTTTGCATCCGCATATTCCTCCTCATTCATATGAGCTTGCGCTAAAATAAGCAGCGCCTCACTTAAAATCGGAGAAGCTACATGCTCGCTTGATAAAGACACATAAAATGCGTCCGCTTTTTCCAAATCGCCAATCACTATGGCTTTTATTATCTCGTTGTACCAATGATCCGCACTTTGGTTATACTGCATCTGAGCGCTTTTATCTGCGCATCCGCCCGCAAACAAAACGTATGCAAGTATTAAAACAAATGCTCTTATGTTCATAGCTATCCTTAAAAATCTCAATGTGAAATTTTATCCTTTTATTGCAAACACAAATCCATATGCAAAAGCGAATTTTACCTTTTTGTTGGTTATTGCAAGTTTAATTTGATATAATGCGCGCTTAAATTCACTTATAAAGGCTTTTTGATGCGTTTAACTTTTTTGGGAAACGGCACAATGGCAGAAGCTATGATTTCAAGACTTTTAAAATCAGGTTATGAGATAGAAGTTTTTGGAAGAGACGAGAAAAAGCTTTCAATCTTTCGCGATAAATTTGATAAAAAGATAGAAGTCTTTACCTACAAAAACGACACAGATATAAGCGGTAAAACCGTTATTTTATGCGTAAAACCTCACGCGCTCGATAAAGTTTCGCCTTTTTTAGAAGGTGAGGCGAGATTGATAATATCCGTGTTGGCAGGCACATCTATCGAGACTTTAAAACAAAAGATAAAAGCCAAAAACCATATTAGAGCCATGCCCAATATCGCTGCAACTTACGGCAAATCGATGACAACCATCACAGGAGATAAAGCTTCAAAAGACGAAGCCGTAAAAATTCTGAACTCTATTGGCAAAGCTTTGTGGGTTGAGAGCGAAAAAGAGCTTGATATAGCGACTATTTTGGCGGGAAGTGCACCTGCATTTTTGGCTCTTGTGGCTGAAAGCTTGATGGACGGCGCGGTAAAAGAGGGGCTAAAAAGAGATGATGCTTTTACATTGATAAAAGGACTTTTTGAAGGTTTTGCCGAACTTTTGGAAAAATATTCGCATCCGGCTTTTATAAAAGATGCTGTCATGAGTCCCGGCGGAGTGACTGCAAAAGGATATGCGGCTCTTGAAAAACATAAAGTCAGAAGCGCATTTATGGAAACTTTTAAAAAATAGAAAACTTTTTCACGCTATAGTACAGTCAATTTAACAAACATATATGCACTCACAAACAACACTTAAAAACCCTTAGTATCATAAACGTTTATCATGTATGTGTTTCACAAAAAATCTTAAATTATCTATACTTGATCGTCAAAAAATATATTTTGCATTTTTGCACTGCAAACAATCCGCAATATTTAGATTATTTTAAGATAAATGCTTTTCTCAAACGTATTTTTTCAATGACATAGCACATCGATTTGGATTATAGCTATTATATATATTTACGATAATAAAATACAATAATTCACAAAAAGTTATTTCTAAAAATGTGTAAAACGATATTTTTCACAAAATTCCGATTGCGTCGGTATTCATACAATATTGTGCAATAAAATATGATATATTGTGCGAAAATTTTATATAAATTGCGACTTTTTAATAATAATATGCTATACTTACTATTATTTTTCTTTACATGTGAGGTGTAGAATGAAACGGTTGGTATATGTGACGAGCATTTGTCGGTTTTTATCTCTTCATAAAAATTTTTCCAAACTCTTTATGATTTTCTTTTTGGTATTTGCATCGACACAATTACACGCTGATGTAATTGTAACCGAAGTTTCCGTCAATGACGGCAGCAATTTCATACCTTTAGGAGATACTACTGCAAGTATTAAGATAACTGCTTGGATAACCAGTGCCGGCGGCGGCGATAAGAGTAGATGGCGGTCTATTGCATACATAATAAACGGCACTTGCTATAGCGCAAGCGTTACCAATCGGGGGCAAGGTACATATCCGTATACTTTAACTACTGCACAAAGCAGAGATTTTGTAACAAGATTGCCGACAGGTAAAAATAATGTAATATTTTATGCAAGCGGAGCAACATCAGGAAGTGTTTGCTCTTCGGGCACCTATGTGAGCGCTCCTTTTCCAATAGAGATAGAAAAAGAAGGCATAGCTTTTGATTGTAATACATTGTACGGAACAACAGACTCCGGTCAAATATTTAGATACAACAACCCTGCTATTAGTACGGCCAGGACAAATATGTACAAACGTAATACCAACGGAGCAGAGACTATAGCTTTAGGACCTTTTGGGGCGGAGAATGGAACATTAACTATGTTTAATTGGTCCTGGGATTGGTCGCCGGCAGGAGTTGTTGAATATGTACACAACTACAGTCTGCCTGTAAATGGACAATTTACGGTAAGTAGACCCCGCTCTAGCGGTTCTTTTAGGTATTGGTCCGGTGGGGAGGTCAATCAGTTAACAGGGCAAATA
>JAIRSJ010000069.1 GCA_031255525.1 Campylobacteraceae bacterium
AATTATATTTATTTAACATAATGTTAACCTTAAAAACTTACGTGTTTGTTCACAACTTAAAATACAATTTTATAAAAAACCAGTATAATTTTCGAATGTATATCAATCAAAAAAATAGCAGTCACGACCTATTTGGATTTATACGAAATGGCAGATTGGAAATCGGCGCACTTTTCAAAGGCAAAACAAAAGAGGCAAGAGAAAATTATATTCAAAGCATTAGCGATGTTTTGAATAATTGCAAATGCTTTTTGATAGCGGATTACGATGTATTTCTTGTGGCGAACGACAAATATAATATCTATCCGACCATCGCTGAAAAAGTGGGAATGCAAATCGTCAATCAATTCAATCGCCCAGTGTTAAATAGAACAGAAAAAGATAAGACGGCATATTCAGAAACGGTGTTTAATTTGAGATAAAATAAACTAAAGGAGAATAAAATATGGCAGAGCTACATGTTAGCAAAAAAACAATTGGAAAATTGTTCGGCGAAATGCAAAATAGAAAATTTGTTATTCCAGATTATCAACGACCGTATAAATGGGATACTGAAAAATGTGAAACACTATGGAATGATATAGAAAACTTTGCTATTACTGAAGCAAAAACAGACACTGATTATTTTTTGGGAACGATCGTATCATATACTAATGATAACAATCAGGAGGTAATAGATGGGCAACAGCGTATCACTTCACTTTTGCTAATGTTGAGAGCATTTTATAAAAAATTGGAAGATATGATAGAAGATGAAGATGTTATTGGATTGAAAAATCAGTTAGCCCCGTGCATTTGGGATATAAATCCAATCTCACAAAAAATATCAGATAAAACAAAAATTCATGTTGAATCGTTAGTTGCTACAGAAGATGACAATGATATGTTTCACAAAATACTAGAGACAGGGAATAGCGATGAAGACTCTCATGATAGTTATTCAGAAAATTATAGATTTTTTAAGGCACAATGCGATGAATACGCAGAAAAAAATCCTTTACAGTGGAAACAATTATGTGTAACCATTCTTCAAAAATGCATTATTTTACCTATTGAATGCATAACACAAGATACAGCCCTAACCATTTTTTCTACCCTTAATGACAGAGGGATGCCTTTGGCTGATTCTGATATATTTAAAGCACAGCTTTATCGTAATTGCGATACTGAGGAAAAACGCAAAGAGTTTACACAAACATGGAAAGAACTTACTCAAATTTGTAAGCGAGCAAATACTTCTCTTGACAATATATTTAGATATTATACTCATGTATTACGCGCTAGAGGCAATGATAAATCAAGAGAAATAGGTTTGCGAAGTTTTTACGCTACTAATAAGTATGAAAAACTAAAAGATAATAATCTCCTTGATGAAATTATTCTATTGGCAAATTTCTGGCTTTACATTAATACAGGTATTGAACCAAACGAAGAAGACAGATATAAAATATCCATTGAAAATCGTAAATATTTACACTGCCTGTTTTGTTATCCTAATGATTATTGGAAATATGTCGTAAGTGTATTTTTCATAAAAAATAAAAATAATGATACTTTTGATAACGATTTAAATATTTTACTAAAAAAACTATCAGCATTTTTACTTGCTAAGTTTATAGAAACCCCTTCTGTTAATGCTATTAAAGACGATATTTTTGCCGCATGTATCTCTATTCAAAATAATAATGAATTTCAAGTGAAGTTTATTTTGGATGAAGAATTAATATTAGCAAGAATTGGCTCTTACGCTTCATCAAAAATATCAAAGGCGTTATTATTGCTTGATGCTTATTTAAATCCTGATCAAAAAAATTTGATACCCGATACATTTGATATAGAACACATATTTCCTAAAAAATGGCAAGATACTAATTATAGTGGATGGGAATTAGAAGATGCTGAACAATATCTTAACAGTTTTGGAAATAAAATCGTATTTGAAAAAAAACTAAATATTCAAGCTGGAAATAACTATTTTGGAATAAAAAAACAAAAATACGCTCAGTCTAAAATTGTCTCGGTAGTAGAATTAAGTAGCTATCCAAGCAATGACTGGCTTAAAGAAGATATCGAAAAACGAGAAAAAGAATTTAAAGAAAGACTGATTGATTTTTTTAAGAGATATCATGCTGATAACTAACCAGCAAAAATCACAAATTCAAGAAGTTATCACAAATAGCTTGCGCAAGAAATTTCAAAACTACAATCTCGAACCTGCATCTTTGCCATTTTATTTTAGGCTTCATGGCAAAGATAGGATCGCGCCGCATTCGTTTATTCATTCGTTGAGTACCAATTTTGGCACAAGTATTTTTGAGTCTGTAGCTAAATCGTTGGCGCTTTTAAACTTTGCCGATACACAATTGCAACAATGGCAGGCACACAAATTTCGTCAGAGGTGCGACAGACTATCGAGATATCATGGATAATCTTGCAGCCGTACTTTTTTTAAAATAGTTACGGCTTACATTTTTTGTCTTACAAATCCTGTTCTATCAATTTCTTAAAAGAGTTAAGATAAAGTTCACATATTTTTGCGACGCTTAAATCTATCCTTTCATCTATCAATAGCTTATTACCGCCAATTTTTCCGATATTTTTCACACTTAAACCGATGGTTTTGGCTAACTCTTCAAAAGCTTTTTCATCTTTTACTTCAACTAAAGCACGTGAAAAGCTCTCGCTAAAGAGAAATTTACTGCCATCAAATCCTGTTGTTATACTTGCTCCAAGTCCACTTTTTGCACTCATTTTTGCAAGTGCAAGCGCAACTCCTCCGACATTTATATCTTTTGCAGATAGTAATAAGTCTTGTTTATTTGCTTCAATTACAAGCTCCCAAAGCTTTAACTCTTTCTCATAATTAATTTCAGGTAACTCTCCGCAAACTTTATTTGCCAAAACTTTCAAATACAAGCTACCGCCAAACTCATCTTTTGTATCACCTAAAAGATAGATAGCACTTCCCTCTTTTTGAAAAAATGATGGTAAAACTTTGTTTGCATCTTCATTTAATCCGACCATCGCGATAGAAGGAGTTGGAAAAACGCCGATTTTATCAGTTTCATTGTAAAGTGAGACATTTCCACTAACAACGGGCGTATTAAGTTTTAAACAAGCCTCTTTTATCCCCTCGCAACCTTTAGCAAATTGCCACATAACTTCCGGATTTTCCGGATTGCCGTAATTTAGACAATCAGTTATCGCCAAAGGTCTTGCACCACTCATCGCAACATTTCTACCGCTCTCCATAACTGCAGCTGCCGCGCCACCTTTTGGGTCGATGAAATTGTATCTTGGATTGCAGTCGCTACTCATTGCAATTGCCTTGTTGTTCTCTTTTATCCTTATAACGCTTGCATCAAGACTTCCCGGAGATTTTATAGTATTTGTTTGTACCATTGAGTCATATTGTTCGTATATCCACGATTTATCACTAACTTCCGGATGAGCTAAAAATTTTTCTAAAATTGCATTATCATCCGGAATTTCAAAATTAAATTTGCAATTTTTTATATCTTTCAAATACGCAGGTTCTTTTATAGGTCTATCAAGTATCGGTGCTTCTTCACTCACCGGTGCGACCGGAATTTGTGCAACTTTTTCACCATGCCAAAAAAGTTCCATATCACCGGTATCTGTAACTTCGCCAATAACTTCAGCGTCTAAATCCCACTTTCTAAATATCTCCAAAACTTGCTCTTCGCAACCTTTTTTTGCACAAATAAGCATTCTCTCTTGGGATTCGCTTAACATAAATTCATAAGGCGTCATACCATCTTCTCTTGCAGGAATACGATCTAAATGCATCTTCATGCCACTTCCACTTCGTCCTGCCATCTCAAATGAACTTGAAGTAAGCCCAGCTGCTCCCATATCTTGAATGCCGACTATATAATCGCTCTTAAATAATTCCAAACAAGCCTCAAGAAGTAATTTTTCAGCAAACGGATCGCCAACTTGAACGGTCGGTCGTAAAGATTTATTCTCTTCGGTAAAACTATCACTTGCCATAACCGCACCACCAAGTCCATCACGACCGGTTTTACTACCTACATAAATAACAGGATTGCCAATACCTTCAGCACGTCCGTAAAATATCTCATCTGTTTTGCAAAGTCCTAAAGTAAAGGCATTGACTAAAATATTTCCATTATAGCTTTCATCAAAAAATGTCTCTCCACCGATTGTCGGAACGCCCATACAATTTCCATAATGTCCAATTCCATGAACAACACCACGAACCAAATATCTTTGATGTTTAGCTTGTTTATCACCGCCCCAAACTCTACCAAATCTCAGTGAATTTAAGTTTGCAACAGGACGTGCGCCCATAGTAAAAACATCTCTTAAAATTCCACCAACACCGGTTGCAGCACCTTGAAAAGGTTCTATAAAACTTGGGTGATTGTGGCTCTCCATTTTAAAAACAGCAGCAATTCCATCTCCAACATCAATAACTCCGGCATTTTCACCCGGACCTTGTATGACCCAAGAAGCCTTTGTCGGAAAACCATTTAAGTATTTTTTGCTTGATTTGTACGAACAATGTTCGCTCCACATAGCAGAAAATATACCTATTTCAACTAAATTTGGTTCTCTTTGCAGTATGGTTTTTATCTTTACGTAATCTTCATCTGTCAATTTATGTGCTTTCAAAATTTCAGTCGTAGTTTTCATCGTATAACCTTGCAAAAGTTTTCACAGATTGTACAAAAAAAGGGCTTATCGGTGTGTTAAAAAAGAAAAAATTACTTGGGATAATTTCTGTGTTTTCTGCTATATCAAAATAAATTATTTTATTTTGATACATGAGTGATTGGGTGCATAAAAATTATTCTTTTTCATCTGTTCTCGCACAAATGTCACTTAATCCGGCAAAAAATAGAGAAATTTGAGATAAAAAGATAAAAGCGATACAATTTTTCAAAAACAGCCGACAATTTAGCGCGTGTTTAATTACAAAAACCATGAAAAACAAAGAGAGCTGATCCAAATACGCACATCAAGATAATTATAGTAAATCCGGTGCTCTACCAACAATACACACAAAGTCTATCACGACGTGATAAACGATCATTTATCTTTAAAAAACTGCTTTAAGCTTAAAAACAACAAAAAACTCATGTAAAATAAGAGTAATAAATTCTGCAAGACCCATTGCAAATATCTCAATTTAAAACAAAACAAGAATTTATGCAATCGTACTACATGCAAACCAATAACGCTTCTTTTTATAATCTTAAGAAGGATTTGTAAAAATATGAAAAGTATATAGTTAAAATGCTATTTGCCAAGACAAAATTTACTAAACATAGCCTCTAATATCTCATCTCTCTCATAAGCTTTTGTTATGGATGAAAGAGCACTTATAGCATCATTCAGATGATAAGAAAATAGTTCCAGCTCCCCGCTTTTTAGTAAATCCTGCGAAGTTTTAATAGCATTCAAAGTCTGTATTACTGCCGATATCTGCCTTGCTGAAGAGAGCATTATCTCATCATTTACATCCAATGTATTCAAGTATTCATTAATTGCATCTGTTAACGATTTAACGTCTTGTCTGCAACTTATTTTTATTGGATTCTCAAGAAGCAAGATGTCAAAACGATTTTGCAAATCACATTTATTAATCACATACAGGATTTTTTTGCTTGCTTTTGCATTTTGCAGTAATTTTAATATCTCGCTGTCTTCGTCATTTGCTTCTCTCGAGTTATCAAAAACTCCGATAATAATATCGGCTGCTTCTATCGCATTTAAAGAGCGCTTGATGCCTATCTTTTCTATCTCATTATCAGCGTCTCTTATGCCTGCCGTATCAACGAATTTTACAATGTGAGTACCTATTTTTATCTCTTCTTCTATCGTATCTCTGGTTGTTCCTTCTATATTGCTGGTGATAGCACGTTCATATTGCAAAAGTCTGTTTAAAAGCGAACTTTTACCGACATTTGTTTTGCCCACTATCGCTATTTTAAATCCTTCTGTCAGTCCTTCACGCTGCTTTGAGTTTTCCAAAATTCTCTCGAGAGATGCTTCGAGTAACCTTAGTTTTTCAACACTCTGCTCTTCTATATCCTCCGGCAGATCTTCTTCGGCGTAATCGATCGTAACTTCGGCAAAAGCTATAATCTCAAGCAAATCTTCCCTTGCTTTTTCAACGAAATTTTGCAATTCGCCTTTTAGATGTCTGGAAAGCAATTTTGCAGCGCTAATACTTTTCGCCTCTATAAGTTTTCCTATTGCCTCAGCTTTACTTAAGTCTATGCGCCCGTTAATAAACGCTCTTTTTGTGAATTCTCCCGGATTTGCAACTCTTGCGCCGCTTTTCAAAATGGCTTGTAATATCATATTAGCGACTATCATACTGCCATGACATTGAAACTCAACAACATCTTCTGCCGTATAACTGTTAGGTGCTTTAAAATAGACGATAATAACTTGATCTATAAATTCATCTTTTTCACTGTATACAGATGATAGCGTAGCATGTCTTGGAGTTAAAAAAAGTTTATGCGAGAGCAAAAGGGCTATATCGTAAGCTTTTGCTCCGCTTACTCTCACAACGGCTATGGAACCGATTCCATGAGCAGTCGCGATAGCAGCTATTGTATCTATGTGTTTTTCCTGTTAAAATCATTCACTACGATAAATCTCCCTCCGTCTCTGCCGTTTTTTATGCCGACATATTTTTCGGGAAATTCACCTCGTAATCTCTCAAGTGCAATCTTGATAAGCACGCCGTCAAGTATTTTTGTTTGACCTCTGCCTTGCGTATATATGCGCTCAATAATGGGGGTCAAATATTTTCCCATCATCTCTTCTTGATTTTTCAAAAATTCTGCGATTTCAAGCCTTATACCGAAACCATATTTTATATTTACCCAACTATACAAAAGGTATGAGAGCGCTTTATATCTGCATCCCTCTTTTCCTATTAAAAGCGCAGCATCAGCACCGTCAATCTCCACCAATAAAGTCTCGTCGTCATAAACAGAAACATTTATATCTGCAATCTCGAAACAAAGATTGGAAAATAACAGTTTTATCTTTTCTTGAATTTCATAGACAATACTGCTTGGGTCTACTTTGTCTTTGTGAAATTTTTCATCAAATTGAGTGCCGGTATTTATCGGTTTTCTCTTCTTTTGAACATCTCTATGTCTATTTAAAGAGGCTTTTGCGGCAATCGTAGTTTCAGTATTTTTTTCCTCTTTTTTCTCATTTATATGCGGTCTTGGGAACTCTTTTTTTTCATATTTATCATATTTTTCCGTATGTTTTTTTATGTGCTGGGTATTGTGAAAGTCGCTTTTGTTTTTATTGTAAGAATTTTTTTCATATTTGTGGGCAAAATTTTTACCGTCTATTTTTCTAGCTTCAACTATAGCATTTTTTTTACCAAGACCCAAAAAACCCTTTTTGGGATATTGAATAACATCAAGCTCAAGCTCTGTTACCGAACAAGACAACTCTTCGGCCGCTTTTGAATAAGCCTCTTCCAACGTATCTGCGATTACTTGTATCATTATTGCGCCTTCTCTTTTTCTGCCTTAATTTTTTTATGTTTAAAAATTCTGTTTACGTACATTTGCTGTCCGATAGAAAAAAGGTTATTTATGAACCAATAAAGCGTCAAACCTGCCGGAAACCATAAAAAGAATACCGTAAAAATTAACGGTAACAGTTTCATAATCTTTTCTTGCGTAGGATCTGTAAAATTGGTAGGAGTGATTTTTTGCTGTAAAAACATGGTAAGTCCCATGGCGATAGGTAAAATATAATACGGATCTCTGATCGCCAAATCTTGCACCCATAAAATCCACTCTGCATTTTTAAGCTCAATAGTATTTACCAAAACTCTGTAAATCGCAAAAAATATAGGGATTTGCAAAAGTATCGGCAGACATCCGCCCATAGGATTTGCGCCATGTTTTTTGTATAAATCCATCATATGAATATTAAGTTTTTGATTATCATCTTTATATTTTTCTTGCAGCTCTTTGACTTTCGGCATCAAATCTTTAATTTTATTCATAGAGACCATGCCGCGATATGTGAGCGGATAGAGCACAAGCCTTATAAGAATTGTTATGATAACTATAGACCAGCCCCAATTTCCTATTTTTGAATGAATAAAATATAGTAATGAAAATATAGGCTTTGATAGGAGCGTAAAAAATCCATATTCTATAACATCATCAAGCCTTTCATCTACAGCATATATAGCAGCTCTTGATTTTGGACCTATGTAACCCTGTAGCTTAAGATTTTCTTTGCCCTTGATAAATATATTCGGATCTTGTTTTGAAGACGGGAGTATGCTTACATCAATCCTTTCGTCTGCATTAATGCCGGCTAAAAGAGTCGTATAATATCTGTCCGATGCGGCAGCAAAGGAGGCACTTGTAAAATCTTCCTGTTTTTTCACATCTCCGTCGTCTATCTTTGCCAAAGAACCGTCGGCCTTTTTGATAATTGCTCCATGAAAAGCATATCCGTCTGCTAATTGGTTCGGACGAAAACCAGTGCTTATAAA
Source organism: Campylobacteraceae bacterium (assembly GCA_031255525.1). GTDB lineage: Bacteria > Campylobacterota > Campylobacteria > Campylobacterales > Campylobacteraceae > JAIRKW01. Next base: position 8,543 of record JAIRSJ010000069.1, read on the forward strand.
ATAACTTTTTGGTTGTGATAAAGAGATTTCCACCAAATATCCTTTATCTTTTGTGAATGTTATCTTTTTTGTCACGTCGACATCGGACAATTTTTGTATAAGCGTCAAAATCTGCGGCTCGTTTTCAAGCAGTATTTCGGATATATCCGCTCTGTATGAAGTTTCGATGGCTTCTTTATATAAACTCGCATCAGAAAATCTAATCTCCAAAGGCAAAAGGTCAAAACTTTTATCTATCAGCTGTATCCTCTCTCCGTTGTCGTCTTTATAATTTTCTCCATTCAAAAAGTACTTGCTTATACGTCCCATCTTATCTATATGTATCTCAAAATCATCAGATTTGACATAAGTTATAACCTCATCTTTGTTTTCCGAATATGGAATTGACTTGACTTCGGAGGCATCCGAGGGAACTTTACTTAAAACCGATTCTGCTTGAGTTGTATTTTGATTTGGGATAGACTGTTGCGGAATAAAGAAATAGACATATAGAACATAAAATAAAAAAGCCAAAGATATGGCTAATATCACTCTTTGTTGTGCACTCATTTTATCTAACACGAAAAAATCCTTAAAATTTAATTATTTACAATTGCATAGTGATTTGACCACAAAAAAAGTCCTGTTATTCATCGGAATAAACCACACCGCAATATCTACTTTTTTGAACGAGTTCGTCAAGAGTTTAGGAATTTTCACTCTACTTTTTTTGATTTTTGGATAATCGATGCCACCTTTAAAAAGCCTGTTGCACCGTAATATTCTAAAAGCTGACGCTAAAAGCGCGCAAAATTGGCTATTGTATTCAAATTGCCATTTTGCATACTCCGAACATGTAGGATAATAACGACAGCTTCCAAAACTAAAAAGTGTGAAAAATTTTTGATAAAACTTTAAAAACCATAATGCAAATCTCTTTATCATTTTAAACACTCAAGTCTTTTGAATGACCATAAAAGCGAGCTTTTCAATTGCTTATAATTGATATTTTTTATACTCTCTTTGGCTACAAAAACATAAACTCCGTCTTTAAGTTTACTCTGAAATTCGATAAACAACGCTCTTAACCTTCGCTTTGCCAAATTTCTCAAAACTGCGTTACCAACTTTTTTGCCGGCCGTAAACCCTGCTTTTTTCTCGTCCGATATTTTGTAAAAGACCACGACACCATCACAGTGCCACTTGCTTGCAACTTTATAAATTACCGAAAACTCACCGCTCTTTTTTAATGAGTGGTAAGCGCCTATACTGCCAATCTTTTTCTGCCTTTTGCGCGGCGCGCATTTATGACTTTTCTACCGTTTTTTGTTTTCATTCTTGTGCGAAATCCATGCGTTCGTTTACTTGGGGTATTATGCGGCTGATAAGTACGCTTCATATATTTCCTTAATATTAATTTTAGCGTGAGATTTTACTGTAATATTCTTAAAAAACTACTTAGCAGACAACTAAAACGGTAAGTGGTACAAAAAAACAAACTCCAACAAATTTTATTTTTATCACAATAATCTACAATCGCCGTTCTTGCAAATTCAAACTTCTAAAATTTATTGATTAACATAATAATAACAGATAAAATAATAATTAATATTATTACACTTTAATTGATAAAAAATAACTATTAGCTTTGCTGCATCGATGAATGCGTCATATTTTTTTAAGCAGATAAAAAGACATTTTACGATGTTGCACGAAATCGAAAATTTTTGGCCATTTATACAGAATTTGGTTTTAAAACAACAAGACTTTAGAACATACGCCCTAATGCATAAATACTACCAAATCCTATACGTATATTTTCGTTTTATCGAGAATTTACCTAATTTGCATTATTTGCAAATTAATTGCTTATGCCGATATTTGTTATAACTATCTTGCCGTCTTTTGCATCAATTTCTATCTTGTCGCCTTCATTTATCTTATTTTCCAATAAAAGCTCGGCAAGCCTGTCCTCCACCAATTCATATAAAGCGCGCCTTAGAGGTCTTGCGCCGTAAACACTATCAAAACCAGCGTCTGCGATCAAACTTACAGCCTCTTTCGTAAGAGTTGCTTTGATAGATTTTGCTTCAAGTTTTTTATTTACCTCTTTAAACATTATGTCCACTATTTCGCGCAAACCGTCTTCATTTAAAGGGTTAAAAATCACAATATCGTCGAGTCTATTTAAAAACTCCGGCTTAAAATAATTTTTCAACTCACCTAAAACTGCCGCACGCCTTGTGTCGCCTTCCATCTCTATAATTTTGGCACTCGCTATATTTGAGGTTAGAATAATAATTGTATTTTTAAAATCAACCGTAACGCCTTTATTATCAGTCAAACGTCCATCGTCCAATACTTGCAGCAGTATATTAAATACATCGGGATGCGCTTTTTCTATCTCATCAAACAAAATAACGCTATACGGTTTTCTTCTCACCGCTTCAGTGAGCTGTCCGCCCTCTTCGTATCCCACATATCCCGGAGGCGCTCCAACAAGACGGCTTATTGCATGTTTTTCCATGTATTCACTCATATCAAACCTTAAAAGCGCCTTCTCACTATCAAATAAAAATTTGGCCAATGCTTTCGCGCTCTGAGTTTTTCCAACGCCGGTAGGTCCTAAAAATAGAAAACTCCCTATCGGTTTATTGGTTTCGCTAAGTCCGGCTTTATTTCTTTTTATCGTACGTCCAATAGC
>JAIRSJ010000040.1 GCA_031255525.1 Campylobacteraceae bacterium
ACACTGTCAAGACATTTGTTTAGATATTTTTCCGTATTATATACGGGGATAATTATGGATATTTTGGGTGTCGATTCTTGTATCATTATCAAAACTTTCTGTTTATTTCCCAGTCCCATGCTGTTTGAATAATGTTTTTTATGTCAATATACTTTGGTTCCCAATTCAAAATTTTTTTTGCCTTATCGTTTGAGGCATAAAGTTTAGCTGGATCACCTGGACGGCGAGCACAATACTCTATCGGGCAAGTTTTTCCGCTGATTTTTTCCGCCGCATGTATAATTTCTTTTACGGATACACCAATTCCGGTACCGACATTAATGCAACCATTATAAATGTCTAATCTTTTTAAAGCCAAATAATGAGCTTGTGCCAAATCGTCCACATGTATATAATCGCGAATGCATGTACCATCAAAAGTATCATAGTCGGCACCGAAAATCTTTAGAGAATAGCTTTCTTCTTTAATAGCTTTTAAAACCAATGGTATTAAATGTGTTTCCGGATCGTGACTTTCCCCTATGTCACCGTCTGCAGAACAGCCTGCTGCATTAAAATAGCGAAGCGATATATGTTTAAGCCCATAAGCTTTTTCGTAATCGGCGAAAATTTGTTCAATCATTAATTTTGTTTTGCCATATGGATTTATGGGATTTTGAGGATGATTTTCATCAATAGGTGTATATTTTGGTTCACCATAAGTTGCACATGTGCTGGAGAATACAATTTTTTTGACATCGTTTGATAGCATTGCGTTTAAAAGGTTGATCGTGCCTACGACATTATTATTATAGTATTTTTGAGGATTTATAACACTTTCTCCTACATAAGCAAAAGCCGCAAAATGTATAACGGCATCTATGGAGAAGTTATTGAATATATTAAGTAGAGAATCTATATCTAATAAATCGGCAAGTATAAAGTTATCTGTTAAAACAGCCTCTTTATGCCCATAAATCAAATTATCCGCAACGATGCAATTACACCCATTTTTCATTAAGTACTTTACGGTATGCGAACCTATATATCCTGCTCCTCCAACTACCAATATATTATTCAAATTCCAATCCCTTTGTATTCAAAGCCTAACTCTTTGATTTTTTTACCGTCTAATATATTTCGTAAATCCAAGATTTTGTTACCTCTCATCAGCTTTTTTATTTTTGAGAAGTCATAGTTTTTAAACTCGTCCCAATCTGTTAAAATCGCTAAAATATCAGCATTTTTTGTAGTATCACATTCATTTGTCGCGTACGATATCCTATCGCCCAAAAGCAATTTTGCATTATCTATCGCTTTTGGGTCGTAAGCTGCGATGTCATACGTATCGTCTTTTAAAAGCTCTTCGATTATCTCTATCGCAGGAGATTCTCTGCAGTCATCAGTACCGCCTTTAAAGGCAAGTCCTAAAATAGCGATTTTTGGTTTTTCAATATGTTTTACACACTGTGCTATTCGTTTGGCCATCTCTTTTTTGCGAGCGATATTGCCCTCAATTGCCGCTTCTATCAGGGTTAATCTTACTTCATTCGCACATGCCATATGTGCCATAGCATACGTGTCTTTTGGAAAACAGCTTCCGCCATAACCCGGACCTGGGTTTAAAAATTTATCTCCTATGCGGCTGTCCAAGCCCATTCCTTGAGCAATTTCATGTATATCGGCTCCTGTTTTTTCGCAAAAATCAGCCATTTCATTGATATAATGAATTTTGATAGACAAAAAAGCATTGCTCGCATATTTTATTGTTTCACTCGAACGGCGTTTTACAAACAGTATTTTTGCTTTGCCATTAAAAGATTTGTAAAGCTCTTTGATTGTATTTTGCGCTTTTATCGAGTCCGTACCGGCTATTATTCTATCGGGATTAAAAAAATCATGCACTGCAAAACCTTCCCGCAAAAATTCCGGGAGCGAAACTACATCAAAATCAGCTTGTGGATTTTTGTTTTTGATCAACATTTCCACATCATCGCACGTGCCGACCGGAACTGTTGATTTGACGGCTATAACGGCATAATTATTCAGATACTCTGCTATCTCTATGGCGGCAGAGTGTATGTATTTCATATCCGCCTCTTTTGTCATAGGATGCGGAGGCGTGCCGACTGCTATAATAATGATATCGGCGTTTTGGATACCATCTTTCATAGAAGTGGTGAATCCGATCCTATTTGCACTCAGATTTTTATGAAACAGCTCCTCTAATCCGTCTTCAAAAAGAGTAATTTTGCCGTCTTTCAAAGATTCGATTTTTGAAACCTCTTTGTCAATACATGTGACATTATGCCCAAGTTCTGCGAAACACACGCCTGTGGGCAAGCCAACGTACCCTGTACCTACAATTGCTATATTCATTTGATATTTTTCCCTATTCTTGTTCTAAAATATGATATTGTTTTATCCAACCCCTCATCTAACTGAATCTTTGGTTCCCATTTTAATTTTGCTTTGGCTAAAGATATGTCCGGTTTTCGCTGAGTCGGATCGTCTAACGGTAACTCTTTGTAGACGATTTTTAGGGATTTATCTATCTTGGAGATAACTATTTGCGCCAACTCTTTTACTGTGAATTCATGAGGATTTCCTATATTTACGGGTCCTACAAAATCCTTTGGACTATTCATCATCCTTACAATGACTTCAATGAGATCATCCACATAGCAAAACGATCGAGTTTGCAAGCCATTCCCATAAACCGTCAAATCCTCGCCCATTAACGCTTGGGAGATATAATTGCTCACTACACGTCCGTCATTTGGATCCATATTGGTTCCATAAGTGTTGAAAATACGCACCACTTTTATATCGATACCCTCTTCGCGATAATAGTCAAAAAACAGAGATTCTGCGCAGCGCTTTCCTTCATCATAACAAGATCTTATGCCTATAGGATTGACATTGCCTCTGTAGCTTTCTACTTGAGGGTGCACTTGCGGTTCTCCGTAGACTTCAGAAGTTGAAGCCTGCAAAATAACGGCATTATGTTTTTTGGCAAGCTCAAGCATATTTATCGCACCAAACACACACGTTTTGGTGGTCATTATTGCCGCTTTGCCCTGATAATGAACAGGACTTGCGGGACAGGCGAAATTGTATATCTGATCTACTTTCTCCTTAATGTCTATAGGGTTGGTGATGTCATGTTCTATGAAATGAAAATTTTGACTATTAAGCAACTCTTTCACATTTTCAAGAGTTCCTGTGTAATTATTGTCTATGCATATTACTTTATGATTGTCATTGATGAGTCTTTTGCATAGATTAGAGCCTAAAAAGCCGGTTCCCCCGGTAACAATTATACGCATTATCTAAAATCCTGAAAGCTTTATTGAAAAAGAGGATTATATTGCAAGATACATTTGAGTTTAATTAAAATTTTCATAAATTGACGATTTATATTAATTAAAAAAATGTAATCAGTTTTTTAATCCCAAATAGCAAATTTAGTTATTATTAATTTATATAAATTATTTTACTATATGTTAAATATAGAAAAGCAAAATATCATTTAACTTTTTTGCGAGTATATACGTCGTTTGCACAATTTTTTATTATAGGGCGAAAATGAAATTATTTTATTGGTTTATATTTGATAGAATAACAAAAATTTCGGATTTGGACTGATGATGTTAAAAACTGTGAAAAATAAGGTCGAGTCGTCTTATATTGTGCAAAATTACAAAAAAATTCTGCCGTTTGTAAAACCATATTGGGTTAGAGCCGTAATAGCTATGCTTATCACGATACCAATAGGTTCAATGGACGCTCTTATAGCTTTGATGTTAAAACCTTACATGGATATTGTACTTGTGGAAAAATCAACAGAAGCTACCGCATATATTCCTATTCTTATCATTGTTTTTAGTCTTGTTCAAAGCTCTTTGAACTATTTGGCTACATATTTAAATACTTGGGTTGGCAGAAAGATAGCCAACGATGTAAAAATAAAACTGTTTGATAAGCTTATGGACTATGAAGCAAGCTTTTTTGATAGGAAAAACTCCGGCGAAATACAATTTCGTTTTAATAATGACGTAGATACTGCTTGCAACGGTCTAATCTCTAATCTGAAAAAATTTGTAACCAGGATATTCTCATCTATCGCGCTTATTTGCGTGCTTTTGTATAACTCTTGGCAGCTTGCTATTATAGCTTTGGTCGTGATGTTCGGCGCTTTATATCCGCTGAGAACCATTAGAAAACGCATAAAAGACATAATGAAAAAGACTGTTTTTTCCGGCGCAAAAGTGATGACTCACTTCAATGAAGCATTTAACGGAAATAAAGTGATAACGTCTTACAATCTGAAAAATTATCAAAACAAAAAATTCAAAGAAACTCTTCAGTCCGTTTTTACACTTGGTATAAAAATGGTGCAAAGAACGGGAATTATGTCGCCTATCATGCATTTTATCATATCTGTCGGCATTGCTCTTGTTATTTGGTACGGAAGTTATCTAATAGCTTCAGGAGAGATGACTCCCGGAAATTTTGTATCGTTTTTGGCTGCTCTTTTAATGCTTTATACTCCTATAAAAGCTTTGGGAAATGATTTTAACAGCGTTATAATGTCTCTTATGGCAATAGAGAGAATTTTTGAACTGATGGAAGATATACCGACTATTAAAAACAGCGAAAATGCTGCGGTACTTGATAAAAATGTGTCAAGCATAGAGTACCAAAATGTTTCATTTGGGTATTCTAAAAACAGATTTTCACTGAAAAACATAAATATAAAGATAGATGCCGGCGAGACTGTGGCGCTTGTGGGAAATTCAGGTGGAGGCAAAAGTACATTTGCAAGTTTGCTGCCAAGATTTTACGATGTGAGTTCGGGTAAGATCATTATTAACGGTAAAGATATAAGAGATATAGATTTGTATTCGTTAAGAGAGCATATTGCGGTTGTATTTCAAGATAACTTTTTATTTTCCGGCACGATAAGAGAAAACATAACTTTAGGGAAGGAAAATGTGTCTCAAGAAGATATAGATTTGGCTGTAAAAAGTGCATGCCTTGAAGAGTTTGTAGCTGAGCTTAAAGACGGATTAGACTCGCAGATAGGAGAGCGCGGCGTATTGATCTCAGGCGGTCAGAAACAGCGTATCGCAATAGCAAGAGCATTCTTAAAAAATGCGCCGATAGTCATACTGGATGAGGCAACTTCAGCACTTGATAATAAATCCGAAGCCGTTGTTCAACGAGCTATTGATAATTTGATGAAAAACAGAACGGTCATAGTGATAGCTCACCGTCTATCAACCGTTAGAAATGCGGATAAAATAGTGGTGATAAACTATGGTCAAATAGCAGAAATCGGAACGCACGACGAACTGATAAAAAGAGAGGAGGGCATATACGCTTCTTTGTATAAAGCGCAATTGAAATAACTTGATATTTTTCGAGATGGATATAACGAAGTGCATTGCCGTGTTAAATAAAGCAGTTGCCAGCGATGAGATAATTTGTCTCTGTTTTCAGCGAAATTATCATAAATATAAATAGCAAGATATCTTGCCGTAATACCTACATAAAAAAATCTTTTTTCCAAAATAAATGTTACTATGTTGCAAGTATTGCGTGAGAGTTATTTTTGATTTGGATGCGATATGTAAAACAGCAAGCGGCATTGATATATGATAAACGCCCAAATCGCAGCAAAGTACGTATTATCGCAAGAGAAATCAGCTAAAAGCGCAATTTTTAAAAATCAAAGGCTGTTTTTGATAATTAGGCTCGATTTTATCTGCTTTTACGGCAAGGTTGTGAGAGTATTTTTGGTGTTGATGATATTTTATGATATTAAGATGGATAAATAAAAGATAAAAGAGAATACTTGTGTGTCGTAATTTTTACACCGCGATTGATCAAGATAAAATTCTAAATCAAACGCGGCAAAAACGATCTATTTTAAACGACTGTCATCTGTCTTTTTATAATGTAACAACAGGTTTTATAAGATCGCGCGGTTTATCTTTCATGAGCAACAAAGCTTCCTCTATGTGCTCAAATCCATTGAAACGATGTGTAAGAAGCGGTTTGACATCGAGCTTACCGTATTTAAGCAAGCGTGCGAGATATTCCATATTTTTTCTGCCGCCCGGCATAAGACCGCCGACAATTTTAATATGACCCATACCAAGTCCCCAGCCTACGCGTGGAATTTTAATATAATCGCCACTTCCAAGATAGTTTATATTGGAGATTGTGCCTGCAGGGCGGATTATTTTAATAGCCTGCTCAAAAGTATCAACGTCTCCGCCTGCGATAATTACCTTATCAACACCTTCAGCGCCGACTAAATCTCTAATTTGTTCAACAATATCGCCGTTTTTGTAGTTTACGATATCGGTAGCACCATAGAATTTTGCCACTTCAATACAATTCGGACGCGAACCGACAGCTAAAATTCGAGCAGCACCACGTAAATTTGCGCCTGCTACAGCCATAAGTCCAACAGGTCCGATACCGATTACAGCGACAGTGTCTCCGTATTCTACTTCCGCATTATTAGCACCGTGAAAACCTGTAGGCACCATATCTGATAACATTGTACCTTCTTCAACGCTAATTTCCGGCGGTAAAAGAGCCATATTGCCGTCTGCTTCGTTTACGTGGAAAAATTCAGCCATCAAACCGTCTTTGCTGTTAGAGAATTTCCAGCCGTTTAACATGCCGTTTGAATGCTGCGAAAATCCCATCTGTGAGGCAACAGCCTGCCAGTCTGGTGTAATAGCCGGAATAATTACCCTATCCCCACGCTTAAAATCCTTCACTAACGAGCCGACTTCAACAACTTCACCGACACCTTCGTGACCAAGTATCAGGTTATGACGGTCGCCAATAGCGCCTTCCCAAACTGTGTGAATATCCGAAGTGCATGGTGAAATAGCGAGCGGGCGCACAATGGCGTCCAGTGGTCCGGCAACAGGGCGGTCTTTTTCTACCCAGCCGACCTTGTTGAAACCAAGCATTGCAAATCCCTTCATACTTCTTACTCCTTGTAAATGAATTGCAGCCATAAACGAGCTTAACGGCAAAAAAGCAAAATTTATGTTAAAATTCCGCCTCACGTTCCTGCGCGCGCTTATAACTTATCCATAAGCATATCATTTTACAACCTAAACGAGTATAAAATTTTTTAAAAACACCTTGAATATATGAATTAATATATTAGTTTATGTTTTGAGTATTGTAAAGAGTTAGTTTATCGGCTTATTATTCCACTTCCTACGACATATTCACCTTGATAAAATGTTGCTAATTGTCCCGCGGCTATTGCGCTTGCGCTCTCATACATAATAACGCGAGCGCTTTTGCCATCGTTGTTTATAATTATTTTGCATTTTAGTTTAGGACTTCTATACCGTATTTTCACATAAGCTTCAAGTTCGTTTTTGCTGATAAACATATTTAAACATTCTACTTTAAACTCTTTTATCTCAAGCTCGTCTTTACTGCCGACTATGATTTGATTTTTTTCCGGATCTATCGAAGTAACATAGTGTGCTTCGTGAGCCCCTTTTATCTCAAAGCCTCTTCTTTTACCTATCGTATAATGCATATAACCCTGATGAGTTCCTATAACTTCGCCTTTAGTATTCAACACTTCGCCTTGTTTTAAGACATTCATATGCTCTTGCAAAACTTCAATATACGTATTTTGCACAAAGCATATTTCACTGCTCTCTTTTTGTGTTGAAAAATCTTCAAGTTGAGGGATACTAAGGGCGAAAGCTTTTATATCTTTTTTATATTTTTCACCCAGAGGAAAAATCATGAACGGCAATGCGTCTGGTGAGACTTGCGCCAAAAAGTAGCTTTGATCTTTAGTCTTATCCGTAGCTTCATGTATAAGCCCATCTTTTATGCGCACATAATGGCCGGTGGCCAATTTATCCATTCCGATACTTTTGGCAAAATCAAGCAGTGCGCCGAATTTTATATTTTTATTGCAAAGGACACACGGGTTTGGCGTCGTACCATCTTTGTAAGCTTTTACAAACGGGTCGTAAACTATATTTTTGAACTCTTTGCTCAGATCCAAAATATGATATTTTATCCCCAAAAAATCAGCCGCTCTTTTTACCATATCTATATTTTTCCGATGTTTTTTGTCATCGCCGTGCAGACGCAGATAACAACCCTCTATATGATTTCCCGACTGTTTTAAAAGATATGCTGTTGTAGTTGAATCAACGCCTCCGCTCATTGCAACTAAAATATTTGCCATTTTTTCTTATTCCTGTTTTGTAAAGTTTTCAATCTGTTTTTGTATAAGTTTATATCTTAAACCGTTTTCAAGCCCAGCCTTTTTCATCGTTTCAAGATAGGTTTTTGTATGATTTTTGATATCTTTCACAATATATTCCAGGCTGTCCGTCATGTGTAAAATATTTGTATCTTCATAAGATATTGTTTTAAAATCGACCAATTCTGTTTTTATAAACTCCTCAAGTCTTTTCCAAAAACAGCTTCCGTAGAGATAAAATTTTATCGGCAGTATCTTTCCTGTCTGCGTCAAAGCCAAAGTGTTAAACAGTTCGTCCAATGTGCCAAATCCGCCCGGAAATACTACGCAAGCAACGGCATTTTTGATAAGCATATCTTTTCTGATACAAAAAGTATTTAAAATAACGTTTCTTGTGGTGAAGTTGTTTGTTTTTTGCTCGAAAGGAAGCAATAGATTAAATCCCAAGGATTCTGCTTTAGCGCTTTTGTATGCACCCTCATTAGCAGCTTTCATTATGCCGCCCGAGCCGCCTGATGTTATGTGCAACCCTTCATCGGCTATCAATTTTGCTATTTTTTTAGCCTCTTTGTAGTAAGGATTGATGTTTTTGAATCTTGCGCTTCCAAATATCGCTACGGCTGCGCCGATATCTTCTAAAAGTTTTGCACCGTTTTTATAATCGCTATAGACATTTTCCGACAGCTCATCCGATGTTTTTTTTATGTCGTCGCTATAATTTAAAATCTTCATTTTCTCTTCTTTAACATAGATAAAGGCAATAAAACCGATAATCTTTCTTGCCATTTTGGATGCGGAATAATAATATTTTTTTGCATAAATTTTGCTGTGTCAAAAAAAATAATATCCAAATCAAGCGTTCTGGGTGCGTTTTTAAAGCTTCGCTTGCGTCCGAAAATATTTTCTGTGTGCAGTAAAAACTTAAGCAGTTTTTGAGGGCTCAGCGATGTTTGAACCACCATAATGGCATTTAAAAAATCATCTTGTTTTAAATATCCAAAAGGCGGATTTTGTAAAATAGGCGAAGTCTCTATCACATATATCAGCGATGAGTTTAAAAAGTATCTAAAAAGACGTCCGAAGCTCTTTTTGACATCTCCTACATTTCCGCCGATTCCTATAAAAGCTGTGTGTTTAAACCCATCTCTTGGCGTTTTCAGGATTGGAAAAAATTTGGTTTTATGCCAGTGCAAACCCCTTTTTTCATTGAGCGTTTTCATTTAAAACTTCCGCTTTACCTTCCACTATCGCGATCATATCCTCTATGCGTACTCCAAAATTATCAGGCAGATAAATGCCAGGCTCTATGGTAAATACCATACCCTCTTCAATAATAGTATCTGCATACGGCGAAATGACGGGTAATTCATGTATATCAAGTCCTACGCCATGTCCTGTTGAGTGTATAAAATATTTGCCGAATCCGGCTTTTTCTATCACATCGCGGGCAGCTTTGTCTATCTCGCTCGCCTTCACACCGACTTTAATAGTATCTATAGCCGCTCTTTGAGCTTTTAAGACCGTATCATAAATCTTTTGTCTGAACAGGTCTTTAAAATGTTGTGTTTTTTCAAAAGTTGCGCTATTTTTCATCTCTATCGTACGGGTTCTATCGGAACAGTAACGTTGATATTTTACTCCGGCATCCAAAAGCAGTAAATCGCCGTTTTTGAGTATTTTATTTGTACTGGGCAGCGCATGAGGTTTGGCGGCATTTTCATTTATCGCTATGATTGGTGCAAAACTGAGCCCTAATCGACCTTTGTGTTTAAAAATCAATTCCGCGTTAAAAAACAACTCCTCTTCGCTTTTATCAATACCTTCTTGCCTGATAAATACGCAAAATTTATCAAATGCTTTTTTGCCTTCATGAACAGCTTGGCTTATCAGATTTAACTCATCTTTGCTTTTTATCATACGTTTTATTTGAGAGAAGTTTTTTTGCGGAATGAAGGTTATGTTCAGATTTTTTGATAATGCGTCAAATTTTGCTACGCTAAACTCTAAAGGATCAAATATTATATATTTTAAATGTGCTTTTTTGATAATCTCTCTTGCTTTTTTTATCAAATCCTTTTTTGCATCTATAACTTCGGCATTTTTGATGTTTTCTTTTGCTTCGGCGACATATCTGCCGTCTGTCAGAAAGTAAGCCTCATTTGTGCCAAAACGCAAAAATAAGGCATTATCGCAAGAAAATCCGCATTCGTAATAAAGCGCATTTTCATTTTGAGCGATATATGGCTTTAGTTTATGCAAGTTACGCTTTTGCCGGCGTGGTTTCTGTTTTTCGTTTATTGATAGCTTCTATCTCGGCCAAAATTTGCATTAACGCTACTAAAGCCAGATGATACCCAAAAGGTCCGAATCCACTGATTTGGCCTGAACATACGGGCGCTACCAAGCTTTTTTGACGAAACTCTTCACGACGATAGATATTGCTGATATGAACTTCAACAACAGGGATATTAAGTGCGCTTATCGCGTCTCTTATAGCAATAGATGTGTGTGTGTAAGCGGCAGGGTTGATAATAACGCCGTTTGTTGTTCCCAAACACTCCTGGAGTTTATCGATTATTTCGCCTTCAAAATTTGATTGAAAAAACTCAATCTCCATATTGTTTTGTTTTGCCACATTTTCCATTTGAGTGTGAATATCTTCAAGCTTCATGGCGCCGTAGATATTTTGCTCTCTGTGCCCTAACATGTTTAGATTTGGTCCTTGGATAACGACTATCTTCATTCAGTTTGCCTTTTTTTGATTTAAAAGCAGACATTGTACCACTATTTTGCATAAGAAAAATTTACGCTACAATTTCTTTTTTAAAAGGACATTTATGAGAGTGCTTTTGAGTGATTTTGTGCTTACGAGCGATAGTAAGTTTGATATTATTAAAAACGGCGGCGTATGTTTTGATGAAAAGATCATCGAAGTAGGAGAGGGCGCAATTTTAGCAAAAAAGTATAAAAATGTTGAAATTGAAAAGCTTCCCAAAAATTCTGTTCTGATACCAGGACTTATAAATCCGCACGTGCATCTTGAATTTTCTGCCAATATAGCCACATTAAAACTCGGCGATTTTATGCTATGGTTAAAGAGCGTTATAGCTTCGCGTGAAGAGTTGCAAAACAGGTGTGATAAAAAATTATTGGAAAACATGCTTCAAAATATTTTAAAAAGCGGCGTTACGACGATAGGAGCGATAAGCAGTTTTGGACTTGATTTGGAATCTTGCGTAAAAACTTCTCTAAATACAGTATATTTTGTTGAAGCGATAGGCTCAAATCCGTCTGCTCTTGATGCTCTTTTTAGCGATTTTAAGAGCAGATATTACGAAGCAAAAGCAGCCAAAAGCTGCTCTTTTATGCCGGCCATTTCCGTTCATTCTCCATACTCGACGCATCCTGTGTTGGCGCGTCATGTGCTGGATATGGCAAAAGAGGATGATGTTTGTGTAACGGCTCATTTTATGGAGTCGTTGTATGAGCGAAAATGGCTTGATAGCGGTAGCGGAGAGATGAGTGAATTTATGAAAAGTTTCAATCCCAAAGTAAAACCTATGACAACCGCAAAAGAGTTTTTAGAACTTTTCGAAAGCGTAAAAACACTTTTTGTACACGCCGTTCATATCGGAGACAGCGAGCTTGAAATGATGGCAAAACAGAAAAATGCCATTGTACATTGTCCGCGCTCAAATACATTTCTAAAAACGGGAGTTTTGGATATAAAAAAGATTCAAAATAGCGATACGTCTTTACTTTTGGGGACGGACGGACTTAGTTCAAATATAAGTTTGAATTTGTGGGACGAGATGAGAGCCGCGCTTTTTATGCACCAATCTTTTTCTCTTGAAAATTTGGCTGTTTTGCTGTTGCGAGCTTCTACATGTGAAGCGGCTAAAGCCCTTGGGCTTAATAAAGGCAGATTGGAAAAAGGGTTTGATGCGGATATAGCCGTTTTAAATCTAAAGGAGATTCCATCAGACGTTGCGGATATTCCTTTACATATTATATTGCAGACAAACGAAGCGCAAAAGGTTTTTATAAACGGTGCAAATGTGTGCTCTTAAGTGAGTTTGGGGTTGTTTTTTTGTAAGGATTTTGATTTGGTACGCAAGAGAACAGATATATATTTTTGAATATATCGGCATGATGTGAAACTTGTTGACTTTTATAAAACTTAACAAAAGCAAATAAACGTTCTTGATAAAATCTCAGGCAATACTGCTAGAGATTTGGGAGATAATAATACTGCAAAAACCGCCGCTTTTACTTTTTGACAGACTGAAGTCTGGTAAGATTTTGACAACAAGCGAAAGTATGTTGATATTAATTTTGTATTATGATAAAATTATATTTATCATGAGGAAAATATATGGCGGAGGAGAAGAATATTAAAGGATTGGGCGGTTGGCTTATTCTCGTAGGAATAGGGGTTGTTTTATCTCCGTTGATAATTATTGCGGAACTTGTCATGCTCTATCTAAATATTAAGATTCTAAGTGCGCTGGAAATAGAAATAAATAATCCGTTTTTGATATCGATTTTATATGGAGAAATAGCAGTAAATACAGGGTTATTTTTCGCATGGATATTTATCGCTGTTCTATTTTTCACTAAAAATAAAATTTCCCCAAAGTACTATATAAGTATTTTGCTATTTACTTTAGTTTTTATTTTTGTAGATGCACTGGCGGTAAAGCTGACACTGCCTAACGAACATATATTTGATGCCGAAACTATCAAAGAAACCGGTTATCCTCTTGTTATATGCCTGATATGGATACCGTACATGCTCATCTCAAAACGGGTGAAAGCAACCTTTGTCGAATAAGCTGCTAAATATTATAGATTTTATGATAGATAAGGATAAAATATGAGCAATACCTACACTTCTTTTATCGACACTCCGCTTGGAAAAATGAGAGCGGCAGAAAAAGACGGTATGATCGCAGGGCTTTGGTTTGAGGGGCAAAAATATTATCCCGATACGAGCAGATGGATAGAGATGAAAGAGCGCAATTTGTTTAAGTCTTTGAATATCTGGATAGACGGATATTTTAGCGGAAGAGAAAAGACTTGCGATTTGCCGTTATTGCTTTTGGGAACGCCTTTTCAAAATAGAGTTTGGGAGATTTTAAGGCAAATCGGTTATGCGCAGAGTTTAACTTACGGCCAGATAGCCAAAAAATTGGCGTATGATATGAATTTGCCAAAGATGTCGGCTCAAGCCGTAGGTGGTGCAGTAGGCCATAATCCTATATCTTTGCTTATTCCCTGCCATAGAGTTTTGGGTTCCAATGGTGCACTTATCGGCTATGCGGGTGGGATTGAGAAAAAACGGTTTTTGTTAAAACTTGAGGGTATACTGTAAAGACAAATTATGATTTGATAAATAGCGATAGAGTAATTTGTCGAAAATTTTTATATATTAAAAGTGAAGTCTCAAAAGTGCTGTTATGATTTAGAACAGCAATATATCTTAATCACCATAGGCGGCAAAAATTATATTTTTGAAGCGATTATGCAAAATTTTGATATGCTGTTTTATTTTTGCTTGAAAATATAATTTTCAGTCCGTTTTTACATTAGACCTCCGATATACAGGGCTAATATGCTTTCAATCCGTAAAAAAGCGAACTTATCTGAACTTTTGTCTCCGAAGTCAATTTTTTTGTCAGCTTATCTATCAAGTCAGGCTCTTTCCATATCGGATCCGAAACGTTCGAGAGTTTCATGAGAGCATTTTGTGCGTCGGTTATGCTTCCTACTTCGTCAATAAGCCCAACTTTTTGTGCTTTACTTGCTATAAAAACTCTGGCGTTTGCAAATTCATCCGCTTTTGCTCTATCAAGCCCTCTGGCTTTTACAATGTCGTCTACAAAAAGATTGTATATATCATCAACAAGTTCTTGCAAACTCTCCCTCTCTTTTGGTGTCCATTTTCTCATAAAAGTTCCGGCCTCCTTATAATCTCCGGCGCTTACAACCTGCTCGCTTATACCGATCTTTCTTGCCAATTCTTCAATATTTGGCGTTTGCATTATGACGCCTATGGAACCCACAACAGAGCCAGGATTTGCTATGATATAATCAGAATATGCGCAAGCGTAATAACTGCCGCTCGCCATACTGCCGGCAGCATATGCCACAACTGGTTTTTTCTCTATTAATCGTTTGATTGCCATAGATATTTCAATAGATGGACTAACTGCGCCGCCGGGAGAATCCACGACAAACAAAACGCCTTTTATGTTGTAATTGTCATATGCAAAATTGATATTTTTAAGCACGTCTTCAGAGTCCGTTATCACGCCTTTTAAATCTATCTTCATTAGATTTGAATTATCCTGCGTTTGGTGTGATGGGGCAATAAATATGATATATAGTATCAATATGAAAATTAGTGCTTTAAAGTAGTTTTGTATAAATCCGAGAATATTTTTGATGGCTGAAAAAATACCTGTCCTTTTATTTTGTTCATTCATTTTAATCCCTTTTGAAATTTTATTTGCAATATAACAAAATATTGCAAATAAAATTCTTATTGGTAAGATTAAAATTATTTAATGTGAAGTATTGGCAGATCGGCAAAATAAGATCTTATTTTGCCGATAAATTTATACAAGATAAAAGTCTATTTCAAAACTTCGATGTAAATTCAAGATTTTACATCGAAGTGTTAAAATGGACTATGCGATGTTTTTTGTTTTTTTGAGTTTGACAAATTTTGCGTGCAGCCAAAGGGAGAATACTATCACAGCCGTTCCTATGCTAAGGCTTATATAATTTTCCACTTTTCCCCAAAATATGATATTTATAAAAAGGCCGGCTGGGATTAAAGCGTTATTCATTATGCCAAGCGTTCCGGCATCAACCATTGTAGCTCCTTTGTTCCACAAAAAGTATCCTACTCCGGATGCTGCTACTCCAAGCCATATTAAAATACCCCATTGAAACGTAGATGGATTCATTTTTTCAAAGTTGCCCAAAGCTAAAACAGCCGCCACGGTTACTACTGAAGCCCCAAAGTGAAAATAGCCGAAAATCTCTTTTTGATCAAAGGTTTGATGTTTTTCTATGACGTATTTATAAGCGCTTTGACCAGCTGCAAAACATATATTTGCCGCTTGTATAAAGATAAATCCGATTAAAAATCCGCTATTTACATTTTGATATCTTATGATATATGCTCCCAAAACCGCAACAAGTGCACTTATCAAATACAAAGCGTTGAATTGTTTATGAAAAATATCGTAAATGAGCGTTACGTAAAACGGAGTAAATATTGTAAAAAGTAAAATTTCCGGCACTGTTAGAAAGTTATACGAGTGATACAAACAAAGATACATTATGCCTATTTGTATGGAACCTATCAAAAACAAAGAGATTTGAAGTCTTGCGGGAATGCCTTTGAATTTTGTAAATGGGATAAATACAAGGGAAGCCAAAAATACTCTCATAAACACCAGAAAATAGATGTCAAGACCTATTAAATATTCTCCGATAAGACTGAAGGAAAATGCCCAAAGAGCTGTGACGATTATCAAATAAACCATATATCGCACCTATTTTGAAAATTAAACGGGTATGGTATCTAAATAAAGCTTATTTGTTCTTTTATGAGTTTCTATCAAGCTTATACGATATGGGGACGGTAAATGTCATATCATGCGGAAGTTTCGGAAACTCTTTGGACGCTTTTTCTACGGATTTTATAGTATGAAAGTCAAGCACTCCGTAACCGGAACCGTCGACAACTTCTGCCGATATAAGGTTTCCGTTTATATCTATCTTAAGTTTCACGGTTACCAAGCCCTCCATGTTCATTCTTTTTGCTTTTGACGGATAACCCTTATACTTCTCTATCGCCGCTACTATAAGCAATTTGTAAGATTCGTCTTCAATGATCGATGCAGCGCTTGACATTTGCAGTTCTTGTTCTTGCACCTCTTCACTTATCTCTTGTTTATCCTCTTCAATTATCTCCTCAGGTAACGGTACTTTAGCAATTTCCGGTTTTGGTTTGGGCTTTGGTTTAATCCTTGGCTCGGGTTTTGGTTTGGGTTGTTGTTTGACTTCGACAACCTCTTCTTTTTTCGGTTCGGGAGCAAACATATTTAAAGATAGTCTCAAAGGCTCTCTTATCACACTTTTTATACCTTCTTTTTGTGTGTTGTGATAAAAATAGAGCATAGTAAGAGTTACATGCAGTAGACAAGATAGAGTAAACCCGGTTAAAAATCCAAATCTATTTTTATTTTTCATGTTTTGTTACTATTTGAACATTTTCATGCCCTTTGATTTTGAGCACATCTATCACATCTATAAAACGTCCGAAATTGCTCGTTTTATCACCCAAAATGATTATCTCATCAGAGTTTTTAAGCCCCATAACAGCTTCTTTTAATTCATCCATGCTTACTTCAGTATCTTTGATGTAAATTTTATCATCCGAATCTATTATTATCTCCAACGCTTTTAGCCTGTCTTGCTGTTGTATGGCTGAGGTTGCGCTCGGTAAATCCACTTTTATCTTTCCTTGAGCTATAAATGTGGATATAGTAAGAACTATAGCAAGCAGTACCAGCATAACGTCTATAAACGGTACTACATTCATTCCTTCCGGTCGTTTAAGACGCATTTTTGTTAGCCTTAAATTTTGCTATACCAACGTCTACTTTGCGAAGGCAAGCTGTGTATACTACCAAAGTAGGAATGGCCACGAGAAGTCCGGCCGCAGTAGCTTTTAATGCAAGAGAAAGGCCAACCAAAATAGCGTTAGTATCGATTCCTCCGCCAATTCCCATATCGTAAAACGTAACCATGACCCCGATAACAGTACCAAGCAATCCGACATATGGAGCGTTTGAGCCTATTATGGACAGAGTCGTAAGATTTCTTGTTAAATCATTTTCAAACTCATTTATATCTTTGTAGTCGTCCAATTTGTATCTTGCGTAAAAGATAAATCTTTCTATGGCATAAGCTAAGGATAATATACTCATTAGTCCTAAAATGCCGAATATTGCAAAATCCATGTATGTTTTTATATACTCCATCCAAGACCTTTTTAAAATAATGTTTCGTATATGGTAGCAAAAGAAAACTTAATAATAGTTATCATTATTGTATTTTTGATTTTTTGATATTATGCCGTATTGCTTAAAGTAACCATATTTTTGTATATAATAATAGCAAACGTTAATAAAGTTTTAGCTAAAACAAAGTATAATTCTCCCCATTTTTATGAAAGGCGCAGCATAATGTTTAAAAGCGTTTGGCAGGCAATTACAGAGTCAAAAAGCATAGTTC
>JAIRSJ010000032.1 GCA_031255525.1 Campylobacteraceae bacterium
GAGGCTATGGGCGTTAAACTAAAATTGGTTCCTATCGAGTGGGACGGATTGATACCGTCGCTTTTGACGGGCAAGATAGACATCATCATGTCGGGTATGACAATGTTTCAGGAAAGAAATCTTAAAGTCAATTTTATAGAGCCTTATATAACAGTGGGTCAAACGCTCTTGGTGGCCAAAAAACATAAAGGCAAAAATTGGAAAGATTTAGATAAAAGCGCGTATACGATAGTTACAAAATTTGGCGTAAGCGCGGAGGTAGCTGCAAAAAAAATCTTCAAAAATGCCAAAATAAAGACTTTCGGTTCGGAAGCTGAAAGTGTGCAAGAGGTGTTAAACGGCAATGCGGATGCGTTTATATTTGATAAACCGTTCAATAGTATATTTATGATACAAAAAGGGAAAGATTCACTAGTGCATCTATCAGAAGAACTTACTTATGAACCTCTTGGCTGGGCTATAAGAAAAGGAGATCCGGACTTCATAAACTGGCTTGAGAATTTTTTAAATCAAATCAAACACGACGGTATTTACGATAAGGTATATGAAAAATGGTTCGTAAATGACAAGTGGCTTCCGCAAGTTCTATAAAAAGGATATGGCATGAAAAAGATAGCTGTTATTCTGATACTTGTTGCAACATTTATACATGTGCATGCAGACGATATCAATCTGTGGAAAAAATCCACACTGAATACAATTTTAGAAAGAGGCGAGCTGATAGTCGGCATGGATCCAGGATACATTCCGTTTGAGATGAAAACCAAAAAAGGCGAATTGATAGGTTTTGATGTGGATATGGCAAAAGCTATGGCAGATGCTATGGGCGTTAAACTGAAGTTGGTTCCGACAGAGTACGACAGCATCATAGCATCTATAACAACCAATAAGTTTGACATAATTATGTCGGCTATGACAATTACTTCCGAGAGGAATTTAAAAATAAATTTTGCCAAACCTTATATCAGCATAGGTCAAACGCTTTTGGTAGCCAAAAAACATCAGGCAAAAAAATGGCAGGATTTAGATAGAAAAGGTTTTATTATCACGACAAAACTCGGTGTTACCGGCGAAATAGTGGCAAAGAGAATGTTTAAAAATGTTCAAGTAAAAACATTTAATACAGAAGCCGAAGCCGTACAAGAACTCATTAACGGCAATGCGGATGCATTTATATACGATAAACCGTTTAACGACATGTTTATGCTTCAAAAAGGCAAAAATCTTGTCATACATATGTCCGAAGAGCTTACTTATGAACCTCTTGGCTGGGCTATAAGAAAAGGGGATCCCGACTTTTTAAACTGGCTTAATAATTTTTTAAATCAAATCAAGCATGACGGCACTTATGACAAACTTTATGAAAAGTGGTTTGTAAACAATAAGTGGCTACCGCAGGTAATGTAAATGATAAGACACCATACGCCGTTTTTTGAAAACAAAATTATCGGGCATATCATAGCCGCTTTTATCTTCATAGCTCTTGGAGTAGCTCTATATTACGCGACTACTGTGAAAATAAATTATGTTTGGCAATGGAACAGTATTCCGCACTATTTTGCTTATGAAGAAAAAGAGGAGATAAAAGCTCCTTATGACGGCAATATAGTTATACAAGATGGTGTTCTTAGTATCATTTCGGAAAACGACGATGAACCTTTTTCAGTAATTCTAAAAGGATATGAAAGTAAAAGTGAAAATGGAGAGTATATATTTGAAGATGAGACGGTAGCTTTCAAAACAGCCTTTAAAAAAGGACCCATAGTAAACGGCTTAATAGTAACCGTCAAAGTCTCAATGCTTGGTCTTTTGATAGCTTTCAGCGTGGGTTCTATTGCCGCCTTGATAAGACTTTCCAGATATCAGTTTTTAAAAGATATAGCCACTGTATATATAACGGTCATAAGAGGCACACCACTTTTGGTACAAATGTCTCTGTTTTATTTCATCATAGCTTCTATTTTGAAGATAGACGGTTTTTATGCCGGAGCTTTGAGTCTCGGAATATTTTACGGCGCATATATAGCTGAAGTTTTGAGAGGCGCTATACAATCAATAGACAAAGGACAGTACGAAGCAGCGAAATCTTTAGGTATGAACACCTTTCAAACTACCGTTTCTATTATTGTACCTCAAGCTTTGCGACGTGCGTTGCCTACGCTTATCAATGAAGTCATATCTCTTGTCAAAGACTCTTCTTTGGTCTCCGTCATAGCTATTACGGACTTAACAAGAGTTGGCCGCGAGATAGCTTCTCAAACATTCAATGCGTTTGAAGCATGGATAACTATAGCAGGCATTTATCTCATTATCACTTTGACATTGTCTGTTATCGGAAGTCAGATAGAAGCAAAAATGAAAGAGCGCGGCGGGTTTTAGGGTCAAAACCAATATCCGAGCTTCCGTCGCAGACCAAAAACGCTCCCTATTTCTTTGCTCTGATAACTCTGCTATCCTTGCGGGGCTTTGCCGCGGGCGGTTTCGCATCAGCACATCTGCTTTTCAAATTGGCTTTATTGACTTTTTTTATATCTCAATCCGCCGTATCTATTTGCGCGGCATTTCTATTTTAAGCCGCTACTTTACAAGCTTATAAATTTCTATTACAGGCGGTGCTGCATGAAACGGCTCAAGCGCAGGCAATGCCTTGTTGAAATGCTCGCTGGCATTATGCTCGTCAATCGCCGCTCTGTCTTTCCACTGTTCAAAGATGGTAAAGACGGCAGGATTATCAACGCTTTGAAAAAGTTGATAGCTGATATTACCTGACTCTTCACGCGTTTTTGTGATCAATTCGTCAAGTATTGCCAACGCTTCATTGGTGTGCGTGCTTTTGATTGTGAATTTTGCATATATCTGATACACGAGATTCTCCTTTTTGATGATTTATCGCAAATACTATCGTAAATTTCTGTTTTTTTCAATATTTTGTTAGATATTTTTATCGTTGTTTTTGCGAGTTTAAAGCAAACTGCCTGCACTCTATCATTACAATCTTATACTTATTGTCCTATATTTTGACTCTTCAAATCCCAATTTTTTATACAATTTCTCTCCGTCTTTAGTAGCGTTAAACTCTATCGGGCTTGTGCCTTCTTTTTTCGCCTCTTCAATAACTCCGTTGCTATTCCCTGCTTTCTATATTTGGGATATGTAAAAATATTCGGTATAGTTCCGATTTTGCCGTTGATAAATTTTGGGCTCAGCAGTCTTTTGTTTGTAGCAAAATAGGCAACTGAGAGTCTCTTTGTCGGATTCGCACAACATACCTAAAAAATTGTTATTTTCAATACTCTCATCAAAAAATTTGTTCAAACTCTCCTCTATCTCTTTTTTTTGGTTTCACGTATATCAAAATTTTCCATTGTGAAAAAATCAAATCGTAATTTAACAAATAACTCCCTGTCCTTTTTATCCATTTTTCTAAATTTTAATTTTTCATTTCCGATAATTTCAGCCACCTTTTTACTCACCATTTTAGTTCTTTAATTATAGTGAAATATACCATTTCGCCGATTTTATGACGAACTCTTAAGGCTCTCTTTTCCAGCCTTGCGCAGCGTTTTACTTGTTATCATCGGGACACACAGCAGCGTTATCACAACGCCTGTTCCGATAAGGAGCATCTCTATCGAAACAGTATCGGCAATAGGTCCGAATACAATCATACCAAGCGGCATCATCGTGCTGGATACCATAGTAAAAACCGACATAACCCTACCCATAAATGCCGCATCAACGGTAGTCTGCAGCAGCGTCATGAAGGGCGCGTTCCAAAGCGGAAGCGAAATGCCCATTATTCCCATGATCGCAAGATATATTGAAAAATTGGGCGCAAGTCCCAATCCAACGGTCAGCAAACCGGTCAGCGCGCAGGAGAGCGTCATGGTATATATGCGGTTTTTGAAGCCGCCCCAAACGCCGATCAAAATACCGCCCGCTATCATTCCGACAGAAAATGCAATCTCTATCGCCGAAAGCCGCCACACTTCGCCGCCGAAATTTCTTGTTACTTGCAATGGCGTCAAAAATGCAGCAGGTGCGAAGAAAAAGAGAAATATAGCCGACAAAATTATTATTCTCAAAACAAAGCCGTGCCGTTTGATATAATTTACCCCTTCTTTTAAGTCATGAAGATAGGCAGCGCTTTTTTGTTCTGTAGCGTCTTGCGGAACAGTTTTCTCTTTTTTTGGTACTTTGACGAAAAACAGTACGATGCTTATGCCAATAACAGCGGTAATAACATCAAGAAAAAAGAGCGTTTCAAGCGGAGCAAATGTCATCATCGCGGCGCTCACCGCAGGCGCTGTCAAGTTGATGGATGATTGTACGCTGCTTTGTATGCCGTTGATTCTCATCAGCTGTTTCTGCGGGACGATATCGGGGATAAACGCACCGACAGAAGGCGACTGCACACCCTGCCCAAACGAACGAATGACGGTGCAGACAAACAGTATGCCGATAATGCTTTCAAAACCTGTCACGATGAACACCGCCGCAAGAAGACTGACAAACGCTACCGCGCCGTCCGCGATATTGATGATGTATTTCCTGTTAAACCTGTCCGCCCAAACTCCTGCAACAGGCGAAATGATAAACATGGGTAAAAACGCAGCGATGGTAAAAACAGTCATCATCGTTCCGGATTGTGTTTTGAGGGTGATGTGCCACAAAATAGCGAATTGTACAACCATTGTGCCAAAGAGCGATAACGCTTGTCCCACTAAAAATAAAGTGGTATTCTTTTTCCAATTAATGTTCATAGCTCTTGCCATTATAGATTTATCTATATCTTTATATCGTATTTTCGCTAAAAGTGTGGCAAAAGAGGGGTTTCATGATAGTTTATTCAACGGTAATTAAAAATGTCTTAATTTATTTTAAGATGCAGTAAAACGGTTCGTTTTTTACAATCAACAATCATTATTGCGATTTTGGTATACAACCCCAGTTTTTTTGAAAGCATTTTTCTTGCGTCTGTGAAAAAACACACTCCTCTATCAACTCTGTTTTGGTTTTTTTGAAAACTCCATACTATCGTCAATATAAAAATCAATAGGCGCATCAGCGTTTTCGCTTGTTTTTACGCATCTGTTCGCATGTTTGAGCCCAACCTTGTTAGTAGCGTCAAATATCAATTCAACACTTGGAAAATTCCTTTTTATTTCGCTGATGAATCGAATAACTTTGTCCTCTTTGAAATATTGCAAAACGCCTGCAGCGGTAAGTAGTGTGAGGGTTGATCTATCTATCTGTTTTGTCCACTTCATGTCAAATATATCTCCGACGATTAGCAGTTCATTCGGCTGTTCTCCTAATAGCTTGCCTCTTGCGTCAATCACTTCGGGCAGATCAATTTCATAAAAGGTTGCGGCTTGCTCATTTAAGCGATAATATGTTATATCAAATCCCGCGCCAAGATAGACGATATTGCTTTTAGTACTCTTTTTGATAAACGCCTTTACCATTTGGTCAAGATTTTAATATCTGGCAGCGGAAGCCAAATAGAAGTATTCGGACAAGTTTTTGTGCGGCGGGGATAAACTGTTCCGGCGACAAAGCTTTTTCGTAAAAAAAGTATTCAGGAAATTTTTTTGATGCAAATATGCGCACAAATAAAGGGATAAACAGTGTATTGCCTTGCAGGTTATGCATAAAGGCAGTTCTTTTAGATTTTAGCGCCAAAATAGCTCATGAACACTCTCTCATGATAATTTAACTATCGGCAGTGATTAGCCCCGCTTCTATTTTTGACTTAAGGCTTGCCATTTTAACGTTTGTTTAGCAAACATAGGTACGACATCACCAAATGTTGCGGGAACAATCCACTCTTTTTTTTCTAATATTACGGTTTTTTCAATCGGAGTTAGTTTGTAAATATCTCTTGCGTTATCGCTAACAAATGCTTGAAGGTTTGTTAGTTTGTCATGTTTTTCAAATAGTTCTGCCAACGCGCTTAAAGCTATCGGTGCGCTAAAAATACCAGCCGCACAACCGCAGCACTCTTTTTTGCTAACAGGGTGCGGTGCGGAATCACTACCAAACATGACTTTTTTATTTGCATTCAGCGCAAGTTCCAGCAAAGCATCTCTATCTTCATAGCGTTTGGCTATGGGCTTACAAAAGAGATGCGGATTTAAAAGTCCACCCGCCACATCGTCAAGCGTTATCAAAAGATGGTGCAGAGTAATCGTAGCGTAAAGATTTTCATATCTTTTTAGAAGTTCTGCGCTTGAACGCGTTGTGATATGCTCCATGATGATGGTAAGTTTTGGGAAAGCGACTGCGAGGCACTCATAAACTGCGCCAAACTCTTTTTCTCTATCCATAACAAAGCCGTTAGTTTCGCCATGTACGCAAAGTGGGATATTAAGTTCGCTCATCGCTTCAAATATGGGTGCTAACTTTTTGACATCAAACTGCTCAACGCCGCCATCAGAGTTGGTTGTAACGCCGCTCGGATAGAGTTTGATAGCCGTGATATAATCTCGTGAGCGCTCTAAAAAATCAGCCTTGTAATCGCTTTTGAAAAAAAGACTCATATAGGGTGTAAATTGTTCACATCCCATCACATCCAAAATACGCTCTTTGTATGCTAAAAGCGAAGGTATGTCTGTAATCGGAGGTACGAGATTTGGCATGATAAGTGCGCCGGTAAAATCTTTGGCGCTGAATTTTGCAACATGTTGCAGCATATCGCCATCCCGCAGATGCAGGTGCATATCAAGAGGCGAGTTTAAAATCAATCGCATAATTTACCTTTTTTGCACTGCAAATTGGTCCAAAACGATTTAAATCGCATCTTCCCCATTTTCATTTGTGCGAATGCGTATAACCTGCTCTATTGGGGTTACGAAGATTTTTCCATCCCCTATCTTTCCTGTTTTTGCAACTTTGGCTATCGTATCTACAACAGCTTTTGTATCACTGTCTTTCACAATTATCTCTATTTTAATTTTAGGCAAAAAATCCACAATGTACTCAGCGCCTCTGTAAAGCTCGGAATGTCCTTGTTGTCTGCCGTAACCTTTCACTTCACTAACTGTCATACCTGATATTTCAAGGTCGTTTAAAGCATCTTTTACGTCATCAAGCTTAAACGGCTTTATGATTGCCTCAACTTTTTTCATATTCTGCTCCTTGTGTTTACTTTACATGTATTTTTATTATTGTTTGCGGTTTTATCGGCTTATTATTTGCATCTGTAGCGCTATTTTCTATTTTTCTAACCGTATCCATACCATCAATTACTTCGCCGAAAATTGTGTGACGTCCGTTTAACCAAGGTGTCAAAACCGTTGTTATGAAAAATTGACTGCCGTTTGTATTTTTGCCGGAATTTGCCATAGCCAAAAGACCCTCTTTTTCAAATAACGTATATGGCGAAACCTCATCTTCGAAGGTCTTGTTCCACACACTTGTACCACCCATGCCAGTACCGGTCGGATCACCGCCTTGTATCATAAAATTTTTAATAACACGATGAAAAATGACGCCCTCATAATACCCGCTCTTGGCTAAAGAGATAAAATTTTCACAGGCTTTAGGCGCGACTTTCGGATATAGTTTCAATGTGATATTTCCACTACTTGTTTCCATAATAACAATATTTTTTTCACTGTCTGCGGCGTCTGCATAAAAAAATAAGATGCACAGACTCAATATTATCTTGCGGAACATTTTCAACCTTAAAAGCAAAATTAGGTATTTATGATAGCATTATTGTGCAAAAAAATATTTTAAAAGGTTAAAAACACAGAACTTAAAAATACGGTAAAACAATCAAGCCCCTCTTTTATTGAGTTTAAGAGGGGACGCAACTATTTTTCTATAACAGTCCTTGAGCCATCCGGATGCTCTATAATAATTCTCTCACCGCCATAATCTTTTTTATTGATATAATTGTGATTTTTTTGCTTATGGTGAGAAAAATCATATTTTTGAGGTTGAATGATATATGTAGTTTGTTGCGGTTGCACATACTCAACAGGCTGCACATATTTAACTGGTCGCTCAGTATGTCGCGCTGGTTGATGCTGAATATATCGGCTGTCGCGATTATGATAATTTTCGGAATATAATAACTGCGGAAGCAACAAAGCTGCGCCGGCGCCTATTAAAATGCCTTGTTCTTTCTTGCCCCAAGCATTTGCATTTGGCGCACTAAAAATAATTGCGAGCAAAACTATTGCCGCTGTTTTTATAACTCTCATGTTATCCTCCTTATCAAACAATCAATAATAAAATATTAAATCAAAATAGTGAATCAAATGTAAACATCTCATGAGGTACGCGCGAAGCGCACCTCAATGAAACTTCATTCGGACATATCGGAAGTTTTGGGATAAAAAAACATTATCTCCTTTTCCGTAAATATACGCTCTTTGTCATCCGTAGCATAAGCGCGTATCGCTATTTGCTGGGGTCTGCCTTCGTTCTCCCTTAGGGATGAACCTATTTTTGCATTTAATACGACTATTTTTTTACTTTTTTCACCCGAACGCAGCTTGAACGGCGCTTTTGGCAGTATTATGCTTATATCACCGTTTAATACCTCAAAATAATATTCGTGTTCTTTTGAATCGGTATTTTGAAATAAAAATGTATACGCATTCTCAACTCCACTGCCGTCGCTCGAGAGACTAAAGAGTTGCGAACCTCTATTGATATCTAAGAGCATACGCTCTTTTTTTGCACTCATCAACAAAAGCGCACACACGGCTATTGTTAAAACTACGCTGTAAGCTACTGTTCTAAATCGTACAAATTTTACTTTGCTATCCTTTCGTATCGCATTTGGACTTGTCCAAGAGATGAGAGAAGGTTTGTCCAGTCTGTTCATAACTTTTGCACACGCATCTGCACATTCGAGGCAATTTATACATTCAAGCTGCATACCGGCCCTTATATCTATATGCGTGGGACAAATCTTCACACAAGCGTTACAGCCTATGCATTCTCCCATATCTTTTTCAGCTTTGTCCCGCAATTTTTTGTGGTTTTTATCGTAAATCTCTCCGCCGAGCCTTTCATTATAGATAGTTTGTATTGTATCATCATCAAACATAGCAGACTGTATTCTTACATAAGGACAGACATAAGCGCAAAATTTTTCTTTCAAAAATGCCGAAGCTGCGAGCACCAATGTTGTAAATATAAACAGTATTACAAATACAAGTTTATGTTCATGCGGATCTTTTATGTACACAAAGAAATCTTCGGGCGGTATAAAATACCACATTAAATTTGAAGCTGCCGCTACAGCAAACAAAACAAATACCAAAAAAGCTCCGATGCGGCTAAACCATCTGCCCTCTATCTCTTGTTGTTTATTTTCAATGCTTTTGTACAGACGAAATATCTTTGTTTGCAAAAAGTCTCTGTAGACATATCTGAAAATAGTTTGGGGACATCCCCATCCACACCATATCCTGCCGCCAACAGTTGTTATAAAAAATATACCCAAAAAGAAGATTATCAACAAAAATGGAATTAAATACAGCTCTTGCATATCAAATGAGGTAAACAACAAATGGAATTGTTTTTTATCAAAACTCATCAAAAACAGATGTTTGCCCTCTATAGTTATCCATGGTATAACCAGAGAAAATATGGTTATAAATACAAACAACATATGCCGTTTTTTGCTGTATGGAGCATGCTTTGCAATCTCTTGTCTCATTTTGTTCCTTTAGTTTGGTTTTTTGCTATTAAGGCGCACTCTTTTGCGACCTCTTGTTTTATATATTGTTCCATATCCAAATCCGTTTTTCTGTTTTGTTCAAAAAGTGTTTTTTTGGCTTTTGCCAACTCTTTCAGTGCTCTTGAATTTATATAATCTTTCAGAGAGCTTCTATTTAAATTCAGTACTTTGGCTATCTTATTAACAGCCATATCTTTTTCCAGCATCTCTACAATCTGCACCCTATTATCATCAAATTTTGACCTGGACATACGTCCTTTGGGGCGTCCTTTGCAAAATTGTTTTTGTGGATTTAGATTTGATTCTCTCTGTTTTGCTAGCATATTTAAAACGACAAACAGTGGAGTTTGGTTTGAAATGACCATACGTTTATCACAGACATGAAGAGAAATGTTTCGTCTTAAGAGACACTCAAAAATTTTGACAAGTTCGCCAACCTCACGTGTAAGCGACCATAAATCGTATATGAGTATGGTATCGTTTGGCTTCAAAGAGCGCAAAAATCCCTTAAACCACTTGCGTTCCTCCAAAACCTCTTCGCTCGAACAATCGTCTATTTCGGTTGCTTGTATGCTAAAACCGTTTGCAATAGCATATTTTAAGATCTGTTTTTGCTGAATTAAGATATTCTCTTTACAGACCCTATTTCTAAGCAACATAATTGCCACAGACTATCCTTACATAGATTTTTAAAGCTGATAAAATTGGTGTAGTATAACTATTCTGACGTAAAAAGTCAATATAAAAAACATATATTCTCGTCAATATTGCATTTTATTTCTGTTTTTGGTACAATTACCGCTCAAATTTCAACGAAAGGCGGTGATAAGGATGCCCGGAATCAAGGTTCATCCGAATGAGTCTTTTGAAGAAGCGTACAGAAAGTTTAAAAAGCAAGTTGACAGAAACTTAGTCGTTACTGAAGTAAGAGCTAGAAAACATTTTGAAACGAAGACTGAAAAACGCAAAAAGCAAAAAATCAGCGCTCGTAAAAAGATGCTCAAAAAACTTTATATGTTGCGCAGATACGAGTCAAGACTCTAATCACAACTTAAAAACCGAAGTTAGCTCTTCGGTTTTTGTTTTTTCTATACATATTAATCGCCAAAAACATAAGCCCGGTTTTAATTGCCATATTTGTCGTTTTCTATCGCGATAGCGCGCAGCTACCATTTACAGATAAATATTTTCTGTGTATAGATTGTCTCATTTTATAATCACACAAATATTCGACATCAACCACGCTTATCAAAACATTTATCACAATTACAAATTCCAAGAAAATCCTTTAAAAAATATTTTGACACAAATTATTTTGATTCATTAAGTTCATAGTTTATTTGCTTAAAACACATTTATGTTAGCAAACAGTTCGAAATATACATACTTCAAGCAACCTTGCTTTGCTAATTTTTAGATATTTTGCGTATAATAACAAAACTCAAACTGTTAGCATAACGATGAAAGGTCATAACATGAGGAAACTAACTGTTAGCGAAACGGCGAACGAACTTGGGATAACAAAAGAGGCTATATACAATCGCATACGAAGAGGAACTCTTAAAAGCGTTGTGGAGGGCGAGGAGAAGTATATTATATTGGATGATGAGAGCGCAACGTCCTCAAACAAACAAACACTCCCTTCAAAATTCAAAAGAGTTGTTCCGGACGAGAGATATATTAACCTTCTAATCTCTCAGATAACCGAATTAAAAACTGCGAACTCGGAACTAAACAAAGACAAAGAACGCCTTATAAAAGAAAAAGAGCAGCTTTTGATAGAACAAAGAGTGGCCTTAGAGACAATTTACAAAGAGCGTGATGAACAGTTAAAAGCGATACTAACACTTGCTAACCGTTCTTTATTGGCAAGACCCGTTGAAAATGCGCAAAATGTGACGGTGGACGCCGACTTTGAAGAACATATGGAAAAATGGCATGCAGAAAAAGAAGATGGCTACAACAAAGAGAGTGAACAAAATAAAGATTTCTCAGATTGGAGAGAGTTAAAAAGTTATCTTAAAGCAAAAGGATTTTCAAAAAAGAGAAAGAAAAAAATTATCTCGCATGTGAAAAATGCTGCAGAAACAGATACTGACATACAAGAAGACGACGGAGTGTTATATATAAAAAAAGAGAGAATAGAACAATTCACATAAAAAAATATCGAGGGAGAATATTATGAAACATATAAGAAAAATTTCCGATTATGCGATAGCCGGCGGTATAGGTGCGATTGCCGTGTTTGGCATTTTGGGTTGTGAGAGCAGTGAAAATGCGGTGCAAGAGCAAAAACAAGGCGCTTTTGTTATCATTGAAGAAGGGGTTGACGGGGGTTACAAGATAGTAGAAGAGTATCCAAGCAGCGTTACAAGAGTAGTATTAAAAGATAAAAACGGCGCAGAGAGAATATTAAGCGAAGAGGAGATAAATATTTTGCTAAAAACCGAAGCCGACAAGATAGACAGCGGTGACTCTTCTTTGATAAATCCTCAAATCTCAAGCGGC
Source organism: Campylobacteraceae bacterium (assembly GCA_031255525.1). Classification (GTDB taxonomy): domain Bacteria; phylum Campylobacterota; class Campylobacteria; order Campylobacterales; family Campylobacteraceae; genus JAIRKW01. The sequence goes on from JAIRSJ010000032.1 coordinate 12,212, forward strand.
ATGCCCTCTTTGGGTTCGGTAATACTTTCAAGCGCAGCGGGAGCAATAATAGGAAACTGGATAGGAAATAAACTATTCGGAAACTCAAACTATCAACAGCAAAGACAAGCCTCTTATAAAACGCCGCAGGCTTATTCGAGAAGCGCAAACAGCTTTAACAAAGCAAATCCCACAAGCACAAAAAGCTCCTCTTCAAAGAGCGGCGGGTTTTTTGGCGGCGGAAGTAAAAGTTCAAGCGGCAACTCTTTTGGTGGCTGATTATGGTAAAACTTTTAAAACTGCAACCGCTAACAAAAGAATATTTAGAATCAATCAATTGTTATTGGCATACTGATTTTGATGATACGCCGTACATAGGCGATGAACTTGTGGAGATCAACCAGAATGAAGCGGAAGCATATTATAGCGCAGCAAATGAACTGTACAATATGTATGTAAATGCGGCACAGTATGTAATTGATAACAACCTTTTTCATCAAATCGGCATACCGTTTAATCTCGTAGAGTTAGTTAAAAATTCATGGGAAAATGATGTTCACTGGCATCTATACGGTAGATTTGATTTGGCAGGCGGCATAGACGGCAAGCCCATAAAACTGATAGAATTTAATGCCGATACGCCAACATCGCTTTATGAAAGTTCCATCATACAATGGGCTATACTCAAAAAAAATGCCCTTGACGAGGTTTCTCAATTTAATAATATATACGAATCCTTGAAAGAAAATTTTCGTCGTTTAGTTGTTCTGAATGGTTCTACTGATGATTTTGCCAAATATTACGAGGGCTGGAAAATACTTTTTAGCTCTGTAGCAGGAAATCTGGAAGATGAAATAACAACCAAATTTTTACAAAATGCGGCTAACGAAGCCGGGTTTAATACCGATTTTGCTTATGTAGACGAGGTTAATTTTTCAGAAGATGAAGGAGTATTTAAAAATGATGAAAATTTCGAATTTTGGTTCAAACTCATTCCATGGGAAGATATTGCTATAAAGGAACCTGATCTTGCTTTGATATTGAGAGATGTTATACAAAATCAAAAAGCTATCGTGTTAAATCCGGCATATACGCTTTTATTTCAGAGTAAAGCCATGATGAAAATTTTGTGGGATTTATATCCAAATCATCCTCTGCTTCTTGAGACCTCGTTTGAACCTCTGCATATTAAACATGTAAAAAAACATGGTTTTGGCAGGGAGGGCGCCAATACAACAATTTTTGAGGCTGATGGAAGAGTTGTGGAAAAAACGGACGGAGAATACGAGAATTTTGTACCCATCTATCAAGAATATATAGATTTTCCAAAAGACTCTTCGGGCAATTCATATCAAGCGGGAGTATTTTTTGCCTATGAAGGGTGCGGACTTGGTTTCAGACGCGGAGGACAAATACTAAATAATTACGCTAAATTTATAGGACACATTATAAAATAAGATGAAAATGGTACTTTTAGATGCACAAACTTTGGGCAAAGATGTAGATTTATCCGACTTTTATAAGCTTGGCAAATTTGACATTTATCAAACTACGCAAAACGATGAAAAGTTTGAGAGAGTCAAAGATGCGGATATAGTTATAACAAACAAGGTTGTTTTTGACCGCGAACTTTTAGAAAAACTACCCAAATTAAAGCTCATAGCGTTAACCGCCACGGGCATGAACAACGTTGACTTGAAAGCATCGGAAGAGCTTGGCGTGGCGGTAAAAAACGTCGCAGGCTACTCTACAAAATCCGTTGCACAACATACGTTTGCTTTAGCTTTGTCGCTTGTTAACAGACTTGGTTTTTACGAACAGTATGTAAAAAGCGGCAAATGGCAAAATAGCGAAATTTTTACAAATTTAGACAAGCCTTTCTTTGAACTCTATGATAAAAGATGGGGGATCATAGGACTTGGAGCGATAGGAAAAGAGACGGCCAAAATAGCGTGCGCCTTTGGAATGAAGGTTGCATATTATTCGACCTCCGGAGTACAAAGAAAGGAGAAATATCCGTCTTTATCACTAAAAGATCTTTTAAAAACTTCCGACATAATCTCTGTGCATGCACCCCTAAACGAAAAAACAAAAAATCTTATAGATGAGCAAGGGCTTGGGTTTATGAAACAAGATGCCGTCATTATAAATGTAGCGCGCGGCGGCATTATCAATGAAAAAGCTTTAAGAGACGCTATAGAAAACAAAAAAATATATGCAGCTACTGACGTTTTGGAGATTGAACCCATGCAAAAAGGATCATATCTGGCAAAACTAAGGCAAAAAGAGCGATATATTATAACTCCTCATGTAGCGTGGGGAAGTGTGGAAGCGAGAAAGAGATTGATGAGAGCAGTTTACAAAAATATAAAAACATTTATAAAAAAGGGATAGATAAATGGCAGCAAAAGAACACAGTTTTGATATAAGCGCGGAATTAAATGCGCAAGAGTTTAAAAATGCGTTGGAACAGGCTAAAAAAGAGATAGCGGGTAGGTTTGACTTTAAAGGCATAAAAGCTGAATTGGACTATAACGAAAAAGCAAAAACGCTCACGATCACTACTTCAAGCGATACGAAAGCAGAAGCAATATATGATTTGTTACTTGGAAAAATTATTAAGCGACAACTCTCCTCAAACGTGCTTAAAAAAAATAAAAAAGAAGATGCAAGCAAAGGGGACATACGCATAATATATAATGTTGTGGACAGTATAAGCGGCGAAGATGCGAAACTGATTGTAAAAACTATTAAAGATGAAAATCTGAAAGTGCAAACCTCTATAAGAGGTGACGTTGTCAGAGTTACGGGAAAATCTATTGACGATTTGCAAGCTTGCATAAAAGCCGTAAAAGCAAAAGAGTTGTCACTGCCTTTGAGTTTTATAAACTTAAAGTAATTGCAAAAGATGCTTATTTAATTTCAGAATATAGGTTGCGTAATCAAAAATACTGCCATTAAATGGTATGATATAGGGTTTATTATAATATTTGCTCTCATGATAGATAGATATATCTTCTACATTTGATTAACACATGTAGGATAATATTATAAAATCTTTTTAGATATGGAGATTGTATTGAATATCCGCACTTTACTCTTGTTTGTTGTCGCTATTGTTTTCTTTGGGTGTCAAAAAAATGATGCTGCCATGGAAAACAAACCTGTTGAGGTCGGCATAGTTTTATTAAAAGAGCAGCCTATAGCTTTGGAGCAGGAACTCTCCGGCAGAGCCAAAGCGTCCGTAACCGCTGAGATTAGACCTGAAGTAGGCGGTATTATTAAAAAAGTGGTATTTAAAGAGGGGCAAAAGGTTAAAAAAGGGGACGTTCTTTATGAAATTAACCCGGATGTTTATAAAAGCATATATGACGGCGCAAACGCTTCGCTTCAAAGTGCTAAAGCCAATTTTAAAGCATTAAGTCTTAAAAAAGCCAGATATGATGAACTTATAAAATTTGAAGGTATTTCAAAACAAGAATATGATGATGTAACGGCAGCATATTTGCAAGCGGAAGCGCTCGTCAGCGAGAAAAAAGCGGCATTGGATAAAGCTGAGATTGATTTGCAAAAAACAAAGATTTTAGCCCCTATCTCAGGAATTGCCGGCATATCAAGTGTTACTGAAGGTGCTTTGATAACTACTTTGCAAAACGAACCGTTAACTACAATCCGTTTTATAGAAACAATGTATGTGGATTTATCACAATCAAGTAATCAACTGCTTGCATTAAGAAAACTTTTAAACGAACAGCATATGCAAAAAGGCAGCATGGAAGTGAAATTGAAACTGCTTGACGATTCGTTTTACGAACATAAAGGGATTTTAAAATTGCAAGAAATTGCTGTTGATGAAAGTACTTCGACCGTAACTTTGAGAGCCGAATTTCCAAATCCAAACGGCATTTTATTGCCTGGAATGTATGTAAGAGCGGTGATAGAAGAGGCTATAAACACTAAAGCCTTTTTAGTACCACAACGGGCAGTTTTGAGAGATTCGCGCGCAAACCCTATAATAACAGTCGTAACAGAAAATAATGGCACTATGACAAAGATTGTTGAAACAAAAAGAGCCATAGGTGATAAATGGCTTGTTACCGAAGGTGTGCAAAATAGCGATAAGATTATTATTGAAGGGCTCAATAAAATCAACAGCCGAAGCAAAGTAAGTTTTATAGATGTTACCGACAAATATATCGGCGAGTAGCACATGCTGGCAAGATTTTTTGTAAACAGACCAATTTTTGCATGGGTTATATCGCTCGTCATTATGATAATGGGAGCGGCTTCCATATATACGCTCTCCGTTGAACAATATCCCGATATAGCACCTCCGCGTATAAATATTTTTTCAACGTACAACGGAGCTTCGGCCGAAGCTGTGGAAAATAGCGTAACTCAGGTTATAGAGCAGCAATTAGTAGGTCTTGATGGTCTTTTGTATTTCTCTTCAACTTCAAGCAGTTCCGGTTCATCAAGAATAGCGGTAAGTTTTGAACAAGGTACAAATCCAGATATTGCACAAGTGCAAGTACAAAATAAAGTAAGCCAAGTACTTTCGCGTTTACCCGAAGATGTAAGAAGACAGGGTGTCACAGTCGTAAAAGCGCAAAGCGATTTTTTAATGATGGCAAGCGTGTATGATTCATTAAATCGTGTTGAAGGGATAGATGTTGCGGATTATCTCGTGAGCAATTTGCAAGACGCCATTTCAAGATTGGATGGAGTCGGCGGAGTGCAAGTTTTCGGCGGACAGTATGCCATGAGAATATGGCTTGATCCTTTAAAATTAGAAGCTTACGGTTTAATGCCTTCCGATGTAGAAAACGCTGTGAATTTGCAAAATTCGCAAGTGTCCGCAGGAAAAATCGGCGAACGTCCGTTCAGCAGCGAACAAGAGTTAAACACTGTCGTCGTAGCAAGATCAAAACTTCACACAGCCGAAGAGTTCGGAAATATTATCGTAAAAAATAGCAAAGACGGTTCGGTCATTCGCTTAAAAGATGTTGCCAGGGTTGAGCTTGGAAGTCAAAATTACGGAACAGTTACAAAACTAAACGGCTATCCATCTTCAGGTATAGCCATACAGTTAGCCTCAGGAGCAAATGCTGTCCAAACCGCTAACAATGTTAAAAAACTGTTAGCGCAGTATGAACCTACTTTACCTGAAGGCTTCAAAATATCGTATCCAAGGGACACAACTCTTTTTATAGAATCCTCGATAAAAGAAGTTGTCAAAACTCTTTTTGAAGCTATTTTGCTAGTTGTGCTTGTAATGTATCTATTTTTGAAGAGCTGGCGCGCCACTATAATACCTGCCATTGCTGTCCCCGTAGTGCTTCTCGGAACATTTGCAATATTAAATTTTTTCGGCTACACGATAAATACACTAACAATGTTTGCTATGGTGTTATCTATAGGTTTATTGGTTGATGACGCCATCGTGGTTGTAGAAAACGTAGAGAGAAATATGAGAGAGAAAGGACTCTCTCCAAAAGAGGCCACAATTGTATCTATGGGAGAGATAACAAGTGCACTTATAGGCATTGCCGCAGTTTTATCGGTTGTTTTTCTGCCTATGCTATTTTTTGGCGGCTCGACAGGAGTAATTTATAAACAATTTTCGATAACGATAATTTCCTCGATGCTTCTTTCTGTCGTTGTTGCACTTACTCTAACACCGGCTCTTTGTGCATCTTTACTAAAACCCCATAATGATAGTAAGCCAAAAAGAGGATTTATGGCATGGTTTCATGAAAGGTTTGACAAATTCACGCAAAATTACAAAAACAGCGTATTAAACGTCTTAAATAAACCGATTAGATGGATGTGCGGATATGGTGTGATAATAGCCGCATTATCCATCATTTTTGTCAACCTCCCTACAAGCTTTTTGCCCAAAGAAGACCAAGCAGGCATCATGGTGCAATTTACTCTGCCAACAGGTGCGTCAACTACAAGAACTGCCGAAGTTGCTGATATAGTAAAAGATTATTTTATGGCGCAAGAAGCAAATAATACAAACGCTGTTTTTACTATATCAGGTTTTAGATTTGGCGGAAGCGGACAAAACGGCGGTACTGCCTTCATATCGCTAAAAAGCTGGGATGATAGAAAGGGGGATTATAATAGAGCTGATGTTATAGCCGAGAGAGCATCAAAGATATTTGCCGACAATAGTTCTGAGTATTTCATAAGAGATGCCAGAGTTATCGCCATGAACCCGCCGGTTATTCAAGGATTAGGACAAACGGATGGCTTTGAGATGCAGATACAAGCAGATGCATCTGTCAGTAGAGACGAGTTAAGAGTGGTCAGGGACGCCATCATACAAGAGGCTGAAGCGAACAATAAAATATCGTCTATCAGAACTGAAAACGCAGAAGAAAACCCGCAACTAAGAGTATTATATGACGAAGAGAAAGCATTTGCTTTGGGATTGACACTAAGCGATATAGATAGAACACTAAATGCGGCTTGGTCTGGAGTTTATATAAATGATTTTATAGACAGAGCTAGAGTCAAGCGAGTCTATATGCAAGGCGATATGCAATTTCGTTCAAAACCGGAAGATTTATATCTTTGGAGCGTTAGAAACAAGGATGGGAAGATGACGCCTTTTTCGGCGTTTGCCGATACACAATGGGAGTTTGGTTCAGACAGTCTTACAAGATACAATGGACTTGCTTCGTATGAATTGCAAGGTGCTGCTGCTTTTGGTGTAAGCTCGGGTGCAGCTATGGACGAAATGGATAGAATTGCTCTTAAAAATTCACAAGGAACTGTACATTCGTGGAGCGGTCTCTCTTTTCAGGAACGTTTAGCGGGCGGCCAGTCTTATATGTTATACGCCATATCTATCTTAATAGTGTTTTTGTGTCTGGCTGCTCTTTACGAGAGTTGGTCTATACCGTTTTCTGTTTTGATGGTAATTCCTCTTGGTATAATAGGTACGATAAGTGCAGCCTACTTTAGAGGACTTAATAACGATGTATATTTTCAAGTGGCACTTTTAACAACTATAGGATTGTCATCTAAAAATGCGATTTTGATAGTAGAGTTTGTAGAAAATGCCTATAAAAAAGGAGAGTCTTTATTTGCAGCTGTCATTGAAGGAGCATCCCTGAGATTAAGACCGATACTTATGACCTCGCTCGCATTTATAGCTGGGGTTTTGCCGCTTGCCATATCAACAGGAGCAGGAGCAAACAGCAGAATGTCAATAGGAACAGGTATAGTAGGCGGAACATTTAGCGCCACTGTATTGGCTATATTTTTTGTACCTCTGTTTTATGTCATCATTAAAACGCTATTTATCTCAAGAAAATCAAAATAGTTACAAACATGCTTGTTTCGGAATTAAAACTTTTTTAAAGTTAAGAGCAAAATAAAATTTTTCAAAAGCCACTCTGGCTTCATAGATAAAAGCTGAGAGACTTTGCTTGACAAACAATAATGTATTTTGCTTGCTGAAAGTACGAACGTATATTAAACCTTATAAGATTTGCTCTCAAGAGCAAATCTTTTACTATTCTGCTGTTTTCGTTTCGGAAATATCTTGTTTGACTTCGGGATTTTCTTGTGCCTTTTCCGGCGAAATAACAAACATTATGCTCTCTGAAGTAGTATTTGACGGTTTACCTTTGTAATAGATTATATCCTTGGTACCCTCTCCGCAAACGCCAACTATTTTTCTGTCTGTAGGCGTGCCTTTATCTATAGACTCCAACGTAAACTCTTTAACGCCGTTATTTTTGATTTTTTCGGCTATCATTTGCATAACCTCTTCACAAGGCGTCGCATAAAGAGCGGCGGATGTAAATAACAAGAAACCCAAAACTAATGACATTTTTTTCATTGTTCACTCCATGTTAATTTTAACTTCATTTCTATTATATCATAAAAATATTATTATTTTACATGTTTTATGAGATTAAATTATTTATTACTATATGTATTAAGTTTATCTGCATGTAGTACTAGCTAACATATGGATTAAAACTCGCACAACAACACAAACATCAAAACTGCTATATCGAAAAATGTAGTTGACGGTAGTTTTTTTGCAAAAGTTGTGTTGAATTAAAATAAAAAATCACACGAAAGTAGTGCGAAATGGCCGAAGAGCAAATTTGCCTCTTAGATTAGAAATTTTATTTACAAGATTTATTATTTCGGCCTTCTGCACCTATCATGCACACAAAATTTTACATCGAGCCAAAACAATCATTGATTTATTTATGCTAAAATCTACAAAAAATCAGGAAAAAATATGATAAAAATGTCAATAACCATAACTCTTGTGTTAGTTAGCA
>JAIRSJ010000042.1 GCA_031255525.1 Campylobacteraceae bacterium
AATTTTAACGCTGTTTGGATAATATTGCTTCATTTTCAAAACTTGCAAGTATAGTAAAGGCGGTTTTAAAATTTTGCTATATATTCGCAACTGCTTCCAAAAAATATCTCATTTTAACGTCACGCTTTTTGGCTTTCAAAAATCACTTGTTTGACTTAAAATCCAACATTAGATTACTTGTGTCTCACATTTTAGTATTTTTGCAAAAAACAATTTGTCGCTTTTTTGATATTTGCAAGATGCCTTTAAAAATTTTGCAGATTTGTTATTATCACCAGTTTAGCATGAATATTTGTTCATATATAAAGGCATTTTGCATGACAAAACGTTAAACTCAACTCAATTTCGGTTCGTAATTCTCATTTGTAATATATTTTGCCAACAATTCATCAGGAATTCTGCTTGGTTTTCCGCTCTCATTTAAATATATCCAAACGGTTTTTGCTCTTGCCAAAAGCGCTTTGTCGCCTTTTCTGAAAAATGCATACTCGCGATTAGAGATAGAGCGTTTTGCGGAGCTTATCCATGTTTGCACGATTAGTTTGTCTTCTAAAAATGCGGGCTTTAGATATTCTATGTAGTGAGACCTTGCCACCCAAGTGCCACCTGTTTTATCATAAAATTCTGCAGTAAATCCCAATGAATCCGAATGCGCAGTAGCCGCATCTTGCATCCACTGGACATAAACTACATTATTTACATGCATATTTGTGTCAATCGCGTTTTGCGAAACTACTATCTCATATTCATAAACTATCTGCGCCATATATTCCCCCAAAAGCAAAACAATGAGTTTAGCAAATTTAACAAAAGTTGTAAAGACATGAAACGTAGCATGTAATCAAACTTGCTACCATTTTCGATTTTACTTACGACATCTTTAGTGATCGCATTGCCAGTTCCAACCTTTGTCAATTTTCTATCCTAATATATCCAACAGACTCTTATCGCATACAAAATTCTATATTGCATGATATCCCCACACGCAATTTTTGGTTAGCTTGAGAGATTTGTGAGAATTTTATAGCACGATATACGATTGTAATTTTTGCGATAAGATATAAAACAAACTTGCTTTATATGATTTAAAAATGAAAAATATTTCTTTAGATAGATAACAAAGATAAGATTTTCTAACAAGCCGATTTGATCAGCTTGTTAATATAAAAATATAGACTTATTTTTCCAAAGCAGCTTTTGCTTTAACAACTATTGCGCTGAAGCCTTCCGCATCATTCATAGCCAAGTGTGCTAAAATCTTTCTGTCAAGTCCAATGTTTGCTTTAACAAGACCATTGATAAATCTTGAATAACTAATATCATTCAATCTGCAAGCTGCATTGATTCTTGTGATCCAAAGTCTTCTAAAATCTCTCTTTTTAGCGCGTCTATCACGATATGCGTAAACTAAACTTCTCTCTAATTGCTCTTTTGCTTTTCTAAAGTGTTTTCTGCGACCGCTAAAAAAACCGCGCGCTAACTTTAAAACTTTTTTGTGTCGTCTGCGTCTTACAACACCTGTTTTTACTCTTGCCATCTATTTTCTCCTTAACCTTTTGGTGTCTTATATCAAGAACTTGCCCTAAACTCTTAGGGGGAATAAAAATTGAATGATTTAAAAATCAAAAACTAAATTTGTGGTGAATCAGCTTTGGCAAAGCATTATCTTGATAGATTTTTCATTTGTACTATCAACATATTTTGCTTCTTTTAATCCACGCATTCTTTTTGTAGGCTTTTTGGTCAAAATGTGACTTCTAAATGCTGCGCCACGTTTAATTTTGTTTTTAGCAGCCTTGAAGCGTTTTGCCGCCCCGCGTACCGTTTTCATTTTCGGCATGCTAACTCCTTGCGTAATTATCTGAAAATTTGCTTTTTGGACATTTTTCAAAGCTAAAAATTTTAGCGGAAATATTCTTAAGGCGCAGTTAAAGCAGACCTAAATATCAATTTGGACGAAAGTCTCCAAAATTTAACTGTTAGCACAAATAAAAACCGCTTTTAGACACAATTTTATAATTGTATTGTAAAATTTGTGCAATATCTATATTTGGGAGCTTTTATGGAAGTAAGGGTTATTAGAGGTATTGTCAGAGAGAATGAGTCGCAAAATATCGGCTCCATAGGTAGTTTTCAGGGGCGTGTTAATAGTGGAGGAAGGTATAGGGGCACTATGCTTTCAGTCGCCATTCGTAGTGATCATATCCTTATAGATTCTACATATGTAATGTTTACAAATGTGACAAAATTGTATTCCACAGGAGACGAATTACTTGCCGTTGGGCTTGAAGATAAAAAAAGCGGAGGCATAAGAGGATTTTATTATTACAATCTCACAAAGCAGACATATCAAAGACCTGCAGGAGCATTCTCTGGATTTCTCGGAGGATTTTTTATAGCTTTGACTCTTTTTCTATGCGGCTTAGGATTTATCGAGGTTTTTATTTTCGGTGGAAAATGGACGGATGGTGATGGCGTGATGTTTGTTATATCTCTAATTTTCTTGATTGCCAGCTTAAGCTGGTATTTTAACTGGAGAAGGATGGGAGAAATAAAAAAAGTATTTTTATCGGAACTCAATAAGCTAAATATACGACTTTGAATCGCCAAAAATAACTTTAGAAGCTTTTGGACAAAACTTCTAAGAGCTATTTTTTCGGTACAGTCAACATATTTACATATCGTCCTTCAAAATTCGGCTCATGGTCTCTATCGGCAATATCGTTCATCAAACCCCAAACATTATTAAGAACAGTTGCTCCTGCTTCAGGATTTGACATTTCACGCCCTTTGAGAAAAACACGAAAACGCACATGCTTACCAGACTGGATAAACTCTCGTGCTTGCTTAATCTTATAATTTACATCATTTTGAGCAATTTTGACAGATAGTTTTATCTCTTTTATCTCTATGATCTTTTGCTTCTTTTTTGCCTCTTTTTGTTTTTTTTCCTGTTGATATTTAAATTTGCCATAATCCATTATCTTGCAAACAGGAGGATTGGCATTTGGTGAAATAAGCACCAAATCAAGTCCGAACTCATCGGCTTTTCTTAATGCTTCATTTCTACTTATAATACCGTACTGTGTGCCGTCGTCACCTACACAACGAACTTCGTTTGCTCTTATCTGCTGATTTAGCAATATATCTTTTTCTTTCTCTCTACTCAAAAATGTACCTCATCTATTTTCTCCTTTATGAGTTGAAATAATTTTTCTTTCGTTAAATTATACTGTTTTCTTTCTCGTCTATCTCTTAAGGCGACACTTTTTGTATTAATTTCTTCATCGCCTACAATCAATATCATAGGAACTTTCTGTTTTTCAGCCGTTCTAATACGTTTGTTTAAACTCTCGTTTTTGCTTGAAATTTCGATATCTACACCCAAATTCAGCAATTCGCTTGCCAACTCTTTGGAATAACTCAAATGAGCATCTCCAATAGGAACAATAACTATCGCCGTAGGAGCAATAAAAAACGGAAATTCCCCGCCTGTATGCTCTGTCAAAATCCCTATAAATCTCTCGAATGAACCCAAAATTGCACGGTGTATCATAACAGGGCGAGCTTTTTCATTATTGCTGTCTATATACGATAAATCGAATCGCTCAGGTAAATTAAAATCTATCTGTATTGTTCCGCATTGCCATTTTCTTTTTAGGGCATCTGTTATTTTTATATCTATCTTTGGACCGTAAAATGCACCGCCACCCTCGTCTATGCCATATTTTAATCCGTTTTCATCAAGAGCATTTTTGAGTCCTTTCGTAGCCTTTTCCCAAATATCGTTATCGCCAATCGCTTTAATCGGCTTTGTCGAAATCTCCATTTCATAGGTAAAATCAAAAGCTTTCATTATTTTATCTACAAAACTCAAAATCTCCAAAATACTCTCTTTTATCTGATCTGCTCTACAAAATATATGGGCATCATCTTGTGTAAATTCGCGCACTCTAAAAAGCCCATGCAAAACGCCGCTTTTCTCGTGTCTGTGAACTACCCCATATTCAAAAAACTTTAAAGGCAAATCGCGATAGCTTCTCACGTCGTTTTGATAAACTTTAATATGACCAAGACAATTCATGGGTTTAATGCCATATTCGGTCTCGTCTATAGTGGTAAAATACATATTTTCGCCGTAATTTTGATAATGTCCGCTAATTTTCCACGCTTCTGCCTTTAAAAGTTCCGGTCCGCGCACAGGTTGATAACCATTCAAACGATGAGTGCGAAACAGCAAGCTTTCAAGTTTGCTTCTAAGTCTGGCGCCATTTGGAAGCCAGATTGGAAGTCCGCCGCCAACCTCATCGTCAAATGTAAATAACTTAAGTTCTGTTCCAAGTTTTCTATGGTCTCTTTTTTTTGCCTCTTCTACCATGGCGATATGTTCTATCAGGCTCTGTTTGTCGGCAAATGCCGTTCCATAGATGCGAGTTAGCATCTCCCGCTTTTCATCTCCGCCAAGATACGCTCCGGAAACTCTTGTAAGTTTGAAAAATTTTAAATATTTGGTGTTAGGCACATGAGGACCACGGCACAAATCTTCAAAATCACCTTGCGTATAAGTAGTAACTGTACCTTCCGGTATTCTTAACAATACCTCCTGTTTTAGGTCGTCATTTTTAAATTTATTGATTACTTCTTGTTTCGTATAGCTCTTTTTTATGATTGAAAGCTTCTCGTTCGCGATTTTTTGCATCTCTTTTTCTATGGCTTTCAAATCCTCTTCACCTATTTTTGTATTGATCCTAAAATCGTAATAAAATCCATCTTCTATCACCGGTCCTACAAAAAATTTTGCTTCAGGATATACTTTTTTTATCGCATGCGCCATCAAGTGAGCGGTAGAATGACGAATAACCTCAAGCGCATAAGTT
>JAIRSJ010000103.1 GCA_031255525.1 Campylobacteraceae bacterium
TGTTGTTTTTAAATAAACAACTCTATATTTTTTGGTGCGGCGGTAGTTCAGCTGGTTAGAATACCTGCCTGTCACGCAGGGGGTCGCGGGTTCAAGTCCCGTCCGTCGCGCCACTTTTAAAAACTTCAAAATATAAAACGATAAAATATTCATCATTTGCATGAAGATTGCCGAATTTGACAAGCATAAGGTTTTATTGTTTATAATTACTCATCTAATCAAGGTTTTTAACATGGTTTATCTTGCGCAAACAGACACAACAATCGGGCTTTTATCAAAGAGTCAAAGACTTTTAAATATTATAAAAAAACGTCCTTCGAGTAAATCATGTATTTTTTGCGCTACATCTTTTGGCGAGATAACCCCAAGAGTTCCGAATAACTGCAAAAAGTTTGCAAGAAGAGCTAAAAAAACTACATTTGCTCTTCAAAATGGCTTTTCATTTAGGATTGTAAAAGATAGTATGCATGCTATGTTTTTAAGAAAAACCGGCGCGCTTTATTCTACTTCGGCAAATCTCACAAAAGAGTCTTTTGATATAGACTTTGCCAAGCAAACAGCCGATATTATAGTAGAGGATTTTAGAGGATTTTTTGAAAACAAGCCTTCTGCTATCATAAAAATGGGTCAAAAAAAGCTCAAGAAAATTCGTTGATACCATTTTGATTTTTGCATAAAGTACAGAGCAATATAAGTCATTCAAATTATAAAAGGCTATACGATCGTGAACCATTAATGATGCAGCGAATGAATTTTTTTACAGACTATTAAATTCATGCACTGCAAAACCGATTGTCATATCAAAATCGTTTTTTTCTAATTTCATACTGTGGTTTTGTTTACAGAACTAATATTTAAAAAGATAAGTGTATATATAAGACGTTTATGCCCAAAAACAATGCGTGCACGATAAAAACAAGAGCATTTATATTCGCAGTAAAATTTGCGATAGAATTTTTTCTGATAATTTCTAAAAACAGAAGCGAAAGCCCTAAATTCCGATTTATGATGTTTAAAATAGATAAAAAATGAGGTTTGACAACAAAACATAAACTTTTAAAATTCTTACGAAATAATACAAAAAGTAACACGAAATATTTTTTAAAGTGTAAAATCGTTACACTTACTTTACGATAAAGATTTCGTAAGACATTTTGATACTCTATTTGTTTATAATGATAAAAAAATATGCAAAAGGATTGAATATGGAACAAAAAAACAGTATTACCGTAACCGACAACCGCGATGGTAAAATTTATGAATTTCCAATAATTGATGCCGCCATGGGTCCGTCTGTTGTTGATATTTCAAATTTTTATAAAAACACGGGAATGTTTACCTTTGACAATGGTTTGACATCGACAGCTTCATGTCAATCGGCCATTACTTATATAGATGGCGAAAAAGGCAAATTAATGTACAGAGGGTATGACATATCGTATCTTGCTACACAAAAGATATTTGCAGATACGGCACATTTGCTGTTATACAAAAAACTTCCGACACTTGAGGAGCGCGAAGCGTTCAGATTGGAACTCAAAAGACGTTCGTTTATACACGAAGGAATGATGAAACTATTTGATGCATTTCCTGATAATGCGCACCCTATGGCTATTTTATCAGCCGCCGTATCCGCGCTCTCAACTTTTTACTTTGACCATCTAGGCGTAGACACACCTTCTGAATATATGGAAATGGCAAAAAGGATTATCGCTAAAATACCAACAATAGCAGCATTTTCATATAGACACAGCAGAGGACTTCCTATAATTTATCCGAACTTGGATAACGGTTTTGTAGAAAATATACTGTACATGTTAAGAGCATTTCCTTATGATCACGTAAATTTAAAACCGATCGAAGTAAAAGCGCTTGATACTATTTTAACGCTTCATGCGGATCATGAACAAAATGCTTCAACCACCACCGTTCGCACAGTAGCATCAACGCATGCTCATCCGTATGCGGCTGTAAGCGCCGGTATAAATGCGCTTTGGGGCAGAGCTCATGGGGGTGCAAACGAATCTGTTATCAGTCAGCTTGAAATGATAGGTGATGTAAAAAACGTTGAAAAATACATTGCAAAAGCTAAAGATAAAAACGATCCGTTCAGGCTTATGGGATTTGGGCACAGGGTATATAAAAATTTTGATCCGCGTGCAGGAATACTTAAAAAAATACGCGAACAACTTATGGAAGAAAATGATATAAAGATAGACGAAAAACTTGTTGAAGTTGCAAATAAAATCGAAGAGACTGCGCTTGGGGACGAATATTTTATAGAAAGACATCTATACCCGAATATAGATTTTTATTCGGGACTTATCTTGCGCGCGTTGGGTATTCCAAAAGATATGTTTGCCGTAATATTCGTTATAGGAAGGACTCCTGGGTGGATAGCTCAGTGGATAGAACTTAAAGAACAAAATGAAAGAATCACCAGACCAAGACAGTTATATGTAGGTCCAACGGAGCAAACTCCTAAATATTAATTAATAAATAGATGAGGCGTTATTGCAAGACGATTTTAGAATTGATTGCAATAACGCGGATATTTAGTTAAAAAACGGCTGCAAAAAACATTTTTACAAATTGAAGTTTAGTGATACAAGCAGCCGGACACGAACTTGATTAAACGGTAATGATGATAGAGCTTAGATACACATAGCTATGTTTAAAAATAATGCGATGGAAACTGCACAAATTGTTTTATTGCCACGATATTTATCATGAAAAGCGTTCTAAATCGTACAATACGGAACAACGCAAAAGCTATCTTACTAAAAAACAGTTTTAACATGCAAAAACTCATCAAATTTTTACAAAATAAAACATAAAGCGCTCGTGCTTGTAAATCATTATTAACATTAGTGATAGTTGTATTTTATAAATAAAAATGTTAATTTTTATATCTTACATATGCGGTAACTATAAATGTAATTTTGGCGATGATATTTTTTAAAATCATTTAGAAATAATCACTGCCATGCAATGGTTTTTAAAAATGCTATTGTATTAAACTCATTACATTTGGTATTATTTTTATTGATAGTCATTATAATTTTATTAAAGATATTATTTTTAAACAATTAATATTTTGTCGCAACAAACAATAGAAGCGTAAGACAATTTTTATTTTTATCGGTTTGTTTATGGATTCTTTTGTAAATTCATGAGTACGTTTTTAACTTCGTCGCCATGTCCTTTTACGTTCACTTTTCGCCAAATTTTAGCTATTTTTCCTTCCGTGTCAATCAAAAAAGTTGAGCGCTCTATTCCCATATACTCTTTGCCATAATTTTTCTTGAGTTTCCACACGTCATAAGCTTTTGCCGCATCTTTTTGTTCATCAGATAAAAGGGTGAATGTGATATTTTGTTTTTGTATAAAATTTTGATGTGATTTTACGCTATCCGGACTTATTCCTATAACTACAGCATCTAATTTTTTAAAATCCGGCAGTGCTGCGGTGAAATCACAAGCTTCGGTTGTGCAGCCTGGCGTGTTATCTTTCGGATAGAAGTACAAGACTATCCATTTTCCCATCAAGTCTTTTAAGCTTATCTCTATGCCATCTTGATTTTTTAGTGAAAATTGCGGCGCTGTTTTTCCTGCTTCTATCAACATCTGTTCTCCTAAAATTTCATCTTAAAATACACTTTTTACATGTTAAGTTTGAATGAAAAATATTCAAACTTTCGGCGTTTTTGCTCTTATTTCAGTAATACTCTCGCCACCTATACCCCAATTGTCCGTATCTACTTCATCTATCGTCACGACTGTCGTTTTTGGATTTTTGTCCAGTATTTTTACCAATAAATCCGTAGCACCCTTGATAAGAGCCGCTTTTTGTTCTTTTGTAGCTCCTTTTGTAATTCTTATATTTACATACGGCATATTTTTCCCTTTATATGCGAGATTTTTGAAAATATTATAACCAAGCAAAGCTAAAACAAACAGTAGCAATAAAAATTAACAAATTTAGAGTTTATCTTGCGCACAAAAACTCTTTTAAACCTGCCTTTAAACTTTTTTGAGGTAACATTAAAGCTTATCAATAAAATTACTCAAAAGGCAAAATCATGGCTTTGGTAGAATCTAAATTTATATGGCTTGATGGTAAATTAGTTCCGTGGAATGAAGCGAAAGTCCATATATTAACACATACACTTCACTACGGAAATGGGGTTTTTGAGGGTACAAGAGCTTATAAAACAGATAAAGGTTTAGCAATTTTCCGCTTACATGAGCATACAAAAAGGCTTTTGAATTCGGCAAGAATAGTTGCAATTGACCCCAAATACACTCAAAAAGAGTTAGAAGATGCGCAAATAGAACTTTTAAAAGCCAACACTTATAATGGAAATGTCTATATAAGACCTATCATATTTTTAGGTTATGGCGTCATGGGCGTAAACCATAGAGAAGCACCGGTTCAAACGGCTATAGCTTCGTGGGAATGGGGAGCTTATCTTGGAGACGAAGGACTTGCTAACGGCATAAAAGTCAAAATCTCATCTTTTGCGAGAAATTCGGTCAAATCTATGATGGGCAAAGCAAAAGCGGCAGCAAACTATCTAAATTCACAAATGGCAAAATACGAAGCATTGGATGCAGGGTACGAAGAAGCATTGTTGCTTGATGATGAAGGTTTTGTGGCTGAGGGTAGCGGCGAATGCTTTTTTATCGTAAGAGACGGCAAACTTATCACACCGCCTAACGACAATTCGCTTGAAAGTATTACACAAGATTCCATTATTCAAATTGCTGCAAAACTTGGCATGACGATAGAGAGAAGAAGAATATCAAGAGATGAGGTTTATATAGCAGACGAAGCATTTTTCACAGGAACAGCCGCGGAAGTCACGCCTATAAACAATGTTGATGGAAGAGCTATAGGAGATGGAAAACGAGGTGAAATTACCAAAAAATTACAAGACGCTTATTTTGATGTTGTATATGGAAGAGACGAATCATTTGAGCGCTTCTTGACATATATAAATTAGAAAAAGGAAAAATATGCCCGCAGATTTAAATGATTATTTTAAAAAACGAAATGGCAGTGGAAATAGCGATAATAACCAAAATAGCGGCGGAAATAATTTTAATTTCAAAATGCCGCAAATTGACAACAAAAAAATTGTGCCGCTTTATGTATTGATTGCCGTGATAGTTTTGCTTATTGTGGCAAGACCGTTTAAAGTTATAAACTCCGGTGAACTTGGTATACGGGAAACAACAGGTATCTATTCGCCAAACACTTTGGAGCCGGGGTTGCACTTTTTTGTGCCGTTTGTTCAAAATATTATTATTGTGGACGCCAAAGTAAGAATGATGAGTTATGTCTCAAAACCAATCGGTACTCAACAAAAAATAGGTGTTGAAAATATAGAAGCGTCTTCTGTGATATCGCAAGATTCCATCTCGGTAAAAGACGCGAGAAACTTGGATTTTAAAATAGATTTGAACGTTTTGTATAGATTGGATAGAACAAACGCTCCAAGTACTATTGCTACATGGGGCTTTAACTGGGAGACTAAAATCATAGATCCTGCCGTTAAACAAGTGGTACTTGAAGTTGCCGGTAAATACAATGCGGAAGATATTCAACAACAACGTGAATCTTTCGCCAAAGAGGTAAAAGATGGCATCACAAAAAGCATAGGAGCACAAAAGGGCAATCTTATAGTTTTTGAAGATGTACAGTTAAGAGAGATTATGCTACCTGAAGATATTAGAAAACAGATAGAAAGGGTCCAAATCGCGCGTCAAGAGACCGAAAGAACAAGATATGAGGTAGAAAAAGCAAGACAAGACGCCGAAAAAGCAGTGGCTTTAGCTAAAGGCGAGGCCGACGCCATGAAAACAAGGGCACAAGGTAAAGCTGACGCCATTAAGATAGAAGCTGATGCGAATGCTTATGCCAACTCGCAAGTCAGTAAAAGTTTAACTCAACAACTTTTACAACTTCGTCAAATTGAGACTCAAGCTAAATTTAACGAAGCTCTTAAAGAGAATACAAATGCTCAAATTTTCTTAACTCCCGGCGGTGCTGTTCCGAATATTTGGGTTGATTCAAAAAGCGCTCAAAAAAGTACAGCTATTTCTCAATAATAATTAAAAAGGATAAGCATTGAAAATTGATTGGAAAAAAACGCCTTTGATTCCCGCAATCGCTCAAGATGTAAAAACCAATGAAGTTTTAATGCTTGCCTTCATGAATGAAGAAGCTTTTAATTTAAGCAAACAGACTAAAATCGCTCACTATTTTTCCCGCTCAAAAGGGCGCATTTGGAAAAAAGGAGAAAGCAGCGGGCATACTCAAATCATAAAAGAGATGTTGCTTGATTGTGACCAAGATACGATTTTGTTGAAAGTAGAACAAAATGGTGTCGCTTGTCACACCGGCAATAAGACATGTTTTTTTGACGATATTCTTTCAGGCAAAGATATGAGTGCTAAAGATATAGAAAACTTCACATCTCATTATGGTATTTTTGACAAACTCTACCATGTGTTACAAAAAAGAAAACAAGAAAATCCGGAAAATTCTTATGTAGCAAAACTTTTAAACAAAGGTGAAAACGCTTATCTCAAAAAAGTTTCGGAAGAGGCTGGAGAGTTTTGTTTGGCTGTAAAAGATGATGATGAAAAAGAGATAATTTACGAAGCAGCTGACCTGTTTTTTCACACATTAGTTGCACTTGCTGATAAAAACATTCATCCGGACAAAATAGAACAAGAACTTGCTCGTCGCTTTGGCATGAGTGGCATTGAAGAGAAAAAAAATAGAAAATAAAATTACCTTATAAATACCGGCACCATGCACAGCATCGGCAACTTCCTTAGGGACATATTTACCCGCAAGCGCACCGTACTTCCTAACGCCGCCTCCAACAGTCTCATCGCTGATCCTTATCAATCCGTCCGCTTTGGTATCAGATCCGTATTTATTTGCAAGATCAGCCAAAAATTTAGCCTTCATTATCTGTGTTCTTTGCTCTTTAAGGGTATTCATCACAACAAATCCCTCATCTTCTATCATGCCAAGAGCTATTCTCTCGTCATGCGTTAGATTTTTGCGTTTGTACACTCTCTCAAGTCTAATGCCCGCCTTAAACTCTCCCACCTCTTCAAGATACTGCTCATAGTATCTTTTCAGGTAATCTTTTATCTTGCTTTTCTCACTCAATGCTCCGAGTTTGACGAGCATATCGGCGTTAGAGTCTATCAAGGATCGGAAAGAGTCGTAAGTTCCTTTCAGATTTGCGGGAAGTTTTGCGGGATCCAGATCCCCGTTCAGAGCCTGTATCAAAGAGCGCATCTGCTGTTTATCAAGCTTGTCAAGGTAGTTTATCTTGATATTGGAGTACATTTCGTTGATTTGTCCTTTGGCTATCTTGAAGTCGTTTGTCATCTCAGAGATGTCTTTTACTATCTGCTCAACAGTAAAGATATGTTTTACCTGCCAATCCTGCCCGGCGACTCTGCCTATTTTATTAACAGCATTGGAGAGAACTTCATCAAGTGACTTAACTCCCTTTTCGGCTTTGTTAAAGATATGATCTATTATCTTTTCATAGCCGTTTTGAGTAATCGGCTTGATGTCATTTTTGTTTTGTGGTATAATATCAGCAGAGGGAGTGTCAGGAGCGTTTTGGACGTAAGATGCAGGTTCAGGCTTTAGAGCTTGAGCATTATTCGCCTGATAACCCTTATTTTCAATATTTATCC
>JAIRSJ010000002.1 GCA_031255525.1 Campylobacteraceae bacterium
CACCAAATTTTTATTTGAAGCGATGCTGCTACCTTTTTGCGTCACATTTGTAAGTTCAGCCCTTAGTTCATCTATAGTATTTTCAAGTTCATCCATCTTCTCTTTTAATTGCAAAACCACATCAACTCCGGCCAAATTTACGCCAAGTTCTCTTGTAAGACGCAAAATGAGTTTTATTCTGTCTATATCCATCTGCGAATATAGTCTCATTTTCCCCTCTGTGCGCGAAGGAATTATAAGCCCTTCTCTCTCGTATTGTCTCAGTGTCTGAGGGTGAATCTCCAAAACTTTCGCCACAACGCTTATAAGATAAACAGGTTCTTTATAGTCATGCATTTATATCTCCCATCAATTCATTTTTTATCAAATCTTTTAATTTTGTGCTTAGGCTGTCGATTTTAGGCAATATTATATTTGCCAATACATACATGTCACCCTTTTCACCTGTTTTGCGATTTGTTACACCATATCCCTTGAGACGGAATTTCTGTCCTTGTTTTGTATCTTGAGCTATTTTCATAGTAACTTCTTTCTCAAAGGTAGGTATTTTGACTTTGCCTCCAAAAAGTGCGGTTTTCAAAGGTACGTCAAAACTTTTTTCAAGATTTATGCCGTCTCTTTTATAGATAAGGCTTGGGGCTATATCCACGATCAAAAACAGATCTCCTCTTTGTCCTTGAAATACGCGTCCTTTGCCTTTTATCCTCATCTTTTCATCTTGATTTATACCCGCAGGGATTTTTATATCAAATGTTTCGCCGTTATATGATAACGTATGTTTTCCTCCTGTAACCGCGGTTTCAAAAGGTATGGTTATTTTGGCATTAACATCCAAATCAAAAGTTTGCGCACCTCCGAAACCGCCAAATCCGCCGCCTCTGCCGCTTCCAAATCCTCCAAAACCGCCAAATCCGCCGCCAAAGATATTTCTTAAAATATCGTTTAGATCCGCTCCTTCTTGAGCGCTTGCAAAATCATGAAAATTTTGACCACCAAATATGCTATCACCATGCATATCGTACTGTTTTCGTTTTTTTTCATCACTTAGTATCTCGTAAGCCGCATTTATTTCCTTGAACTTCTCTTCGGCTCCAGCCTCTTTGTTGATATCCGGATGGTATTTTCTCGCAAGTCTTCTGTAAGCCTTTTTTATCTCATCGGCAGATGCGCCTTGATTAACACCTAAAGTTTCGTACAAGCTTTTACTCACCTATTTTTCTCCTTTTGATTCGCGCTAAAGATATCATGATATATAAGCACAAATATTTGACTAAATAATAGCATAAAACTTTAGTCTTAGTCAATCAACTTTAGCTTATTGTCATTATTTTTCAAATGCAGTATTTACCGTGTATTTACCGCGTATGATTTATAATTCTCACTTTAGAAATTATCATTATTTATGAAGGAAAGGGGAAATTTTATGAAAAAGTTTCTTTTATGGTCATTTTTTGCTGCGATACTTTCACATGTATATGCTGAAAGCATCGATATAATTCAAGCTCCCGATATAACTCAAAGAGTTTCTCCCGCAAAAGGGAATACTATACTTTCTTATCATGATTCTGTTGCAAATGCAAAAAAAAGTGTTGTCAATATAGCTACAACATCAACTGTAACGGTTAACAACAGACAGTTCGATTTTATGTTTAACGATCCGTTTTTTAAAGAGTTTTTTAAAGATTCGCCGTTTTCACAGCCACAAAAACGAAAATCGACCTCTTTGGGCTCGGGCGTTATCATCTCAAACAACGGATATATCGTTACAAATAATCACGTTGTAAGCGGTGCGGACGAAATAGTCGTAACACTGTCAAACAGTGATAAAGAATATAAAGCAAAAATTATAGGGCTTGATTCCAAAACAGATTTAGCAGTTATAAAGATAGAAGAGAGAAATCTGCAAGCCATTACATTTGCAAACTCCGACAATTTGCAAGAAGGTGACGTAGTATTTGCTTTGGGAAATCCATTCGGTATCGGCAGTACAATAACGCAAGGAATCATATCGGCTTTAGATAAAAGCGGCGTTATATCAAATCAATATGCAAATTTTATTCAAACAGATGCATCAATAAATCCCGGAAATTCCGGAGGAGCGTTGATAGATAGCCGCGGCGCGCTCATAGGTATAAACACTGCAATAATTTCCCGCAGCGGCGATAATAACGGTATAGGCTTTGCGATACCATCAAATATAGTTCAAAAAATTGCCGCTTCACTCGTTGTAGACGGCAAGATAGAAAGAGGATTTTTGGGTGTCACCATAAATGATTTAACAAGTGATTTAAAAGAGATATACGTAAATAAAGAAGGTGCGTTAATACTAAGCGTGGAAGAAAATTCTGCGGCTGATAAAGCAAAGCTTAAACGAGGCGATTTGATCATAAAAGTAGATAACAAGTCCATTAAAAATGCAAATGAACTTAGAAATATCGTCGGCGATAAAAATCCCAATGAAAAAATCAGTATCACATACGAAAGAAGCAAAAAGCTCTACACAATTTCCACTAAGCTTGACAAACTTGACGGCGATAACATCCAAGAATCTTCGCAAAAAGGAGATGTCATAGCCGGTTTGACGCTTGAAAATATCACAGACCCTTCAAGATACAATCTTCCAAAAAACACAAAAGGCGTTATTGTAACCAAAGTAGATGACAATTCCGCAGGCGAAAAAGCAGGCTTTAGGGCAGGCGATATAATCATACAAGTAGGTGAAAATACCATAAATTCCATAAAGGAGCTAAAAGCTGCCATGAAACCCAAAGGCAAAAAGCCGGTTTATATATCAAGGGGCGGTTTTATAACGGTTCTTGTTCTTCAGTAAACTTGTGTACAACTACACATAGAGGGGCTTTGCCCCTCCTTACTTTTGTTATGATATAATTTTCCAAACTTAAAAGCTTAGAGTGTAAAATGACTAATATATTGATGATTGAAGACGATACGGAACTTGCTGAAATACTAACCGAGTATTTAGAACAGTTTGATATGAGTATAACTATAGCAGAAGACCCGTATATAGGTCTTTCTACGCTTGATATAAAAAAATTTGATTTGGTAATTTTGGATTTGACCCTACCAGGACTCGATGGGCTTGAAGTCTGCAAGGAGATACGAAAACGTCACAATATACCCATTATCATCTCTTCGGCAAGACATGATATAACAGACAAAGTCAGCGCATTGGAAAACGGAGCGGACGATTACCTGCCAAAACCGTACAATCCTATGGAACTTAGAGCCAGAATCAAAAGTCATCTAAGAAGACAGGAGTTCCAAATTGAAATGTTGTCCGAAAAAAACAGCGGCGATTTGATAGTTGATGCCGATAAAAGAGTTATAAAATTTAAGGACAACGAACTTACTTTAACAGCGGCAGAATACGAAATACTATCCTACTTGATAAAAAAAGAGGGCGGTGTTGTGTCGCGAGAAGAACTTATATATAACTGCGAAGCGATAAATGAAGAAAGCGCAAATAAAAGCATAGACGTCATCGTGGGCAGAATAAGACACAAACTCGGCGAAGACCCGAAACTGCCGCGCTATATACATGCAGTGCGAGGCATAGGATATAAATATATTAAATGATAAATTTCAAATCATCTATCATTTACAGTATAACTTTCGCCTTTTTTTTATCCATCATAAGCGTGATTTTGACATTTTTATTTTTGATGAAATATGATCAAGAAAAATATGCCGATGAATTAAATGCCAAATACTCTATTATTGCAACAACTACGCTGCGCTATATGCGAAATATGGCGAGTGTTCAACAAATGGAAGAGATAGTAAAAAACTACAGAATGGAAGAGATAAAAGAGGAGGCATTGAAAGACTATGTCTTAAATAACGGTGAAATTTTGGAGTATATACAAAGCGATATAGGCAATGCCGCCATTATAGAATATGAAAAAGATAATTATTTAAGCATTACGCCGACCGGATATTATATTATGCTCTTAAAAGATACCGAATTTAAGCCGTATAAATACAATATCATGAAAAGTATTTGTGCGCTTGTGCTGATAATAATTTCAGGGGTTTATATATTCACCATCAAAAAAATCCGTCCCTTGAGAAAATTAAAAAGACAGATAGTTAAATTTGCGAGCGGTAATTTTGAAGTTCCTAAACGTCAAACCGGCACGGATGAAATCTCTGAACTTGCAAATGCATTTTACGACTCTGTAAACCATATCAAAAAATTGAACCACTCACGTCAGCTTTTTTTAAGAAATATTATGCACGAACTAAAGACCCCTATAACAAAAGGGCGTATTACGGCTGAAATGTTGCAGTGCGATGAAAAGAAAAAGCAGCGTATTATAACCGCTTTTGAAAGACTTGAAGCTATGATAAACGAATTTGCCTCTATAGAGAGAATAACTTCGGGTATAGAACTTACGCATGTAGGCACTTACAGGCTTATAGATATATTTGATGAAGCGATTGATTTGGCTATGGTTGAGAAAAACAGTATAAATTTTCATATAAGTGAAGATTTAAATCTGAATGTTGATTTTAGACTATTCTCTTTGGCTATTAAAAACATGATAGACAATGCCATCAAATATTCACCTGATAAAAGCATAACAATAACAGTCGATAAAAACAGTATAAAATTTATCAGTTTCGGAGAACCGTTGAAAAGAGCATTTGAATACTACCTCGCCCCATTTACACAAGATGATAACAAAACTAAAGGTTTTGGACTTGGACTTTATATCGTAGACAATATCATAAAAGCTCACAAAATTAACTTCACATATAACTACGAAAACGGCAAAAATATATTTGGTTTTGAAAATTTAAAGATGCTCTATTAAAGTATTTTGCCGCTTTTTGCCGATAATTTTGATAAAAGGTTGAAGGCAATTAATTAAAATTACCTCATTACGAGATTAAATATGGAAAAAGCACTAATGTTTTAGTTCTTGTATGTTTAATAGCGTGCGTTATGCCTTTGAGAAGCTTTAAAAGTATCTCTTTTTTATCAACTTCCACTCCATTGCCGCTTATAATATAAAAAATTCGGAACTATTTTCATGAATATAATTTGAAAACCCGGAACTATATTTGCTTCCAAATTACTTATACATTCGCAAAAGTGCTTCATGAATACTTCCTCTTGTATCAAATGCTTTACAAATTTTGCATCAATCTTTAAATTGTTCGCCATCTTAAATCTCTTAAAAAATTGGATTTTTGATCACTGCTTTACTGCATTATTTTATATTATCTGCAGCATTTGCACTGTCTCTTCCGTCATCTATCACCGATATATTTTTACTTTTTTGTTTATCACCATCTAATCCAAACATTAAAAAACCGAACAGATAAGCCATTTCACCGAGTCAACGTTTCTATCTGGGAGGGAAGGAACAGGTAAATATACCTATTTTCATATCTAAAGCGGAATTAATGTCGCTTTATTCGTTACGCAATGTCCCCAATATATCAACTTGCGTAGCTTTTTTGGTAGGATAATACGATGATGCGGCGACTATTATCAAGGCTCCAAACATTATAAACAGAAAATCTTTTACGGATAAATCAAGTGGCAATTTTGAGCTGCCGTAAACATCGGCAGGCAAACTTATGATGTCGAAATTTCCAAGCAAAAAAATAGCTGCAAATCCAAGCAAAATACCAAATACTATGCCGCTGCAGCCTATCGCCATACCAATGCCAAAAAAAGTCTTTTTTATTTCGCTTGTTTTTGCGCCCAGAGAGAGCAAAAGCGCGATCTCTTGTCTTCTGTTCATTATCGTCATCAAAAGCGAACTTACTATATTTAAAGAGGCGACCAAAGTAATCAGCATCAAAACAATAAATAGTGCTCTTTTTTCAAGCTCAAATGCTGAAAAAAAGTTTCCGTTTTGTTGCCACCATCCAATAGCTCTTAGGTTAAAAGGAAGCGAATCTTTTATCGTTACAATATCCTTCATTGGTTCTGCGGAGTAC
The DNA here is from genome assembly GCA_031255525.1 of Campylobacteraceae bacterium. GTDB lineage: Bacteria > Campylobacterota > Campylobacteria > Campylobacterales > Campylobacteraceae > JAIRKW01. The sequence continues at coordinate 5,977 of JAIRSJ010000002.1, forward strand.
ACGTGTATGCCGTCATACATTCCGTCTTCATAGCCCAACACTTTAGCAAGACTCGATACAGACGTGAACATATAAGCTTTATCGTAATTTATAAGACCTGAATTGAACTCTTCCTGAAAGGTAAATCGTTTTGTCTTTGGAAACAATGCAAGCCCGCTGGGATCGCCTTGCATAAATACTACAGTCATTTTGTCGCCCTTATCCAAAATGAGAGCCTCTTTTATACCGTGGCCAACTAAAACATCATACTCTTCAAACGGCAAAACATCTTTAAGTGCATCGCTAACAACACTGTTGACCGCCATTTCATCTTCAAAATTAACACCAAAAATCATTCCGCCTTCAAATTTTTGTCCGTATTTCAAAGCAACCTGCGACAGTATATACGGACTAAATTTTAGATTTGGAAATTTGGACTTCAGATACTCCAAGTCATCTTTCAAAACATTAGAAGCGCCAAACGGTAAGATAGTTATCGGATAATTCATGGTAAAAAGTTTACGTTCAAACTCTTTCATCATGCCATTCATCAGAGCCATCGTCACCATCAACACCATAAGCCCTACAGTTACGCCTAAAAATGCTAAAATTGCACTTACTGTTATAAAGGGCTGTGTTTTATCAAAACGCAAATATTTTTTGATAAGGTATCTGCTGATAGTCTGTTTCATTTATGCCAATAAGCCCTTTTTTGGGCCGCTTTTACCATGACAAAATTTGTATTTTTTACCGCTTCCGCATGGGCAAAGGTCATTTCTCGAAATCTTTTTATCGGCAAACTTGCTGCCATTTTGCGATATCTCTTCACTGCCATGTTTAAGGCTGACGTCTTCTGCGACATCTTCCATATCTTTTAATACTCTCTCCATAGCCTTGCGCTCCTCTTCTGCTTTATTGTCTCTGAGGCGAACAAGCTGCAAAGTTTTGAAAGTCTCTCCTCTGATTCTCTGCACAAGCTCAACAAAAAGCCCGTAACTCTCTTTTTTATACTCCGTCAAAGGATCTTTTTGATTGTAACCGCGAAGTCCTATGCCTGTTTTGAGTATATCCATCTGATATAGATGTTCTCTCCAAGTAGTATCTAAAATCTGCAGCGAAAGTATCCTTTCTATCTGATCTCTTTGTTCATCATCTATCACGGACATTTTCTGCTCATATTCGTTTTTCAAGCGTTCATCAATAATATTAAAAATTTCGTCCGTTTCGAGTTCTTTTAAATTGCCTGCTTCGATTTCACAATTAAGCTCCTCTTTTAACAGCGTCAAAACTCTGTCGATATCCCTCTCTTCTTTTGGCATGCCCTCGTAAATGCCGACATTTGAAAATATATTTTTAACATACTCTTTGCGCATTTCAGGAACTCTTTTGTTCATATCGAGATTTTTGCCTAAAAGCTCATTTCTGAAATTATAGATGGTTTTTCTCTGCTCATTTGCCACATCATCATACTCAAGCAAATGTTTTCTTGACTCAAAATGCAAAGTTTCTACCTTTTTTTGAGCATTTTCGACAGCACGCGTTACCATTCTTGATTCTATACTCTCGCCGTCTTTAACGCCAAGTCTCTCCATAATATTTTTGATCCTGTCACTTCCAAAAATCCTAAGCAAATTATCCTCAAGACTCAAATAAAATCTACTTTTGCCCGGATCTCCTTGTCGACCTGAACGACCGCGTAACTGATTATCTATACGCCTGCTCTCATGCCTTTCTGTTCCTATAACATAAAGCCCGCCCAAAGATTTCACTTCATCGTCTATCTTTATGTCAACACCGCGTCCTGCCATGTTCGTAGCGATAGTTACCGCTCCTTTTGCGCCGGCTTCGGCAATAATTTGAGCCTCTTTTTCGTGGTTTTTAGCATTTAACACAGAATGCGGAATATTTATCTTTGAAAGCATACTATGCAATAATTCGCTTTTTTCTATTGATGCGGTGCCGACAAGTACCGGTTGTCCTTTTTTGTATGCAGCTTTGATGTCGTCTATAACAGCTTTGAATTTTTCGGCTTCGCTTTTGTAAATCAAATCATTATTATCATCTCTTATAGCAGGAACGTTTGTAGGAATAGAGATGACATCAAGATTATATATCTGTGAAAATTCGGTTGCTTCCGTTTGCGCTGTTCCCGTCATACCCGCCAATTTTTTATAAGAGCGAAAGTAGTTTTGAAAAGTAATGTCCGCCAATGTTTGGGATTCATCTTGTATTTTTACACGCTCTTTTGCTTCAAGCGCCTGATGGAGTCCTTCGCTAAAACTCCTTCCTTCGCTAAGTCTTCCCGTAAATTCATCCACGATAAGTATCTC
>JAIRSJ010000104.1 GCA_031255525.1 Campylobacteraceae bacterium
GTAAGTTCCGGATCAAAAAGCGAAATAGCTCCGATTCTGAAAACCTGCAATGGATTTGCGAGAGCGATAGAGAAGATTAGATTAGGCTCTCCTACACTTTGACTCAACATGCCTATCAATAAAATGTCTATAAAGCAAAGCAATAAAAGCCATATAAAAAAAGCTATGCCGAGCGCAATCTCTTGTGTTTTTACGCATGAGGAGATAATAAAACTCAATCCCAAAAAATTTACAATCAACGAAAGTACCAAAAGCGTATAATAGATAAAAAGCATATATGGTATCTCGACTCCTTTTGCAATGCCCCATACTAACGCCAAGATAAAAGCTCCTGCAATAGGAACCGCAACCGCGATAAAACGTCCTATAAATCTTCCGAAGTAGTAACTCTTCAAAGATACGGGAAAAGAGAGCATGTATTCAAGCACATTACTGTCGCGCTGTGAGACAATTGTGCGCACAGTGCTGATTAATATAAATATCGGCAATATGATAATGCAAGTCTCTATGAAAAGCAGCAGCAATCGTCCAAGTCCACTAAAACCCTGTATTTTTGACTCTGTAACGCCTGAAACGAAAAATAGCGCCATAAGAGAACAAAAGATAAAAGTATAAAGCAAAAACCATCTTGAGCGCAAAGTTTCACGCAAATCAGTGCATATGATGAGCCGCAGAGTGTGTTTCATTTTGTTTTTCCAATATGATTTTTTTTACATGTGAAAAGTTTAGATTGTCCTTACCGTCCACAGCATTTTTATACGCTGCAAAACCGTAATGCATAGGAGAGTTCGCGCCGTCTATATAATAAGCTTTTTTTGCATCTATCCACTCTGTGCTTTCAAAATCCGCAACGTATATATAAGCTTCACCTTCTATCGTGATATTTTGCAAATTCAACCAAGTAAGAGCGCACCCTATATCGTCAAAAAAATAATGTTTGCCATCTTTTGTAACTATCTGTGCAGCATAATTTGCCGAACTGATTACCATTTTGCAATGCGCGCATATATCGCGATCAATCTTTATATCCTTTGGACTCATATCCGTCTTATTCTCGCATCCTAAAAAAAGTATACATACTGCGAGCAACTTAAACAAATTTTTCATCTTTTACCACCTTTCCAAAATCCATCTCTATTTTGCGATTTATCAAATCTTTTATCTCTTCTAATCTGTGACTTATAAAAACCAAAAGCCGTCCACCATGCAAAGAACGCATCAATTTGTAAAAATTTTCTCTTCCTTGCATATCAAGATTTGCCGTAGGTTCATCAAAGATAAATATATCAGGTTCTTTAGCTAAAGCTATGGCTATTAAAAGTTTTTGCTTCATGCCGCCTGATAGTTTAAAAAAAATCTTTTTGAAGTGTTCTTTTACGTCCAATTCTAATTTTTGACAGATATCGGATATTTTTTTCTCCTCTGCGCCACTTAATACACTTGCATAATTTATAAGTTCTTTAACGCTAAGTTTAATAGGAGGTGGGAGCTGCGGTACAAAACCTATATGTTTTAAAACATTGGCTCTCTCTTTAAACGGGTCAATACCAGCTATGCGAATATCGCCGCATGTTGGTATCTGTTCGCCCAAAATCGAACGCACAAGAGTTGTTTTACCGGCTCCATTTTGTCCTGTGATGATAACGCTTTCCTCTTTTTCCAAGGTAAGATTGATATTCATCAGTCCAAATGAAGAACCGAATTTTTTACTTAAGTTTTTAATCTCTATCATATCAGCTTCTTTAATTTTGTTTCAAAACCAAGTGCATTTTTGTGACACACCTCAACACATCTTCCACATAATGTGCAATCGCCGCTTGTTATTGTTACCTCTTTTTTATCTTGACTTTTATCTTTTACTTTATCTAATACATGGGGCACAAGGCATACTCTAAAGCAAGCATTGCAGTGATCACATTCACTATTGCGTTTTATTTTTACAGCGCTAATATAACCTAAAAAACTGTAAGTTGTACCTATGGGACAAATGTATCTGCACCAAAATCTTTTTGCAAAAAAGACTTCAATCAAAAACAAAATAACTACGATAAACAAGGCAATATCCCAGCCGTATACTATTGCGCGGCTTAAAATTCCTACCGGATTTATTATCTCAAAAACCAAATAACCCGCAAAAAACGCCAAAAACAGAAAAAATATCCAAAAAACATATTTGATTTTATGATTAAATTCATGAGATTGAATAATTCTTCTCTTAACTAATACCGCATGAAGCTTTTCGCTGATTTCGCCCAAAATACTATAAGGACAAACCCATGAGCAAAAAGCCCTTCCTCCCGCCACAAGATAAAACACTAAAATTGTTAAAGTGCCGATTATGAGATTTACATGTAAATTATAGTGCGCTAAAAACATCTGCATCGAGATAAAAGGATCTATCAAATGAAATCCCAAAAATCTTGAACCACTCAGAGTTCCTTCGAGTATTTGCAAATCAATATGATATGAAAGAAAAAACAAAAAATTTATACAAAATATGCTAAGCCACCGATAAAATCTGATACCAAACCATTTTTTGCCGCTCTTTTTTGCAATTGTAAACAAAGTATGCGGTCTATTGTTCAATTTCAAATTTTGATATCTCATCGGCCAAAGCCTCCAAATCTTCATCTTTCATATTTTTCAAAAGTGCCGCCATCAGAGGATTTGAGATTTTGCCCTCTTTGTAATTATTCACCCTATTCAAGATAAAATCATATGGTTTCGCAGCAATTGGAGGAAAAATAACCGTGCCTTCGTCATCAAATCTGCCCTCGCCTCCTCTACCATGACATGCGGAGCATTTTGAAGCATATAGTTTGCTCGTGGGTTTAGTGTTAACCACACTATTTTTGAGATCTAAAAGTTTCTTCTCCTCTTCGGATTGAAATACTTTATCTTGCTCCTTTTCTATCTTTATATCTTTATGATAACCACCATCTTGCGTTAAGGCCAAGTAAAACATCAAAAAGACTATAAAGCCGCATAAAAAAATCCCAAAAACTTTAACTGCTTTTTTAATTATCCACATTTTTACTCTCCCTTATTTCTTTATTAAAAGAGGCTATTTCATCAGATAGGGAACGAATTTCACTATCTTCCATTTGCGTTACAAGATATCGCATCAAGACGTTATTTTTCACATTTAGTTGATAAGCTTTTATCATGTCAAATATCTCATCAGAATTTTTTGTCAAAAGAGACGGTCCTATAACCCCATTGGCATAATCATCATGACACGCGGAACATTTTAAAAAGTAGTTTTTGCTGAGTCTTTTGGATAGCAGCTCTTTTTGCACTTTGTCATAGCCGCTTCTGACAGAAACTATCGCTCCAAGACGGCGTGTAAGCGTACTCTCTTCGCCCGAAATCGAGAGGCTTATTTTTTTATTGCCGTCCATATCGTAACTTGTAAGAATATCATTATTTTGAACTTCAAGCGCATTTGGAATTACTTTTATATCGCCTGCTTCCGTACTCTCTTGCAACTCTTTTTTTTCATTACAGCCGACAAGCAAAACTATTGCCGCCATGAACGCGAAAAACTTTTTCACGCATACACCTCCTCATAAGTTTTTCGTGGTATTATGGATATAACAGAAGATGGACAAAGTTCGGCGCAAACGCCGCAGCCAACACACTTTTGATTGATTTTGGGAAATGTTTCATTAGTTTCATAAACCATCTCTATGGCGCTTTGTTTATCCGGATATGGACACATATCAGCACAAATAGTACACTCTTTACCGACATAGTTTTGAACTTTCTCAAGTACTTCCGACTCTTTTTCATTTTTGTTTGAGTGAGAAAGAATCATTTTCAAATCATCCTTTTCTACTCTTTTTCCGATAAATGCAAAACAGTTATCTATATCATTTACATATGCTACACCCATATTGATATCGTCTGCCGTTGTAACTTCATGCTGTAAAGAACCCGTAGGACAGGAGAGTATACAAGGGAAAAGGTCACACAGATAACAGCCTCTCTCATTTGCGTCGATATACGGCGTACCTATAGAGTTAAGCTGTGTAATGTCGTACATGTCAATAGAGTGGTAAGGGCATACTTGAATACATTGTCCACACTTGATACATGTAGCTAAAAACTCATTTTCATCAAGCGCTCCCGGTGGTCTTAAATGAATATTTTTAGCGTAAAGTTTTGGGGATATAAAGACACCTCCCCCAAACAGCGCTCCAAAAAAGAGTGCATAAGCTGCGCTTTTTTTAAAAACTTCTCTTCTTGATGACTTCACATTAGAGCCTTCATAAGAGGTTCATTGTCGGTAGCCATTAATTCAGGTTCGGAAAACGGCGCTAATTTTGCTAAAAAATTTAAAAGCCCCATAGCTGCCGTGCCGTAAAAAAATTTTATATTCTCATTGTAAAGCCAAAGTTTATCGGCGTAAGCATACTGTTTGTACGGTATATCGCCAATGCCATCTTCATCTGCGTCAAATCCCTCGTAATCATCCCAGTAATTTCTACTCCACTCCACATAAGGAGTGTCGTTTTTGGGCATATCGCTTGAAATCAGCTCCATATTGCCTTGAAATATATTTTCACTAAAGAGCGATTTTTCACGAAGCCCCAAAAATTGTATTGCATTTGTATTGTATAAAATTTTATTGCGCCTAAAAATATTAACACTCGCCCTATATGGCGACTGGTCTAAAAACACGCCGCGCACATTGTAAATGATACTATTGTCTTCTATAGTAAAATCCGAGCTATCTTTAAGTCCCAAACCAAGTCCGAAAGTGCCTAAAGAACTTTTTATCGTATTATTTCTTGCAATCATACCGTGCGAATACATAAAAAAAATACCCACGGAATTACGCTCAAAAATATTATTTTGGACAAGATTGTCGTTTGCGTACATAAAATGCAAAGAGTATCTGCCCTGTTCTGCAAAATTGTTTTCATAAATATTTTTACTTGAATACCATGCGACCATATCGCGCGATTTTTGAAGGTGATTAGCACGAATTACATTGTCATGCGAATACCAAAACACTATGCCATCCCCTCTAACACCCAAATTGTATGGTTTAGAGGTAATAAAATTATCTATAATTTTTGAATTTGAAACTTTCTGAAAATTTATACCAAAGAGCGAATCTGTTATCTTATTGCTCTCCAAAAGTACATTATTTACATCTTTGACTGCAATAGCGGCATCTAATCCTTCATGACTATCACCAGAACCACTTATCCAAAGATTTTTTAAAATAACATTGGAGCTTGTTATCGTTATGACGCTGTTCGTGCCATCGCCTTTAATATGTGCACTTTTATCTTTTGTGCCTTCAATAATAAGCGGTTTATCAATAATAATCCTACCCTTGTATTCGCCCCTGCCAAGTTCTATTTTTGAACCGCTTGGAGCATTGTCAATAGCCTCTTGAAGCGGATTTGAAAAAAGAAGCGATGCAAATAAAAAGAGTAGCGGATATTTCATTGCATTTTACTCTGTTTTAATTTTGAAAAAATCGCAAGGATTGAAAGAACCGATATCAAGCAAAGTAGATAAAACCCTACTGCCGGATAAGAGTGTGTAGTAAATTGCGCCACTTTGCCCTCTCCGAATACAGTTGGCATAAAAGGTTTGATCTTAAACGCGCCCCATTCTTGCATGTTATGCCCAAACCAATAAAGCCATCCCGCAAAATCTGCCAAAAATCCCACAGGAAGAAGAGATGGAAGCAGCATAAGTATCCATGATTTTCTGCTGTTCCAATACAGATAAATTATCATTGCAAGCGTTGTAATTAAAAATATGTAAGGCATCAATGACATTTCAAGTTGTGCGCCGCGCTCCATTGGGTACATGCCAATATAGTGGTTTATAGTATTCATCTCATTAACTTCACCGCTAAATCCGTCAAAATGAAAAAATACCGGAATACCATCGGGAAATGCATCTTTGGGATAATTGGGCGCTTCCAGTGAGACGCTCCATACTGGTATACTTGCCATTCCTATTTCGGAATTTGTATCTATCATCTTTTGCAGCGAGTATCTAATATCATCCGGAGTTTGACTCGTTTTGTATTGAATATGACTATACAGATCCCAAAAAAAATACGAGTACGATGGGATATTATCTGTCTGATGGTTTTTTACTTTTCCCATAACGCCATAAAAACCAACTATCGGAGCAGTAAAAAAGATGATCAGCAGCACCAAGGCCGTCAATGTGAAAATTTGATATTTTTTCATAAGCCCTCTATTTTTATAAAATTATAGCAAAGCGGGACTTTTCTCCCGCTTTGCATAAAATCAATAGATACCAGCGTTTTCATCTATCCACTTTAGATATTCGATGATATCCTTAACCTCCTGCGCTTTCATATTTTGATTAGGCATCCTTAGATTAAATGCTTTAATCATCGCGTCTATATACGGATTTTTGTAATATTTTTCAGGCGAAATAATAAAGTCATATACAAACTTTTCGCCGTTTTCATGTCTTAATAGCACTCCTGTCAAATCAGGACCCGAACTGACTTGGCCAACAACATGACAACCGCTGCATCCGCCGGTATGAAACGCTTCCTCTCCTCTTTTAACCGCTGCGCTCATAGGCGTAGCAAGTTCTCTCTCCAGTAATGCTTTGGCTCTCAAGCCCACATCAGCGGTTTTGACCATATACTGCCATACTTGCATCTCCCAAAGTATAGCTTGATTTATATCGCCTTTTTTGTAAGCTGCATCCGCTTTTGTTTTAGTATCTTCGATATTACCGTACTGCACAAGCGCATCATCCACATTTTGTTTGACGGTAGGATATTTTTCATATTTGTTTTTTTGTAAAAACCCTACCACGCTTTGGATTACCGAGTCGGTTGCACTATTTGTAGCTATTATCTTTTGATACTCTTTTTCCAAATCCCCTTTACTTAATTTTGAAATTGCCGCTGCTTTATAGTCGGGATATTTTTTATTCGGATCTTTAACATATAAATATCCCATCATCTCTAAATGCAGCGCGGAGCAAAATTCTGTACAATAATACGGAAATACGCCTTCTTTATCGGCTTTAAATTTTATTGAAGCAGTTTTGCCCGGTTCCACGGAAGCATGGATATTAAGTCCTGATATACCAAAACCATGAGTTTCGTCTACAGCCCGCTCAAGGTTTGTGATGTAAATAGTTACATCATCTCCTTTGTTCACGGTAATATGTTCGGGATTTAAATGACTTCTGATAGCCGTCATATAAACTTTTACCTGATTGCCGTTTCGCTCAACTCTCTCTTGACCTGCTAGCGTCATACCTTCGTGTTTTTTGCCGCTTCTCGAATCCGTGCCCATCTGCAGAGTTTTAGTGGATTTGATTTTATCGGCTCTGATAGTTACCATATCGTGAGGTTCGCCAAGCGGTATAGGCATATCGTATATGACTTCCATCTTGGGACTTGTGATATCTATCAATTGATGATTTTGAGGATGCAAAGGACCGACAGGAAGAAATCTGTCTATAGAAAGTTTATCAAGCGCTACGGCATATTTACCTACAGGCTTTGCACTTTTACCTTCTATCGAGTCTAAGTGTCCTATGTTGTAATTCACATTTACTCTATCCAGCACCTTCATATCACGGTAATTCCATTTGACAATCTGAGAATCAACATACAAAGATGTATACGCTATACCATCAACCGCATCAAACGTTGTGTGCAAAGGCCCAAGGCCAAGCTCCACTTGTCCGTGCAAGGATTTTTGCAAATCAAGTATAGGGATACCATAAGAATCTTTGCCTGCAAACGCTTTAGCGTCAATCAGTTTTTTAATCTTTGCAAAATCATATACCGATTCATGGCTGTCCAATTTGCCGCCGATAATAATAAATTTACCATCAGGCGTAACATCTACACCGTGAGGAGACTTTGGCTCGGGAATTAGAAATAAAGCGTTAGCCTTTACAGCAGCATCAATCGTTATGACTTTATGTCCGTTGATGAGTTTGTAATTTTTGGAATCTTTTGAAAGTTTTTCCAATATTTGCCAATTATATACTTGCAGAAAGTCTACGTCATTTCGGCTCATACCCGCTTCAAAAGGCGGAAGCCCGCGCTCTAAGCCTCCCGTATACATTTCAGAGTTAAAACTGTTCGTAAATGCCCAGCCGTAAGATGGACCTTTACCTGCATCGCTCAAATCCTGCATATACGGAGGAAGTTCTAAAGTAAATGAGTTTTTCTCATCTATTCTGCCTTTGGCGTAGTCAAATTTCCACAACGTTACGCCGCCTCTAAATTTCTCTTCGTACGCTTCTATCGGCACATAATCATCTTCAAAAGGTGCCGCAAGCTGCGCAGCGTCCAAAATATACTCGGTATTGGGCGTTACGAACGGACCCCCGTGAGTATTTTTCAACACCGGATTTGCTACTATTTGCACCGTCTCAAAAGTTTTAAGATCTATAACGCCAACCCGCGGATTTGCCTTATCGTTGATAAAAAGAAAATCGCCTACATATTCGCCGTTTTTTTCAGAAAAGTTAGGGTGATGAGAATCGCCCCATGTTACCTGTTTGCCGCGAATACTTGCGCCTTCAAGTATCTTTTTGGACTCTTCGTCATATCCGTACCCTTGCCATGGTTCGGGCGTAAAGACGCCTATATATTTCAATAACCTCATAGAAGGAATGCCGTATACGATAACTTGTCCGCTCTGTCCGCCCGAACTAAACGCGTAATACTGATCCTTCATACCGCTTGGAGTATATGTTTTAACCGCCGCCAAAACATCTCTCTCGCTAAGACCACGTTCTTTCATTATCTTTTGCAATGAATCACTGCTTTGAGCGCACAAATTCGCAACCGCAACAGCGCAAAGACAACATAATGAAAACTTTAGATGAAACCTCATAAGCCCTCCTTGTGATGGGATTAAATTGTTACAAAATTCCTTAAGTAACATTTAAGTTTGATAAATTAATTATCAAATTAAACAAACTTTAATAATGAAATTCTACAATAAGCACATTCTCTTTTCGGTCGCTAATAATGAAAATTTTAAGGAGTATGTAAAAAATGATGACAAAAACATGTCAGGAAATACTCGCAAAAAGTTCCGTTTTATTAATAGAAGATGAAGAGCCTTTAAGAAAAAGTTTTAAAAAAGTGCTGAAACTTTGGGTTGATGAAGTATATGAAGCAAACAATGGCGAAGAGGGCTTAAGGGCGTATGAAAAATACTATCCTAATATAATTATTACAGATATAAAAATGCCGAAAATAAATGGACTTGATTTTATAGAGACTATCAGAAAAACCAACAAAAATATTCCTATAGTCGTAACTTCGGCATATGCGGACAGAGATTATCTTTTAAAATCGATAAAATTACTGTTGATAGAGTATCTTTTAAAGCCTATTCAAGAGAGAGATTTGATCAAAGTACTCTCCTCGTGCGCGGCAAAACTCTCAGAAAATAATGATGTGCGTATAAAACTCGGGGACGGGCAATATGACTGTCAAAACAGAGTTTTTATAGATAAAAACGGCAATATTTATGCGCTTACTTCAAAGGAGATAGAGCTAATAGAGCTGCTGCTTGAAAATAGAGGCAACCTTTTGACAAAACAATATATAGAAGAGAGCTTGTACATTTACGATATAGCCCCTTTGTCCGCCTTGAAAAATCTTATATTCAAGCTCCGCAAAAAAATAGGCAATAATGCAATACTAAGCGTGGGGAAACTCGGCTACAAAATCAAATAGGCAAGCTTATCAGAAACGATGCCCCATCTTTTATG
>JAIRSJ010000111.1 GCA_031255525.1 Campylobacteraceae bacterium
ATCAACAGGATACAGACATTTGTAAAATACCAGCGCGAGCTTTTTATATGCATAGCACATGAGCTTAAAACTCCGCTTGCGGTTATGAAAACCAAAAATGAAGTAAAGCTTCTGAAAAAAAGAGATTTTGATGCATATATCGAAGCAATTAAAAAAAGTAATGATAAAATCGATGAAATGAACAAAATAATAAGCTCGGTACTTGAGATAGGAAGGCAAGAGGGAGCTCAGTTTGAAGAGAATGTGAGGATAGATTTAATCAAATTTTTAAATGATAAAGCGGAGGATTTTAAAACTTTTGCAGCCGCTATGGGTGAAAACAAAAAAATCATAACTAAATTTAGCCCTAAAAGTTACAAAGCCACTATCCAACCCACTCTTTTGATACATATTTTGCAAAATTTCGTTCAAAATGCTTTGAAATTTACCAAAGAAAACGGCAACGTTACTATAATTTCACACTCTTCTAAAAACGGTTTTTACATAGAAGTCATAGATGAAGGCAGCGGAGTAAACGAGAGTGAAGATTTTTTTGCGCCATTTAGGCGATTTGGCAACAAAAGCGGAGCTGGACTTGGATTATTTTTGGCAAAAGGAGCAGCGGAAGCTATGGGTGCTTCAATATCTTTAAAAAATAGAACCGATGGCAAAAGCGGAGCTGTCGCAACCCTTTTTATGCCGAATATGCGAAAAAAATAGCATCGCTTTTATCATTTATTTTACCTACATGTGATAAATTCTATAAAAAATTATACTAAATTATAAAAAAGTGTTGATAAAATACATTTTTAAATTTCGTCAAAGTTGTTTTAGGGTATAAAACAAATTTAATTTATCCTGTAGAGGTTAAGTATGTCATTAATGATAACGGAAGAATGCATAGCATGCGACGCTTGCAGAGACGAATGCCCAAGCGGCGCGATAGAAGAATCGGATCCTATTTATATAATAGATCCGGATACATGTACTGAATGTATAGGTTTTTACGACGAGCCTTCATGCATTTCGGTATGTCCTGTGGAATGTATAATATCTGACCCCGACAATGTCGAGAGTGTTGAGGAACTTAGATTTAAATTTGAGCAGTCCCAAAACGGAGAGTAATGGCAAAACGTACTGCTGTAATAGATATAGGTTCAAATTCCGCCAGAATGGCAATTTACGAAAAAGAATCACGTTTTGCTTTTTCTTTAATTAAAGAGATAAAAAGCCGTGTCAGAATAGGCGAAGGTGCTTATGAGACTGACGGGGAACTTCAAGACTTTGCAATCAAACGCGCGCTTGATGCCTTAAGCGAATTCCTGCAAATAGCAAAAAATCTTCAATGTAAAAAAATACTCTGTGTGGCTACTTCGGCAGTCAGAGACGCTCCTAATGCAAGTACATTTATCAATGAAGCAAAAAATAGATTAAATCTCAAAATACGCATTATAGACGGCAATAAAGAAGCTTACTACGGAGCTTTAGCGGTCATAAATATGCTTCCTAAACTTAGTGAAGCCACAACTATAGATATAGGAGGAGGCTCTACCGAACTTGCCAAAATCAAAAATGGCAAAATTGTCAAAACTATCTCTCTTGATATAGGAACCGTGCGTTTAAAAGAGCTCTTTTTTGATAATAAAAAGCCAAGCGATGAAGCAAATAAATTTATAACCAAAAAACTCTCGTCTCTTGATGAGGTTTTTTGCTCAAATACAATAATCGGCATAGGCGGCACAATAAGAGCTTTGGGGAAACTATTTATAGCAAAAACAAACTACCCGCTTTCTACCATACACGGATTTGAGTACAGTACAAAAATATCTCTTGAATTGATTCGCAAAATAGCTGTCTCAAGCGTTTTAAACTTAAAAAATATAGGAGTCAAAAAAGATAGATACGACACAATACGAGAAGGGTGCGCAATTTTTGGTGCGCTCATAGAAAAACTTAATGCCAAAAAAATAATAACAAGCGGCGTTGGCATAAGAGAGGGTGTCTATTTGAGCGATATTTTACGTTCAAGCGGGGGTAAATTTCCCGGAAATTTCAACTTAAGTTTAGAAAGTCTTAAGTCAAGATTTGCACAAAACAGTCAAGAGATAAAATTCATGACAAAAATTTCCGAAGAACTTTTTTGGAAATTAAAACCGCTTCATAACCTAAACGATAAGCTTCTATATCCGCTTATCACAGCATCCAAACTCGCTTCGATAGGCAGGTCGCTTAATTTTTATCAAGAACATTTGCATGGTGCGTATTTCATTTTGAATAATTTAAATTACGGCTTTACACATAAGGACAAGGTACTTATTTCAACGATAATTAGATTTTACGGCAAAAAAGTCTACGAAAATGATATACGTGAATATAAAGAATTATTACCTTCGATTAAAGAGATAAATTGGCTTGTATTTATACTGACTTTTACAAAAATGCTTTTTGCAAACGGAGCTTCGGAAGATATAAAATTTGAACTTATGGGCAATTTTTTTCATATCGTATATCCAAAGCAGCTGCATTTAGTAAAATCGGCAATAAAAAATATAAGTAAACCCGAATCTTTCGCTATTGTTTTATAATCAAATTCAAAACTGTCTGCCCATAGTAAATTCGAAATTGCTTGTTCTATCACCATCTTTTCTTGTGAGCGGTCTTGCAAATACAAATTGTATCGGTCCCATTGGGGACATCCACTCTATGCCAATACCAGCACTCGCTCTTTTCTCATCAAAACTATCTTCTCCTATCATACCATAGTCAAAAAACGCAGAACCTCTCATTTTGATTCTGTCTACTAAAGGAAAACTTACTTCAACAGAGTTTAAAAATGATATTTTGCCGCCGATTAAAGAGTTGTTACTGTTTTTTGGAGCGATAGAGTTTGACTCGAACCCTCTTATGGAGCTTACGCCGCCAAGATAAAGTTTTTCATTATACGGTAAATAACCGTTTTCTTGAATCCAGCCAAATTGCGCTTTGTAACGCAAAATAAGATCATATCCTATATAATCTTCCAATCCATAAAATGTTGCAAACTTGGTAATACTTTTAAGAAACTTTTGATCTCCACCTACTCCCGCGAACTCAAGTGATGTGCTGGCAGCTATTCCGCGTCTTGGCAGATAATAATCATCCGTATTATTAAAAGAGATGCTTGGGGTTAGAGAACTTTTTATGGATTTTTCCAAAAGTCCGGATTTATCGTACTTTAAAGATTCCGTCAAATCGCTAAGCTCTGATTGCTCATAAGTATATCTTGTGTTAATCGATATATATCTACCAAATTTCCTGCCAAGACTTGCATAAAAACCGGTAGATAGTTCGTCATAATCATAATAATCATAATCTCTTCGATAAATACTTCCTCCAAGACTATACAAAGAGTCGAATATTCGCGGATTTGTAGCGGAAAGCGAACCGGAAAGTTCTTTGTTCGACCTCTCTACATTTACCGATGCGCTCACCCCGCTTCCGAATACATTTGTCTCGGAGACATATGCGTTAATCAAAAATCCATCTGAAGAGCCATATCCTATACCTCCGCCTATAGAGCCTGTTTGCCTCTCTTTAACCTCAACTATCAAATCAATTTCATCTACGGATACTTTCTCTTCTTTTATTATTACATCTTCAAAATAACTCGTTCGCCTTAGAGCATTTCTGGATTCTGCAAGGTCTGTTCTGTTATATAAATCTCTTGGAGCCAAAAAAATGTCGCGGCGTATAACTCTGTCTATGGTCATGCTATTGCCCATAATCCGCACGTCTCTTATGTATACTTTATTTCCGGGAATTACAGTATATATCAAATCTACCGTATGATTTTGTTCGTCTTTTTTTACATCAGGATAAACTTTTACATGCGCATACCCCATATCTGCTATCATATCTTCCAAATATTTTGCATCTTGTCTTAGTTTTATTACATTGAAAGTATCCCTCTCTTTTAGAGTGAATGATTTTTGTACTTTATCTACATCTATAAAACCTTGAGGTATATCAATTGAAGTGCCGGCTATTTTATATTTTTCTCCCTCGTCTACTTTGTATTCCAATTTAGCATTATAATTATCAAAAAAAACCCTTAAATAAGGAGAGCTTACGTTCGCATCCAAATAACCGTATTTATAATATGTATCTCTTATTTTGGCAGAATCAGCCTCTAGTTCAAAAAGATTTACTTTTCCATCATTTCTGCTCCACATCCAACCCATAAATTCGCGCTCTTTATTTGCAATATAAGGCTCAAAATCCTTATATTTTAACTCATTTGAACCATAAATTTTCACATCTTTTATGATTATGTTCTCGCCTCTGTTAATTAAAAAATTCACTTCTAAACTTTTTTCATTCAAGCGGTTTGTCTCAACATCTATCACCGTATCAAAAAAGCCTTTCAGTTCATAAAATTTCTTTAACTGCTCTTTTGCGAATTCTATTTTAGCTTGGTCATATATCTCGCCTTTTTTTACATTCGTGAAAGAGTTTATAGAGTCTTTATCATTTTCGCCTATGCCCAAAAAATCAACTTTTGCTATTATTGGTTTTTCTTTTACATTTATAATTAAAGTGCCGTTATCCTCTTCTATCCAAATATCTTCAAAATATTGCTGACGAAACAAAATGCGCACAGCTTCGTCTATTTTGTCTATATTCATCTCTTGTCCGGGGTGCAAATCTATCATATCCGCAGCAGTCTCAGGCGAGAGATAAACAAGCCCATTGAACTTCACAGCTTCTATCGTTTTTGCAGCAGATAAATCAGCTAAAGTAATTGTACAGGCAAAAGAGAGTAAAACCTTTTTCATCAAACCATCCGTCAAAGATAAAATTTTTATCAAACAAAACGTGTATAATACCATTTTAAAATTAATAGTCAAATCAAGAGGCACACATGTTAGTTGGTATTATCGGATTAGGACTTATAGGCGGTTCAATGGGGTTAGCTTTGCAAAATACAAAGCTTGTTAAAAAAGTAGTAGGTTTTGATAATAACGTAACTCACTGTGAAGAAGCTTTGCAACTAAGCTTGATACATGAGATAGTAAATTTTGACGATATAAAAAAATGCGACGTTATCTTTTTAGCAATTCCTGTAGATGCGATAATAGAGGTTATGCAAAATCTAACGGATATATCAAGCGAAACTACTATTATAGATTTGGGAAGCACAAAAGAGCAGATAGTGGCCAAAACGCCGCAAAGCTTAAAAAAACAGTTTATTCCCGCTCACCCCATGACAGGTACCGAAAAATTTGGTCCCAGTGCTGCTTTTGCTACTCTTTATAGCGGTGGAGTGGTGGTTATTTGTAAAAACAAGGAGATAGAAGATATTCATCTCACGCGCGCAATTCACATATTTTCTCATATAGGAATGAAAATATTTTTCATGGATTCAAAAGAGCATGATAAACACGCCTCCTATATATCACACATGCCGCACGCTTTAAGTTATGCACTTGCCAACAGCGTTATGCGACAGGAAAATCCAAAAAGTATCTTAATACTTGCTGGGGGCGGATTTAAAGATATGAGTCGCGTGGCGAAAAGTTCGCCTGTTATGTGGAGTAATATTTTTAAACAAAACAGAGAGAATTTTTTGGAAGCTGTAGGAATTTTCCAAACAGAGCTTGAAAAATGCCGAATTATGGTTGAAAACGAGCAATGGGAACAACTTGAAGAGTGGATGAAAAACGCTACTACACTGCATAAAATTCTTTAAGTTAAAGTTTTTTACGCTTTTATATCAAATGAGTATTCGGTTTTTAAGCCGATCCTTTTTATCTCCTTTATATGTAAGTTGCCAAAATTAATTTGTTCAAAATCGGATATATTTTGTGGCTTATATATAGCCAAAGTGCGTAAAACAGCACCTCTGTAAGCTTTTGCAAAATGGCTCGATACTCTTTTGTTTTTATAAAATTTCATTGTGATATAAGGTCTTTTCAGCGCATAAAACTTTTCATAAAAGGCAGCTCTTAAATCAACTATAAAATCCTCTCCTATCCATTCATCTATATCGCTTGAGAAAATCTTTTTATAATGTGAAGCAGTATCAAATCCTCTCAAAGTCTCGCCTTGTTTTAATTTGTAATACGGTATTTTATCACCTGCTAAAATGGGTCCGAACAAATTT
>JAIRSJ010000072.1 GCA_031255525.1 Campylobacteraceae bacterium
TATGATTTAGGCGGAAGGCTGGTCAAGCAAAGCAACGGTCTGGAATTCTACTACGACGGCAACGGGTTAAACGGATTCAAATACAACGGCGCACAATACATATACCGCAAGAACGCTCAAGGCGATATAACGCATATCCTTGACATTAGCGGCAATATAGTGGTAAGATATTCCTATGATGCGTGGGGCAACCATACCATCACGGATACATCCGGCGCAAGCCTTGGCAGCCTCAATCCGTTTATGTGTAAATTGCGGAACATAAAAACACTAAATAAATGCATAAAAACACAGCAAAAACAATATATAAATGATAGAATATTAAACGACAGTCGGGATCAGCTGTCGTTTTATATTGCGGATCTTCATTCAGGATAGATTTAATCTTGTCACTTTTATTTCAAACAAGTCGCCGGACGGGAGGCTAATACAGATATTTCTCCTGGTTATCATTTTTTTGTGTACATTACAAAAACAACGAAAAGTCGTCTTAAAAGCCTATAATAAACGATAAAAAGCAAGTGTTAAGAGATACTTGTTTTTTTTATATCTATTTTTAGAAAAAAATAATTAGGTAGTGTGGAAACGAGATTTTAATAGGCCAGTTTTTGATCTTTTTGCGTCTGTTTTCACGATTTTTCTTTTACGTATTTCCAATACGGACAAGAAAAATCGTTTCAGCAGACACAAAAATCTCTAAAAACTTGCTCGATTGCACTCGTGTCCACACTACCTACAATCTCATAGCTGTATAAGACAAAACCGCCCGTGAAGTGTCCTTTGATACGGTTTTCTCTAACGCCGCGCCGGATTTTCTGACTGAGTTCGGCAGAATAGTATTCGGCATAGCCCTCCAACATTGCTTCTAAAATAATCCCTTCGGGGGTGTCCGTGATTTGTTCGCAAGCCGAAAGCACTTTAACGCCATTCTTTTTTAGCACAGCCTTGTTGATGGCACTGTCATAACGGTTACAAGCAAATACCTTTTTACAAACCTATTTATGTTCAAGTAACGCGTGAAACTTTTGTTCCGGTCAAACCCCAAAGCAGGCTTGATATTGTCAATAAAGAAAGCGGGCTGACAAAAGCGGAGGAACTACTGGAGTTTTGTAGGGCGCCAAGGTCAAGCAGGGAGATAGGTGAGTTTTTAGGGAAATCCACAGTCGTATATATCAATAGGTATTATTTGCAACCACTTGTCGAAAGAGGTAAGCTGTGTTTAACGATTCCGAGTTATGCAAGCAATACGCAACGGTATGTAAATGCCGAAAATGCCGGTTTAATACCGACAGAAGAAACTATACTTGATTTTTGCAAGGAACTACGAACGAGAACCGAGATAGCAAAGTATTTCGGATTGAGTTTGTTTATGGCGAGAAAACATTATGATCCGCTAATTGAGAGCGGTAAACTTGTTGGCGATACGCCCGAATCCCCGCGAAGTAAATGGCAAAAATTTATTGCAGCCGATATAGGCGTTGACATTTCGAAAACAGCACGAATACTTGAATTCTGTCAGATACCAAAAACAAGAAACGAGATAGCTGAGCTTTTAGGCATTAATCATAAGTACCTTAGACGATATACGGCATCGTTAATTGAGTGCGGTAAACTTAGAATGACGAAACCGGAGTCGGTGCAAAGTATTGATCAAAAATACGTTGCGTCAAATGTTGAGGCGATAATCCTGTCAGCGGAGACGATTAGAGCCTTTTGTATAACCCCCAAAAGCAGAAAAGAAATAGCGGAATATTTTGGATTGAAGCGACAGCTTGTGCAACAATGTATAAACAAATATGTCGCGGCCGGAATTTTAAAAAGGACGATGCCGATAAATCCCATATGCAAGCAGCAGAGATTTGTAGATAGTGCAATTGAAATAGAGCTTTTTACAGAAGAAGCTCTACTTGAATTTTGTAAAACGCCGAGAAGCAAGGACGAACTATACCGGCGATTTTCGATTTCAACCAAGTGCGCTGTCGGCAATTTTATTTACCCTTTAATAGAGAAAGGAAAATTGAAACGTACGATTCCCGAATATAAACATCATAAATATCAAAGGTTTTATAGCGAGTAAGCAATGAAATATATAAATCGCTCTATCGCTACTGCTATTATTTTAAGTTTACCCATTTTTTATTTTTTGACAAAAGCATGTAAGATTAAGTATTGAAACTGAGCAAAATATGGGATTTAAGCACAAAAATAGCTCTGAATTTTTTTGGAAAGCACCAATGATTTAAAAATGGATAAACTCAAAATATTATGGATTGACAAATTATGCAAAATATTATATAATTAATTAGGGATTGGATAACTCAATAATTTTGATGGTGTACTTAGAACGAAAGCAAAATATAGTAAAAAGTTAATGAAATGTCTGAGTGTAAAAATAGTCATACGAATCGTAATACGGTATTCAATTCACAGAGTCAAGGAATAAATGAGCCGTTTGCATCACCTGTAAGGGACTTAAGCGTAGTTTATAAGTTGTCTACAGCATCTGACAATACATATGG
>JAIRSJ010000109.1 GCA_031255525.1 Campylobacteraceae bacterium
GCAACCGCCATGAGTCCTACAGGACCTATGCCGATTATAGCCACAGAGTCGCCAAATTCAATATTTGCCAATTCAACCGCATGAAAGCCCGTAGACATCATATCTACAGTCATCAACGCCGCTTCAGGCGCTACGCCCTCGGGCAAAATAGCCATATTCGCATCCGCATTATTTACATGAAAAAATTCAGCAAAAACACCATCTTTTTGAGTCAGAAATTTAAAGCTTCCCATTAAGCCCGTATCATGGGCATTGGAAACATTGCACTGAACACCGGGCTCATTCCAATCGGGAGTCGTACAAGGAATTACGACAAAATCCCCCTTTTTAAATTTTTTAACTCTCTCCCCTACTTCCACGACTTCGCCTACAGCTTCATGACCCAAAATAAGATTTTCCCTTGGAGCTGAACCGCCATGCATGACATGTACATCAGAGCTGCATGGTGCAACTATTTTTGGCCTTATAATAGCATCAAATGGACCTGCTTTTGGTTTTTCTTTCTCTAACCACGATGGCTGTTCGACAGCCTTCATTCCATAACCTCTCATCATATTAAAACTCCTTCGATCAAAAATTATGTTCAACATACAATTGAATTATCTTGTAATAATACTGAAATATTAATTTTAATTTTTTTAAAAATAAAGCAAAGAGAGCAAAGTTAAAAGTAAGTCGTAATTTTTGTGCAAAACTATAATTGCTGCTTTGCGGACTTACCGGAAAAAATGAGTAAATTTAAGTTTTTTTCTGATATTATTCTAATCTATTTTTTGCGGGAATAGCTCAGTGGTAGAGCACAACCTTGCCAAGGTTGGGGTCGCGAGTTCGAACCTCGTTTCCCGCTCCAAAATAAAATTTCTCCGTTGCTTTCAACAATATTTTCTAAGTTTTGCAGAGTAAAAATCACAATTTAAAAGATAAAAAAATTGGAATTTGATATACGATAAAACCTGTAATATTTTTATTTTGCAAAAGTCAGATTTAACCCAATTGCTTTAGATTGATAAATAGTAATATATTTGCTTTTTAGTACACTAAGTTTAATATCAGGAAAGTATTAAAATCTTCAAGTAAAATTCAAATCAATCAATTGCATTAGCGTTTATCAGGTATAAGTCGCAGTAAATTGATCTCATTAGATGTACCCAAACGAACGCGAAGCATATATGTGCCTGCGCCTTGCGTTACAAACACATTTGTTTTATCTTGCCGATAAAGCCCATCATTAAATGGAAAGAGAGTACTGATAAATAATGTAAAGGGAAATACTTGTCCTGCATGTGTGTGTCCTGATATCATCAAATCAACTCCTTTATTTACGGCATATTCGATGCCGACAGGACTGTGATGCATAAGAATCGAAGGTATGTCTGTTTTTAAAGCAAGAGTGGATAAGACTGTTTTGATAGTACGCGTATCGTTAGACGGATGCATATCAAATGTGTTTTCATCGGCATTCATATAATCAAGACCTATTATCTGAATGTCTTGCAACTCTACAACTTCATTACGAAGAATACGGACGCCATACTGTTCTATTAGCTCAAATGCGCGTTTGGTATCAATGTAATTTTCATGGTTGCCGCCAACAAAATAAACAGGCGATGTAAAATTAGATAACAAATCAAGCACATCTGATGAAAGTGCAATATTCGAATCAACCAAATCCCCCGTTATAAGCACAATATCCGGTTTTAGCATGTTGGTTTTTTCCACTATATTTGCAAGATAAGAGCGAGCGCGATGATGACCAAGATGCACATCTGAAATATGCATTATATTTATCTCTTTTTTTAGTCCCTCGATATTGATTTTAGTCTCTTTGATAACAAGTATATTTGCCCAAATAGCGCCTGTTGCAGTCACTGCAAATGCAAAAAAGAGAGCCGATATTCCGACCCATGTTACAGATGGTTTCCAAATGATTTGAATGATATGAGAGAGTAAAAGTGTCAATATCAAATAGACATAAAATGTAAGTATATATCCCCCAAGTATGCTTAAGTTTCCAACTAATATACTTGTCGATCTCGCCGAAATGATTATAATACCAACAGAACCGACGACTCCTGCGGTGATAAAAATTTGCATTGTCCAAAAAGCATCTAATTTAAAAAGGTTGCATAACCTGCGTCCCGTGTACCATATGGATAATAACAAAGTTGTGAAAATTGCGAGATAAAAAACAACAAGCAGCAACTCGTTCATTCATTTACCTTCAGTATATAATTTATAGTTTGTTAAGCATACTACATCGTTTAGATTATGTCAAGTTATATGTTTTATCGGTTGTATGCTACAATTTGTGTCAATAATAAAAGAGGATTACCATGAAGGCTGTTGATTTGGTCAGGCAAGATAAGTTTGCTGCATTTTTAGGCATCAAAATCCTAAGTGTAGGAGGCGGAAATGCCAGAGTGAGCCTAGAGTGCGGCGAACATTGCCTTAACGGTATAGGGCGCATACAAGGTGGTGTTACGTATACTTTGGCCGATTATGCTTTTGCGCTTGCTGTGAACTCTGCGGCGGATGAGATGGACGGCGTGGAATGTGCGGTTGGAATGTCAACAACGGCGACTTTTTTGCGCGCGGGAAAAATCGGTACATTTTATGCGAAAGCAAGAGAGATTAGCAAAAATAAGACCATTGGACAATACGAGGTTATAGTAACAGATGAAAACGGCGAAACAGTAGTCGTATTTAACGGCGTAGCATATTTTAAAAAAGATATTCGATAAATAAAAATACTGCGATATAAGTCAAATGCAGCTTACAAAAATCTGTTTCGGCGTGAAAATATAAAAGCCGGGATTTTGAAAGAAATTGCCAAATTACGTTCTTTCGCTCTATAAAATACTATATTTTAAAATACATAAAAAGTCAAGATAATATCGTTATTAAGGGATTATAAAACAGTTGTATGCATACAGAACATGGATAAACAAAATGTGTACAGTAGTCTGGATAAAATACACATTTTGTTGATTTGGTTTCAGAGTTACATAAACAAAATGTGTGTATTATTTTGCAAAAAATAGAGGTTCGTATGAATAGATTATTTGAAATAACGCACAAAATGATGAAACAAGAAAATACAAAAAACATTGATTTAGCAAGCTTTTTGCAAATTTCCCCGCAAGTATTCGGTAATTGGGTGGCAAGAGAGAGTATTCCCGAAAAATATGCTTCAAAAATAGCCGAGTATTATAAGAGAGATTTAAACTTTTTATATGATGAAAATGCACAACCTGTTAAAAAAATTCCTATCATTGGTGTGGCAAGCTGCGGAAAAGAGATAAAAGATGATAAACAGTGTATTAGCGGAGGTTTTGCTTTATGTAAAAACGATGGCAAAAGCGAAAATTTTTATTGCGTGATAGCATGTGGAGACAATATGTCGCCCGAAATCGAAGATGGAGATGAGGTGATATGCGATCCGAACACCAAGATAGAAAGCGGAGATATAGTTCACTACAAGATAGAAACTGAAAATGCCCTTAAAATTTATGTTAAAGATGATGATGCCGATATTTTGCAACTGATACCATACTCTTCAAGCGTAGATTTTAAAACCAAAACCATCAGACTTGATGATAAAAACGCAAGCTTTGTAGCGGCAAAAGTTGTAGCCGTAAATAAGCTGAATATGAAAAATACTCAAGCAAGATTGAGACTTATAGGGCGAGGATAAGCTCCATTTTTTAGCCGTTTTTGATATAAATGTATAAATTTTATTTTTGCGTTTCGCACGTAAAGAGCTTAAAATATCCGTTTTTGATTTTTAATCTTAAAATTCATATTTTTAGTGAGCGCAAAAATAAAATATCTATTCTTGCATATGAGATTTTGGATTTATTTGGGTTTAAACGTTTAATTTTACTCTTGATATGCTTTTGCAATCTATCTTTTTATAGTCGTTTGCAGTGCTTTTATCAGCAATATTTTAACTTGCTATAAGTCCTGCTTCATTTAAAAATTGAGAAGGGAGATAATCTATCTTTTTGATTTTGTCGTATTTGGCAAAAGATAGAAAAAGTTTGTCTTTAGCCCTTGTGGCTGCCACGTAAAAAAGTCTTCTCTCCTCTTCAAGACTTCCGCCCATATTCATGAGTTTTCTGTTCGGGAATCGCCCGTCCATCAAATCCACAATATAAACCTCTTTAAATTCAAGTCCTTTGCTCGCATGAATACTCAAAAGATTTACCCCCTCCCCTTCGCTCATCTCACTGCTTCCAAGCGTCAAAGCATTTAAAAATCCAAATATATCATTATAATTTTTTGCCAAATCTCTGAGCAACCAAGCTTTTCTCATTATTCTCTCTTTGGCTTCGTCGGTAAGTTTTTTATCTACGCTTCCATCCTTGAGTACTCCTCTTCTTTTCGCCAAAAAATTTGCAATCTCTTTAAAAACGTGCGAATTTATCGCATGTTCCACTAAGCTTGCAGGCAATTTAACAGTCTTGCTATCTTTTAAAAATCTATAAAAACCATATATGAATTTAGCGCCATCCTCACTAATGTGCGAATTTTTTAAAACCGGATTTGATAAAAAAACTTCGTCAAAACCAAGTGAATAAAAACGCCCTACGCTTCCCATCTCGTGCAAATCATCAAATAGACCGAGCTGTGAGTTTTTGATCTTTTTTTTAAATGGATTTTCCACATTTTTGGGTCTAAAAAACGCCTCTTTTATATCTCCGCTACCAATTTCCAAAAGTGCATCAAAAAGCTCTTTTGATAGTGCTGCTCCAATACCTTTTGCATATTCAAAAATATGGATAAAAGCCATCATATCTTTGGGGTTTACGAACAAGCCGATCATATCAAGTATCGCTTTAACTTCGCGGCTGTCAAAAAAACTGCTGCTCCCTTTTCTTTTGCATTTGATACCAAACTCTCTTAAACTCGCTTCAATTCCATCTGCACTTGAATTGTTTCTGAAAATAACAGCTATTTCATTATGCGCATTATGCGAACAGTTAATTTTACCCGCTATGGATTGATACTGTTCAAATAATTCGTTGTAAACAAGCAGTTTTGGAACTTCAAAATTGCCTTCTCTTGTTACTTTTAGCTCTTTTGGATAAAGACGCGGATTTTTTTCAATTACTCTATTTGCCAAAGACAAAATCACATTAGACGATCTGTAATTTTTATCCAAAGTGAAGATGTTCGCATCTTTATAACGCTCTTTAAAAGTGCCTATTATCTTTATATTGGCTCCATTAAACGCATAAATACTCTGATCATAATCTCCAACGCAAAATATACTTTTGCATGTAAAAGCTTTGATCAAAGAACCTTGAAGTGTATTTGTATCTTGATATTCATCTATCAAAATTTCTTTGAAAATCAGACCGTTATCAGAGTTTTGCAGTTCATCTCTTAGCAAGATAAGCAAATCGT
Organism: Campylobacteraceae bacterium; assembly: GCA_031255525.1. GTDB lineage: Bacteria > Campylobacterota > Campylobacteria > Campylobacterales > Campylobacteraceae > JAIRKW01. Next base: position 5,410 of record JAIRSJ010000109.1, read on the forward strand.
TGAAATCTACATACGAAAACGCCCTCTTTTCTGTTTGAAACTCTTCCATGATATCTTCGTAAATATCAAAATACGCGCTATGCTCGTTCTCATTTTTTTTAAGCCACTCACTGAAAGTCAGCTTGATCTCAGAATTTTGATATAAAGAAAAAATGTCGTATAAATATGAGGATTGATATGGCTTGATGTTTGTGTCTATGTGATCAAAGCGTCTTTTCGCATATATGGTTTTGAGCAATATTTTAAGCTCTTTTGGCTGTTTTAAGATGATTTTTTTGCCGATTTTTTTCAACAATTTATTACTTATAGCGTGAAATGTGCCTGCTTCTATCTTTTTTACCGTTTCATTGTCGAAAAAGCGCGCCACACGCTCTATCATTTCATTGGCGGCTTTGTTGGTAAATGTGAGCAGTAAAATCTCTTCGGGTTTTACACCGTTTTGCAAAAGATAAGCAATCCTTGCAACGATTGTAGAAGTTTTGCCGGTACCAGCACTTGCAATGACGAGATTGTACCCAAAAGGCGCGGTAGCAGCACTTAATTGCTCATGATTCAGACGTGAAAGAGGCATTGTATTCCTGTAAAATTTCTCAAAGCGAGAGAGTATCAAAATAATGATTAAATCTCAAGAAATTTTTTCGATTTTGCCGTTTGTATCAAAATGCTCATTTAAGTAAAATCCTGCTAATATCATGATTAAATTCACAAAAGGTATGCTTTTGGTTAGACCTAAAGGTTTTGGTAAAAAATATTTTACTCTATCTTCAATACAAGCTCATAGCTGCGCGGTTAAACTCCATAGCAAGCTTGTAAGCATACGCCCGTTTTTTGCAAAAACAGCTAAAGAGCCAAGCGGCAAAAATGATCCGCCGACAGAATATGGTGAATTGCTCGATTGTATGGATTTGCATTATTGCTGCTCTTTTTTTCCAAAATATACACAAAAAGTCTCAAAACCGAAAAAGGCTTTTTGTAAAACTCATAACTGTTATTACGGTTTTCGCCGCTCCGGTATTCATCCTCCGAAATTTTTATCTACTGACTTTTTTCAAAACAGATTTCATAAAGGATAAATATATGATAAAAAATAGCATTGTGGGATTCGCGCGGATAGGAGAGCAAAGAGAGTTGAAATTTGCGCTTGAAGCGTTTTGGTCGGGCAAAATCGATGATGATGAACTGCGGAAGAGAGCTAAAGAATTGAGGCTTAAAAATTTAGAGTATCAAAGAAAAGCCGGAATTGATTTGATAAGCGTAAACGATTTTAGTTTTTACGACGGAGTGCTTGACATGGTTGTGCTGCTTGGCGCAATTCCTGAAAGATTCGCGGATATAAGCGATGAATTGAAGCTCTATTTTACGATGGCAAGAGGAGATGAAAAGAGAGTTGCTATGGAGATGACAAAGTGGTTTAACACCAACTATCACTACATTGTTCCGGAACTCTCAAAATCGACACATTTTACTCTAAATGCCGACAAAATAATTAAAGAATTTAACGAGGCAAAAGAGCTTGGCATAAATCCCAAGATCAATCTTGTCGGACCTTTGACGTTTTTGTCTTTATCGAAAAGTATCGATGGCAGCGATGTATACGAACACCTTGAAGCTATTTTAAAAATTTACGAGCAGCTTTTGGAACAAATCGCTTTATTGGATGAAAAGGTATTTGTTCAGTTTGACGAACCTATAATTGTTACGGATTTGGACAAGAGGCAAAAAAACTATCTTTTAAAGATATATGAAAAACTCTCTCATGTTTCGCCAAAATTAAATCTCATAGTTTCAAGTTACTTTGATTATGCGGATAAAGATACGATTGAGGTTTTATCAAGTACCAAAATTTGGGGAATCGGACTTGATTTCGTTCACGGCAGAGAAAACCTCGACAATATCAAAAACATCAAAGATAAATATCTGATGGCAGGCGTGATAGATGGAAGAAATATCTGGAAAAACGATATAAATTCTACTGTTCAACTTTTGAACAAAATAGCTTTAAACGTACAAAAAGAGCATATTATTATCTCGACTTCCTGCTCGCTCTTGCATGTGCCATATTCGCTAAAATATGAGGATAGGCTGGATAGCGAAGTAAAAAGCTGGCTCTCTTTTGTGCTTGAAAAGCTTGATGAAGTTTCGTTAACTTCAAGATTTTTTCATAGCGATACCCTACTTGAGAGGGATAATGCTGCACTTGAAGCAAATGCAAAAGCCAATCATTCAAGAAAAAATTCATCTAAAATTTACAATAGTGTCTTGCAGGAGAGATTGAAATCTTTCACAAACACGCAAAGAGCAACATCCTTTGATGAACGGATAAAAATACAAAAAGATATTTTAAAATATCCTGCATTGGCTACTACTACCATAGGTTCTTTTCCTCAGACTGACGAATTAAGAATTTTAAGAAGCAGTTTTAAAAAAGGCAAAATCTCTCAGGACGAATATGAAGATGGTATTAAAAAATACATTGATGAATGTATAAGATGTCAAGAAGAGATAGGACTTGATGTTTTGGTACACGGAGAACCTGAGAGAAACGACATGGTTGAATATTTTGGCGAGCAATTAAACGGTTATGCATTTACGCAAAACGGTTGGGTACAAAGCTATGGAAGCCGTTGTGTAAAACCGCCTCTACTCTTTGGCGATATCACAAGAATAAAACCTATGAGCGTCAAATGGATAACATATGCGCAATCCCGCACGCCCAAAATTGTAAAAGGAATGCTCACAGGTCCAGTTACTATTTTAAACTGGTCTTTTGTAAGGGACGATTTGCCAAAAAAAGATGTTGCTAAGCAATTGGCTTTGGCGCTGAATGACGAGATAAACGACTTGCAAAATGCCGATATCAAAATCATTCAAGTTGACGAAGCCGCTTTCAAAGAGGGTTATCCTTTGAGAAAAAGCAAAAAAGATGAGTATGAAAAATGGGCGCTGGAAGCATTCAGGCTATCTGTGAGTAGCGCAAAAGCGCAAACACAGATTCATACCCACATGTGCTATAGTAATTTCAATGATATAATCAAAACCATTGAAGCTATGGATGCCGATGTTATATCGATAGAAACGGCAAGAGCAGGCAATAAAATACTCAAAATTTTTAAAGAGGTAAGCTATAGGCAAGAGATAGGTCCCGGTATTTACGATATTCACTCGCCAAGAATTCCAAGTGTTGAGGAGATGATAGATCAGATAGATGCGCTTTTGAAAATTTTCCCAAAAGAGCAGCTTTGGATAAATCCCGACTGCGGATTGAAAACCAGAAAATGGAACGAAGTTTTGCCGGCTCTTGAAAATCTTGTTAAAGCTGTCAAAATAGTAAGAGGCAAAAAGCAGCCATAGGCTTATGTTCTGATGTCAAACTTCAGTGAGAGAGCAAAAGTACAATTTTCTCTTATTTGAGTGTTTAAGGGTTGTTTTGTAGTTTTTTATTCGTTTTGCTTGAGTGAGCTTATTATCCGCTTTTGATAAAAGCTCGTTTTATACTAAAAAATGATTAATCCCCTCCCACTTAGAGGGGATTATCTCTCTTTCTCATTTTTTGTTTATCGGGAAGTAAAATACTGCCCAAACAGACTTTTCTCTTATCTCTTTTCCCAGTAAAGATAAGGAAGTCCATTGTTTTTATTCGGATCTATCTTCCAAGGATGTGTTTCATCATCACCAAATGCCCAACCTAATCCTGTTTCATAAGTTGATTTCATTTTGAGTTCATTTATGGTTTTACTGACACCATTTTCCTTGTCGTCTCCTTGTATAGTTGTACCATTTACCATCATAGTATC
>JAIRSJ010000024.1 GCA_031255525.1 Campylobacteraceae bacterium
CCGACCGTATAAAACAAACTGCCATCTCCGGAGTCGAACTTAATGCCGTGTCTTATTTCACTGCGAATAGAAAAGTAATTGTCGAAATAGTACTTTACTCCGACACCATATTGACCAAAACCACCCCTTTCATAACCGTGAGTTTTACCATAAACATCATCATGTCCCAACCCAACAATTCCATACAGTTTCATTTTATTAGATATGCCGAATTCTTTTATGGCATTCAAATAAACTCTATAGAAATCATTTATCTCGTTTGAATTGCGATATTTTATGTTCTTGGAGTAATCATAGCCAAACTCTATTTGATCAATAAAAGTAGCGTCAATCCCAAGTCCAAGTCTTAAACCGTAAGTCAAATGGCTTTCAAATTTATCCGAATCAAACGGATGCACACCACCGATTACAGGCGTTATTTCATTAGGCACAGCGCACAAAAACGTTACACTCGCCACAAATGCAATCAGAAACTTTTTCATCCCTCTTTTCCCCTTTTTAATTTTGCACAATCGACAATTGTCACAAAAGATTTTTTAGAATTTTAATTATATTACATTATTCGCAAAAATATTCTTAAATAATTTGAAAAAAGCTTTTTTAAAAATAAAAAATTTACAACAGCCTTATTATAACAATTATATTTTAAAATATAATTAAACAATAGTTACCAAAATCTTTTTAAATTATATTAATTTATGATATCAAGTTTAATATATTTTTTAACGTATTATGATCATAAATCTTTTCCAGACCTCATTTTGGCGAAACTTTTATGATATTATCGACGATTTTATCGATATCTTTTGTATCTATGCCGAGTTTTTCCAAAGTTACAGGCACTCCTATCTTTGAAAACCGCAACTCCAAAGCCAATATACCCTTATATGAATCCTTTTCGCCAAATATTTTTTTAGCAAATCTCTTCATTTGTACATTTTTGGTTTTATCATAAAACCACTTTAGCCATGCGGGAATGACTGCCGCAAGTCTCGCTCCGTGAGGCACATTATACAGGAGTGTTCTATCATATGATTTGGAAATGAATACTTTCTAACCCCCAAAGATATTAAACCATTTGACGCCCGAGTGGCACATAAAGCAAATTCTCCTCTTGCATCAATATTATTGGGATTTTCAAGTATAACCTCGGTCGTTTTAATAACGCTTTTTATGATATTTTCGCAAAATCTGTTTTGTATTTCAGGATGTTCTTCTGCCGTAAAACAAACTTCCAGTACATGAGCTATGATATCAACAACCGAGTAAACCAGATAGCTTGTATCTAAAGTTACTGTTAATGCCGGATTTATTACGGATACTTTAGGATAAAGCAGGGGTGAGTTAAAATATATCTTCTCTTTTGTCTCTTTGTTTGTTAAAACAGAACCTGCATTCATTTCGCTGCCTGTGGCAGAAAGTGTTAAAACAACATAAGCAGCAAGCGCGAATGTAATCTCTTTGTCTCTGTAAAGTTCCCAAACATCACACTTCATTTATGCTGCAGTCGCTATAGCTTTACTCTTATCTATAACAGCGCCGCCCACAGCCAATACGGCAGTAACGTTGTTTGCTTTTTATGCACCCTCCCTTGCATGTGAAAGAACAGGATTGGAACTTACTCCGCCATGTTCTACAAATTCTATATCTGCACTTTTTAAGGCCGTACAAATTCATAATACAAACCCGTTTTTTAATTGACGATCGACTGTAAACAAATAAAATTTTGGAATGTCCGTCAGCTTTTAAAATATTGGCTATTTGAAACTGTTTATCACCAAAAAGAATCTTTACGGGATTACAATAATTAAACTCTCTCGCAAAACATCTCCGCAGATATAATTAACAAAGCTAATTATAATTGTTATTTTACGAAAAAGATAACAAATGTATTCATCTGTAAAAGAAAAATGGGTTTATATTGGTTATAATCTTTTATTTTTCGCATTAAGGGTTAAAAACTTATGAGCATTTTTGAAATTGCTGAAATTTTTGGAATTATCGCATTTGCTTTGAGCGGATTTTATATGGCAGCAAGAGAAAAGTTGGATTTGCTCGGAATTTTTATAGCAGCTTTTTTAACGGCTCTTGGAGGCGGTATCACAAGAGATGCAATAGCGGGTAAAGCGCCGTTTACTTTTACGCATTTAATGCCCACACTTTTAGTTATAGGTGTAGTTGTAACGGCAATTTTGCTAAAATTAAACAAACACGATAAACTTGAACAGACAAAAATTTTTATCTTGAGCGATACTTTGGGGCTTGTTTCGTTTGCGATAGCCGGTACTCTTGTGGGGCTCGAGGTAGGTTTTAACATATTTGGCGTCATAATGCTAAGTCTTGTGACTGCTGTAGGCGGAAGCTGTCTTAGGGATATAGCGCTAAATAAAATACCGTTTTTTTTAACGAGCGATTTTTACGCCACTGTCGCAATCATTGTCTCTCTTGCTATGTATACGATGAATGTGTTTGGAGTTTTAAACCTCTTAAGCACAGTGATAATATTTATCATCGGAACGGCCTTGCGTCTTTTGGCGTATTATAAAAAATGGAAATTACCGACAATTGATTAAGGATATAAAATGACTTTGGAAGAGATGGATAAAAAGTATGTTTTGCAAACGTACAACAGAAATTATGTTAATTTCAAAAATGGACAAAATGCAACTTTGTTTGATGAAAACGGAAAAGATTTTATAGATTTCACAAGCGGTATCGGTGTTGTGAGTGTAGGGCATGGAAACGCTAAAGTAGCGAACGCTATCTACAATCAAGTACAAAACATAACGCATACATCAAATATATTTCTGATAGAACCACAGGCAAAATTAGCCGAAAAAATGGTGAAGCTAAGCGGTTTTGATATGGCTGTATTTTTCGGAAACAGCGGTGCGGAAGCAAATGAGGGTGCCATAAAAATAGCAAGAAAATATGGTCAAAACAAGTTTAAAAACAAACGCTACAAAGTTTTGACACTTGAATATTCGTTTCACGGAAGAACGATAACGACACTAAAAGCAACCGGGCAGGAGAGTTTTCATCAAAATGCTTTCAGTCCGTATCCGGAAGGATTTGCGTATAAAAATCAGATAAAAGATATATATTCGGCCATAGATGATGAAACGATTGGCGTTATGATAGAACTTGTGCAAGGCGAAGGCGGAGTTCAGGCATTTGATAAAAAAGAGGTCGAAGAACTTGCCGCATTTTTGCAAAAAAACAACCTTTTATTTATAGTAGACGAAGTGCAAACAGGCGTTTTTAGAAGCGGCGAATTCTTGGCTTCCAAATTTTACAATATAGAACCGGATATAATAACACTTGCCAAAGGATTGGCAGGCGGCGTTCCTATAGGTGCCGTTATGACGAAACATAAGGATATATTGACTTACGGCGACCATGGAAGCACATTTGGAGGAAATTTTTTGAGTACGCGTGCAGGACTTGAAGTGCTGAATATATTGGAAAACTATCACGAAAAAGGGCTTTTGAGAAAAAGTATCGAGTATTTTGATGATAAATTAAAAAAAGTAGTAGAAAATCACTCCGATCTCTTTTTGGGCAGAACGGGACTTGGTCTAATGCGTGGCATACAATGTAAAGACAGCGATATAGTTTCAAAAACAATAAAATTATCTTTTGAGGAAGGACTTTTAGTATTAAAGGCGGGACGAAACACAATTAGATTCTTGCCGCCCCTTACTATCACGAAAAATGAAATTGACGAGGGTTTTGTGAGGTTTGAAAAGGCTTTAAACAGACTTAAATGATGTTGGTATTTAGCAAATATATGAATGAATGGCTGTATGCCAAAGACGGTTATTACGCATCCATGCCCGATATTGGTAAAAAGGGCGATTTCGCAACATCAGTTACGACTTCCATGTTTTTCGGAGGCGCTATCGCTAAAAGATTGATAAATGTTATAGAGAGCGGGTTTTTATCTGAAACTTGCACAGTTGTGGAGATAGGAGCGCATAACGGATATTTGATGGCGGATATGGCGCAGTTTATTTACACGCTAAAACCAAATCTTTTGAAAACTTTGACGTTTGCTATTATCGAACCGCAAGAAAAAATCAAAACGACTCAGGAAAAATACCTCAAAGAGTCATTCGGCAATGCGGTAAAATTTTGCTGGTTTAAAGACTTGGAAGAGTTTAGAGCAAAAGAGGCTTTTATCGTTGCTAATGAACTCTTTGACGCATTTGTATGCGAAGTAGTAAAAGATGAGCAGATGCTTTACATGTCGGAAAATAGAGTGGTTTTTGATAAATTAGATAAAGAGACGGCAAAGTTATGCAACCGTTACAACATAACAAAAGGTGAAATTGCGAAAGGTTATGAAGAGTTTGCGTTTAAACTTTCAAATTCCGTACAAAAGTGTGAGTTTATCACGTTTGATTATGGACAAAAAGAGCCGCGCGGAGATATTTCACTGCGTATTTACAGCGCTCATAAGACATATCCGTTTTTTTCTCTTACGGATTATGCCAAAACCAAACATACTGAAAATTTGAGTCTAAAATCCTTATATAAAAAAAGCGATTTGACATATGATGTAAATTTTTTGCATTTAAAAGATGTTTTTGAAAATAATGGTTTTGTGGAGCACACATTCTGCACACAAGCTAAAGCGCTCATTGATTTCGGATTGATTGATTTGCTGGAAATTTTGAAAAACAGCGTTAAAGAAAGCGATTACAGAATGGAGCTTGGCAAAGCTATGCAGCTTATCGATCCATCGTTTTTGGGTGAGCGTTTTAATATGATAAGATTTCAAAAGGAGTAAAAATGACTCTGCATGTAAACGGAGAAGTGATAAAAACATATGCAAAAACGCTTGAAGAACTGATAAAAGAGCTTCAAATAGAAAAGCAGATTATGGCAGCAGCTGTAAATATGAATATCATCAAACGAGAAACATGGAAAACATACGAATTAAAAGAGAATGATGATGTTGAGCTTTTACGTTTTGTGGGCGGGGGTTGATAAGATATCTTTATGTGCGACTCTAAATAAATTTTGTAAATGTGGTTTTACTATAATGTTTGTAAACTCCGACGCTTTTTAAAAACATAATTTATCAGGCAAAATAGTAATTTTTGTAAAAAATCAGCAAAGCACTTTTATAAAATAAATATGATACGGAAATAAAAATCTTAATTGATATTTTAAAAAAGCAAATTGTGCGCTTTAATCAACTATTCACGGCTTGTTATATAACCCATTTCATAAAGTTTATTGTAGATATTTGAAGCCATTGCCGTAGGTGGAGCAGAACCCCCTGCATGTTCAATCATAACCGTAACGGCATATTTCGGTTTTTTATAAGGACCAAATGAAGTCAGCCATCCATGAGAGCGCTGATAAAACTCCATTTCACTCTCTTTCATTCGCACTTTATCTTCTTGCGGCAAACTTACGACTTGCGCCGTTCCAGTTTTGCAAGCTATTTTGATATCTGTTTTTACATTTCTATATGCAGTGCCGGAAGGATTGTTGCAAACTTCACTCATTGCTTCGCGTATAAGCGGTAAATGCTGCTTTTCAATATCATTAAAAATACTCTCTTTGGTTTGATACTCCACAAGTTTATCTTGAACTCTCTGCGCAAAATGCGGCACAATATCTTTTCCTGAAGCTATCATGCCTGTATATCTTGCGATCTGCATAGATGTTGCCAAAAACGATCCTTGTCCTATTGAGGAGATAACGGTATCGCCCTGAAACCACATCTCTCCATACCTCCCCAGTTTCCATGCACGGCTTGGAACTATTCCTATAAATTCATTCGGTAAATCAACGCCCGTTTTTGAACCAAACCCTATTCTCTCAAGCACGGGAGATATAGCGTCTATGCCGACTTCCAAAGAGCCTTGATAAAAGTACGTATCGCAACTTTCGCGAATAGCTTTTCTCATATTTGTAGCGCCATGTCCATCGTGTTTCCAGCATCTAAAGTTGCGTCCTCCGAGTTCTATAGCACCTTTGCAATCAAAAATTGTAGATGGGGTTATCTTTTTTGAGTTTAAAAATGACAATGCCATTCCCATTTTTACAACAGAACCCGGAGGATAAAGTCCATTCACAAGTTTGTTTGTAAAAGGGTGATTAAAATCGCTTGAGAGTTTTTTCCAATCTTCTTGCGAAATGCCGGAAACAAATTTATTTAAATCATATTCCGGATAGCTGACTGCCGCTAAAATAGAGCCGTCATGCAAATCTACGACTATAGCAGAACCGCTTTTGCCTTCAAACAAAGACGAAATATATTGCTGCAAATTTATATCTATACTAAGCTGTATATCCTTACTTGAAGGTGATTTTCTCTCTATCAGCTCAACCTCTTTATTTAGCGCATCTACCTTGCTGGTTTTAAAACCACTCTCACCCTTAAGCACATCATTATAAAATTTCTCTATGCCAGTACGCCCGATAGAGCCTGTAAGTTTTGCGATAATATCATCATAATCTTCTAAATTTGTCCGCCCCACGTATCCTACTACATGTGAAGCTATGGAGCCATACGGATAGTATCGTCTTGATATCGGATATATAAAAAAATTTTCACGCAGATTTATTTTTGAAAAACTGGCTATTACCTCATCGTGTAAAAGAAAATCAACAACTTGTACAATCTCATGCTCGTAAGGAGAATCGTTTTTGAGATATTTTTTTTTGATAGTTTCTCTATCCAAACCCGGAATCTCTCCGACTAAAAAATCAATCTCTTTTTCAAGTTCCGGGAGTCTGCTTTTGGAACTTAAGTGCGGTTTTATTCCTATAGCAAATCCAAGCTGATTGATTGCCAAAGGCTCGCCGTTTCTATCATATATAAGGCCACGTATAGGAGCCAAATATTCTGTTCTTAGGGCGTTTCTTTTGGCGATTTCATCATAATAAACATTTGATTTGATACTAATATAATAAATTCTTACCATAAGTACCAACCAAACGATTATAAAAAATCCTATAACTACATAAGCTCTGTTCATCTGCTTCCTCTTAAAAGCAAATTTGCCAATATAATATCAATAGCCATATAAAAAAAGTAGATAAAACTAAAGCTCAAAAGCGGACGATCTAAAAGATAGGCAAAAAAGACGTTGACAAGATAGAGCCCTACATAAGCTATTACAACGCTTAGGGCTATCGTCCACGACCCGCTCTCAAAAGCAGAAGCGATTTTCGGTTTTATAAGATAATAAAAAACAATAAATAAAAACACCGTAGAAAATAGATAAAAGCCATGATTTAACTCGAAAAAGCATAAATATAAAAATGCTAAGTATACTTTAAAACTGCCGTACTTAAAACAATTTGATATATACACAAAAAAAACTCCGACAAGCGGTGATAAAAACGAATACATGCCTGTGAAAATTTGATATACAATCAAAAATAAAGCTAAAAAGATCAGCTTTATATATTTATTATAAGTGATGTCTCGTCGCATACCGGAAAATGTTTGCATTTAATACAATCCGCCCAAATTTTACTTATGGGCAAAGACTCTTTTGGTATTTCTTTAAATGATGATTTTAAGAAAAACTCTTTTTGGTATGTGAGTGTAAAAACTTGCTTCACTCCCAAACTTCGCCCTTCGTCCAAAAGTATTTCTACTATCTTTTTGCCGATCCCCTTGCCCCTTAAATTTTTGTCTACAACAATACTTCGTATCTCGGCAAGTTCCAAAGTATGTATATGGAGCGCCGACAAACCGACTATATTACTGTCTTTTAGAGCGAGTGTGTATGAACGGATATTCGTCGCCACTTCATCATTGGAGCGCGGCAAAATTATGCCTTCTATCACCTCTTCTTTTACCAACTCTTGCATCTTTAAAACGTCATCAAGGGTCGCTTTTCTATAAAAAATCATGTCTATACCTTAAAAAGCATATTAAAAATTTTTTGATTTGCCTCATCAACGCCTCTTTTCTTCAATGTAGATACGAGCGTTGCATTTTTGTCTTTTTTTAGTATTAATCCCATCTCTTTTTGCGTCAATTTATCCGCTTTTGTATATATGCTTAATATCTTTTGATCAGGGCGTATTATGGACTTTAAATATTCGAAAACACCGACGTCTATATCAAGATTTGTATGTCTCGCATCTATCAAATGCACAAATACTCTTATCGAGACTCTGTTTTTTATAAAGTCATTCAGCCTTTTGTGCCAATCTTTTTTCATCTCTTTGGATACTTTTGCATAACCAAACCCCGGCAAATCCACAAAGCGCACTTCAAATCTGTTTTTATCATTATCTTCATAAGTTATATCAAAAAAGTTTATAAGCTGTGTTTTGCCCGGCGTTGAAGAGCTTTTTGCAAGCTGTTTTTTGCAAGCAAGAGCATTAATCAAAGAACTTTTACCTACATTACTGCGTCCTAAAAATGCAACTTCCGAAGTTCCTTCCGCCACAGCCTCGTCAAGGTTTGAAGATGATTTAACAAACAAAGCCGATACAATTTTTATCACTTTACTTTGTATCCTCTACTTGAAAAACGAATTTAGCAGGCTCCGAATCTTTGCCTTTTACACTATAAGTGCCGTTTATCTGATTTGCTTCTATCGTCTCTCCGTACACCTTTCTGTCCGTATCTGTTTCAATCAAAAAAGCGTTGCCTTCTAAAGTATACTTTTGCTCTTTTGTCTCGTAAGTCAATGTATTTCCTCCGGCATTATAATGCTTTTCATTCAAAAATACTTTTATATACACATTACCCGAAGCAACATATTTGAAAGGTTGTCCCGAATTGTTGGAATATACAACAATTTTGTCGGCGTTTAGCTCATCTTTTCCTTTTGTTACGGTAACATTACCGACAAACTCCACAAGTTGATTTTTTTCGTCGGCAAAAAAACTTTCGGAGTCAATTTCAATATGTTCTGCTTTTGCAAACAAGCCTAAAAACAAAATAACAATCAGTTTCCTCTTCATCATCTCTCCGTTTGAATAACAGCTTTGATATCGCGCGCATTTAGCTTGCCCGGTTTAATATGATAAGAAAAGGAGCTGCCGTATGCCACGATATTGTCTCTTTCCGCCCTAAAAGGGGATTTGCCGACCAGCATGCTTCTATTTTGATGATACTCTACAGATTCTGTCGTCACAACGGTATTGTTGCCGCTATATCGAACATTACCATTTAGATAAACTATATTGTTTATCAATGTAGCGTTATCGGATTTTAATGTTTGGGCGCTGCCATTTTGCATCACTAAAATATTGATATCATACAAAACATCTCTATCTTTAAACCTCTGCGCTTTGTCAGCGCTCGCTTCCAATTTTATCCCGTCTTGACTGAGCTTATACTCTTTGACATTCAAAAATTCTACTATAGGACTGCTTACATCATTTAAATTTAAATCCAGTGAATATGGATTTTGAGATATTAACATAAAAATTACAACAAAAAAAAAGCATAAAATATAATAGAGTATCTTTACAACCAATGTTTTACAAACTCCTCGCGCAAATTCTCGTGTTCCACTATCGTCTCTATCATTTCTCTTACCGCACCTCTGCCGCCTTTTGCTTTAAGAACACTCTTTACATGCAGACGAATAAACTCCAACGCATCCGAAGGAGCAAACGACCAGCCTACTCTCGCAAGTTGCTTATAGTCGTTCAAATCATCTCCTATGGCGGCAACATTTTCATATTTTAAATTAAGTTCTTTCAGGAGAGTATCCAAAACGGCAAGCTTATCTTTAACACCTTGAAAAACATGTTTTATACCCAAATCTTTTGCCCTGAACTCAACTATTTTTGATGTTTTGCCTGTAATTATTGCGCTCTTTTTTCCCAAAGCGTGCCAGCAGACTATTCCAAAACCGTCTCTTGTATCGAAAAATTTACCCTCGTCTCCATTGTTTGTATATAGCAGTCTGCCATCGCTCAAACATCCATCTACATCAAAAATCAGTAACTCTATCACAACACGCCTTTTGTACTCGGCACTTGTATTCTGTCATTGACGCGGACTGCTCGTCTTAAAGCTACGGCAAACGATTTAAAAGCGGCCTCTATGATATGATGCCTGTTTTTGCCGCGCAAAAAGGTTATATGAGCGCTGATACCGGCATTTGTCACCAATGCTCTGAAAAACTCTTCGGTCAATTCGGCATCAAATTCACCAACCTTATTTTCAAGCGGCAAATCAAAATACAAAAATGCTCGATTGCTTAAATCAATAATCGTATTTACGGCAGCTTCATCAAGTAAAATGCTGGCTTCACCGAATCTTTCAATATTTTTAACAGGAAAAATCTCTTGTTTTAAAGCCTGCCCTATAGCTATGCCGACATCTTCTACGCTGTGATGAAAATCTACGTGCACGTCGCCCTCGCATATGAGTTTTAAATCCCAAAGTCCGTGCTTACTCAAAGCTTCCAGCATGTGGTCAAAAAAACCTATGCCTGTTTTTATACTACTATTGCCTTTGCCGTAAAGCTCAAGGCTTAACTCTATTTTTGTCTCTTTTGTTTTTCTTGAAATTGTCGCCATCTTATTTCCTATATTACGTAAAATGCTGCTTCATTTTTATGCAATTGCACAAACGACCTCAAAAGCAGCATCTGCTTCAAATTCAGTCTATCTCTCGCGCACTATAAAAGCGCCCTCATATTCGCTTTGCGATATAAAATCTCTCGCCTCTTCCTCACTTCTAAATCCTCGCACCCAAACCCTATAGATTGGAGCCGCTTCCAAAATTCCATCTTTTATAACGGCACCATATCCGCTGTTTTTATTATTAAACATCGTCATATAGAGTTGTGCCCCGCTTTTTTTTCTAAATGCGCCTATTTGCACATCAAAATCATTTATGATAACGCTTTGTTTGACAGGCTCATTTTTGGCATGCATCTGTACATTTCCATCAAATCCTAAAACTTCTAACTTGACCGGAGCCGTACCCATATTTACCATATTTATAGCTCCTGCTGCCGCATAACTTAAATCTATAATGCGATTTTGCACAAAAGGGCCTCTGTCATTTACGCGCACAATTACAGATTTATTGTTTTTTGTATTTGTAACTTTTACTATCGTATTCATAGGAAAAGTTTTGTGCGCTGCACTTAATTTGTGCATGTCGTATATCTCACCGTTTGAGGTTTTTTTTCCGTGAAAGTCTTTACCGTACCAGCTTGCTATTCCGCTAAAAGTATTACCGGTACTAACCATAGTCGGATAGTAAGTTTTTCCTCTTATCGTGTAAGGCTTCATAGTGGCTCTGTGAACTTGTTGGGAACTTACGCCTCCGGTATCAACCGTTGTTCTTTTTAAGCCGCAGCCTTGCAGCAAAAAAATTGTTACAATAACAACAAGCCAAATGTTATTGGGTAGGAATTTCAAGCTTTGACCCCGGATATATAATCTCATCTTTCAAATTATTTACTTTTTTCAGTTGCGCTACACTTAAATTGTATTTTGAAGATATTGAAAATAACGTGTCACCGCTTTTTATCGTATAGTATTGAGAAGCCGGCGAAACTGAGCGCATAGCAGGAATAATCAACTTTTGCCCCGGTCTTAACGTATTGGATGTTATCCCGTTAAAATCCTTTATAACACTATAATTTACGTTATATTTTTGGGCTATTTTATAAAATGAATCCCCTTTTGCCACTACATAAACATCAAACTTTGAAGATATCTTGGACGCATCAAAATCCCTCTCGTACAGTCTCTCTTTTTCTTGCGGAATGTATATATGATATTTTTTTTTGTTTGGCGGAGTAAAAAAATAGTTAAGATGCGTGTTGTACGCCCAAAGCTCATTCAGCGACATTCCCAAAACCTCAGCCACATCAAATATGGACAAACCGCCGTTAAGCTCTTTTTTGGCAAATGTACTTTCAAATTTTCCCCCGTTTAAAAAATGGTCTGCACTGTTTGCTACCAAGAAATTTTTATCTTCGGAAAGATATGCCATAACAACTACTTTTCTTATATATCCTCTTGTCTCTTTGGGTAAATATTTCGCCTTTTCATCAAGCAAAACATAAAGGTTGTCCGTACCTGCTTGCTCTATAGCGCGCGCTACTCTGCCCTCCCCGCAATTATAAGCCATAGCGGCAAGATACCATTTCCCAAATCTATCATGCAAAACTTTCAAGTATTTTATGGCAGCTTCCGTAGATTTAATAGGATCACGCCTTTCATCTACATAATCATCGATAGTAAGACCGTATATTTTGGCTGTTCCTGCCATAAACTGCCAAAGACCCAAAGCTTTGGCTTTAGAATAAGCTTTTGTAGAAAATCCGGATTCTGCCATAGCCATATACAAAAATGCTTCGGGAATACCTGCTTCTTTTATCATATTTCTTAAAACCGGAATAAATTGAGCACCGTTCTCCAGTGTTTCCAAAAACTGTTTTTGCCTATAAAGGCTTATATCTTCTTTCATCGAAGCAAACATGCTGTCTTGCAAAAAAGATGTATCTATATCCAAATTTTTAAGCACTTCAAGCTGTCGTTCATAATCATCTTCAACCACAAAATAGGCGTAAGAAAAACAGACACATAAGAGTAGACATAAAATCGTGCGCATCATTTGGTAAAATCTCCAAAATATTTATGTTAAATTTTTTATTTTAGCTTAATTTGCCTTGTTAAAGGCTTTAAAAAGTCTTTTTGCATTATCAGAACCTATCTTGGCTGTTTCATCAAAACTTAAGTTTAAAATCTCGCTCGCTTTTTCCACTACATGCAACGTATACGCGGGCTCATTTCTTTTGCCCCGAAACGGCATTGGGGTGAGATACGGCGCATCTGTCTCGAACAAAAGTCTCTCTTTTGGAATTTTAGGCAAAATATCAACTAACTCTTTGGCGTTTGAGAATGTCAGCACTCCACCTACGGCAAAATAAAATCCGTCCAAGTCCAAAAAAAGCTTTGAAGCGTTAAAACAGTGCAAGACTCCGGATATACCCTCTTCTACAACATACTTTTTTAAAATATCAAAACTATCCTGATTTGACTCTCTCACATGCACAATCAGCGGTTTTTTATACTTTAAAGCAAGCTTTATATGAGAGATAAAAACCTCTTTTTGTCCTTCTATTTCGCGTCTTTTTTCATTTTCATCTTTTGGAAGACGATAATAATCAAGCCCACATTCGCCTACTGCCACACATTTTTCATCTTTTAAAAACTCTTTTAAAACTTCGGCATTAAAGTCCAAATGGTGATACGGATGCACACCGGCGGCAAAAAAGATATTATCATATTTGTGCGCTATATCTTTGGCTTTCGGCAGATCGTTTATATCAGCTCCCGGAATCAATATACCGCGCACTCCGCAATTTTGCGCTCTTTGTATTACTTCGTCCAAATCATTATCGTATCTCTCATCGTCCAAATGACAATGTGTGTCTATTATAAGCGGCTTGAAACTCATCTGTTATCCCTTCTCAAACTTTTTGCAAAATCTCTTGCCTTATCGGTTATGTCTTTACCGCTTATCATACGCGAAAGTTCCTCTATTTTTTCCTCTTCGTCAAGCTCCTTTATGAAACTCGCGCCATCTTTTTTTTGCACTAAAAAGTGCTGATTTGCGCATGATGAGAGTTGGGGATGATGAGATATGGCAAATACTTGATAATTTTTTGAGATATCTTTCAGTACATTCGCCACGCTCATAGACTCTTTGCCGCTCAGATTAGAATCGATCTCATCCAATATCAAAACGCCGCTTCCTTTTTTTATCTCATTGCTCGCCGCTATGAAAGCCAACTTTAATCTGTTAAACTCTCCTGAGCTTATCTTTTTGATATCTACTCCATCAAGCTCCACGCTAATCTCTTCAGCTCCCAAAATATACGGTGTGCAAGGTTTTATATGCAAAGAACACGGTTTTAGGTATAATTTTTGCAAATAGCCGTTTATAAGTTCTTCAAGCGGTTTTATCATTTTTTGCCGCCAAAGCGTGAGTTCATGTGCAAGTTCTTGCAGCTTTTTGCGCGTTTTATCAAATCTGTCTTCAAGCGTCTTTTTCTCAAAACTTATATTTTCATAATGATTAAGCTCCTCTTTTCTTCTATCAAGGCGAATTAAAATCTCCTCGATACTGCCGTAGCGATTTTTAAGAGAGCTTATATCTTCAATCCTGTCCAAAACAGACTCTATATTTGTATCGTCAAGTTCGTCTAATTTCTGCCTCTCTTCTTCAAAAACGCTCCTTAGAAAATTCATAGATTCATCGAATAATGCGTTTTCTTCGCCTATAAGCTCCAAAGCATTGCTTACCGCTCTTTCACTTTCAAAAATGACAACGGCTTCATTTATCGCGCTTAGTATTTTCTCTTTTTTGGAGAGTCTTCGCTTAAACTCTAAAAGCTCTTCATCTTCCCCGATTTTAGGTTTTATCGCCTCAATTTTATTTATCTCAAAGAGTGCAAGTTCTTTTAATTCATTTATCCTTTGCTCTTGTGATTTTATCTTATCAAGTTCGTCTTTTACGCGCAAAAAGTCCGAAAAACACTCTGTGTAACTCTCATATCTACTCGCATGCAAAGTATCGTTTTTTACCGCTAAAGCGTCTATAAGAGATATTAAAGAAGTATTTTCAAATTGACTCGTATCTCGAAGCGAAAGATAACTTATAAAGTTTTGTGCTACCTGTTTTGAAAGTTTTTGTGAGACAGCTTGAGAATTTATGAAGTATCGCATACTTTTTTGTTTTACACATTTAAAAATCGCAACATCGTCGCTTTGTAAACCAAACTCATCTAAATCTACCCTTTTATCAACAACAGCCTCAAGCGTCAAAGCATCACAACTATCAAATCCAAAAACCGATAAAAGCGCATTGAAAAACAGTGACTTTCCAGAACCGCTCGGACCTGAAAACACAACAAGTCCGTTGCAAAAATTTAATTTTTCTTCTTTAAAACTCAAATGTTCTTTGAGATAAAAACTCTCTATCATTGCTGCCCCCACGAGAGTTTTTCTTTTAATATTTTAAAATGACTCTGTTCCATTTTCCTTATAAGCTTTACGCTCTGTTTTGCATACTTCACGCTTACTTCGTCATATTCGTTCATATCGTAAATCTCTTGTCCGTCTATTATCACAACCGTATTGTCTTTACTTTTGAGAGTTATCTCATAGCCATCAAAAACAAGCGGACGCTGCGTTAGAGCGTGAGGACAAATCGGTGTCAAAATCATAGCTTGCATTTGAGGTAAAATAATAGGTCCTCCGCATGAGAGATTATATGCGGTCGAACCCGAAGGCGTCGATAAAATGACTCCGTCACCAAAATATGAGTTGAAATACTCATCATTTGCGTAAGCTTCTATTTTTGCCATAGCCGAAATTTTGGCGCGCGAAAAAACAACTTCGTTAAAAGCCACACTTTTTGCTTTTTTTGCGCCTTTTTTTAGCGTAACGTCAAATACTTTTCTTTCATCTATCTTATACTCTTTATTGTAAAGCTTCGGCACAAACTCTTCTAATTCGTCCAATCCCAAACTTATCAAAAACCCTAAATTACCCGCATGAACTCCAAGTATAGGCAATTGATATGCAAAACTCTCACGAGCAGTCCAAAGAAATGTGCCGTCCCCGCCAAGAGATATAAGCAAATTTGATTGTTCGCAAAGCTTTTGAATTGAAAAATCACTCTTTTCGCCAATAGTTGCGGCACTATTTTTTTCCAGCAAAATCTGTGCGCCGTACTTTGCAAAAATCTCTCGCACTCTTTGACATTCGACTTTAAGATTTGTCTCCTTGCGCAAAACAAGGCCGATAGTTTTAAAATTTTTACTTTTCTTTAACATAACTGCGATTGTAGCATATTTTTTAGATTGATTTACTAAAAAACAGCACATGCAACGCCTCTGATACATCCAACAAAATTGTAAAAATATATAAAAAGACTCAAACCGTAAAGAACAAAAAAGCAATGATTTGCTATACTTTTTGGTTTAAAAACTTTAAGTAAATTGTTTTTGCACAGCAAAATCAAAAGGAACTGTTTTGAGAAGTCATTATTGTACACATTTGAGCGAGAATGATATAGATAAAGAGGTCGTACTTTGCGGCTGGGCAAATAGCTACAGAGATCACGGCGGCGTTATTTTTATAGATTTGCGCGATAACAGCGGACTCATACAGCTTGTCTGTGACCCAAAAGACAGCACTAACGCTCACAAAATAGCCTCAAGTGTCAGAGACGAATATGTTTTGAAAGCCATAGGAAAAGTGAGATCAAGAGGCGAAGGTTTGACAAATCCGAAGTTAAAAACCGGAAAAATCGAAATTGTTGTAAAAGAACTTATTATAGAAAATCCGAGCGAACCGCTGCCGTTTGTCATAGCAGATCCGAATGTCGGCGAAGAGATAAGGCTTAAGTATAGATTTTTAGATCTTAGAAACCCAAAATCATACGAAACTTTTAAGTTACGAAGCAAAGCGGCTGTCGCGGCAAGAAATATTTTAGATGAATTAGGATTTTTGGAAGTTGAAACTCCGATTTTAACAAAGGCAACACCTGAGGGCGCTAGGGATTATTTGGTTCCGAGCCGTATTTATAACGGCGAATTTTATGCGCTTCCCCAATCCCCGCAGCTTTTTAAACAACTTTTAATGTGTTCCGGATTTGACAGATATTTTCAAATAGCAAAATGCTTCAGGGACGAAGATTTGAGGGCTGATAGACAGCCTGAATTTACACAAATAGACGTTGAGATGAGTTTCTGCGAACAAGACGATATATTAAATGCGGCAGAAACGCTTTTAAAAAATATATTTAAAGCGTGCGGACATGAGATAACAACACCGTTTCCGCGAATGAGCTTTAAAGATGCTATGGAAACTTACGGTTCTGATAAACCTGATTTGAGATACGACTTATCTATGGTAGAAGTCGCGGATCTGTTTTTGGATTCGTCAAATGAGATTTTTGCCAATACGGCAAAAGATGCGAAAAAAAATCGTATAAAAGCACTCAAAGTTCCTAAAGGCGACACATTTTTTTCGAGAAAACATTTAAAAGAGCTGGAAGATTTTGTTACTAAATTCGGCGCAAAAGGTCTTGGATACTTTCAGATGAAAGAGGACGGATTGAAAGGACCTTTGCTTAAATTTATGAGTGAAAAATCGATTAATGAATTAATCAAAAGAGTAAATTTGGAAATTGATGATATAGTTTTCTTTGGAGCAGGAGCTAAAAAAAGCGTTCTTGATTATATGGGAAGGCTTAGAATTGAGATAGCAAACAGACTAAACCTTGCAAATCCCGATGAATTTAACTTCTTATGGGTTCTCGACTTTGAAATGTTTGAGGTTGAAGAGGGAAAAGTCAAAGCTATGCATCACCCTTTCACGATGCCAAAAAATATAGATGCGCAAGATCTTGAAGATATAACCTCCATAGCTCACGATGTTGTTCTAAACGGCGTTGAACTTGGCGGAGGAAGTATAAGAATACACAAAAAAGATATTCAAGAAAAAGTATTCAAAATTCTTGGTATTTCAAAAGAGGAAGCGGAAGACAAATTCTCATTTTTGCTTGACGCTCTTAAATATGGCGCACCGCCGCATGGAGGAATAGCCATAGGATTTGACAGACTCATAATGTTGCTTAGCAAAAGCGAGAGCATACGCGACGTTATAGCGTTTCCAAAAACTCAACGCGCACAATGCCCTTTGACACAAGCTCCAAGTACAGTTTCGATCGAGCAGCTTCGCGAGCTCGGCATAAAAATTCGTGATAAAAAGGAAAACAGATGAAAAAGCTTTTTTTGATAATAGGCGCTCCTGGCAGCGGCAAAACAACAGATGCTAGCATCATCGCACAGAACAACAGTCAAACAATAGCCCATTTTTCAACAGGAGAGTTGTTAAGAGACGAAGTTGAAACCAAAAGTGAGCTTGGAAAAACTATCGATTCTTATATCTCTAAAGGTGATTTGGTTCCGCTTGACATAGTTGTAAACACAATTATATCGGCTATAAAAAAATCCCAAAAAGATGTTATTTTAATAGATGGATATCCAAGATCCGTAGAACAAATGAGAACGCTTGATGAGATTTTAAAAAAAGAGGATATGATAAAACTTGTCAGCGTTATAGAGGTTAATGTCAGTGAAAAGGTTGCGAGAGAGAGAGTTTTGGGACGAAACCGCGGCACAGATGATAATGAAAATGTTTTTAATAATAGAATGAGGGTTTACTCCGAACCTCTTGGGGCGATACAAAGCTTTTATACAAGCAAAAGATTGCTTCAAGCCATAAACGGTGAAAGAGATATACAAAGCATTGTTTCCGATATGGAAGCATTTATAAAAACACGAATTTAAATTTCAAAAAAGGGACTTAAAAGATGGATATAAGTAAAATTCCGGTTGGTAAAAATCCTGATAAAATCAATGCTTTAATAGAGATACCCTACGGTTCTAATATTAAATACGAAATAGATAAAGAAAGCGGTGCGGTTTTTGTTGATCGCGTAATGTACTCTGCTATGTTTTATCCTGCAAATTACGGTTTTGTGCCGAACACTTTGGCAGCAGACGGAGATCCTGCGGATATTTTAGTTTTAAACACATATCCCCTGCAAGCAGGCTCGGTAATACCGGTAAGACTAATTGGTGTTTTGGTTATGGAAGATGAAGCCGGAATGGACGAAAAACTTTTGGCGGTCCCGGTAAGTAAAATAGATCCGACATTTGAGAGCATCAATTCGCTTGAAGACTTACCCAAAGCAACTCTTGATAAGATTAAAAACTTCTTTGAGACATACAAAATGTTAGAACCCAACAAGTGGGTAAAAGTGAAAGATTTTGCAGGTAAAGAAAAAGCTGCGGAAATTTTGGAAAAAGCTATTAAAAACTATAAATAATCTCGTCGATTAATGCCGCTTTAGAGCTTTTTATCAAGGCGGCATTTAACTTATAACTCTTATTTTATCCTGTCTTTTTCTTAAATAAAACGAGTGCGGCGCTAAGAGAGACAATGCCCAATAAAAGTATTTTAAGAAGCAAAGGAACAGCGACTGCAAAACTTATATCTTTCAAAAATACGCCTTTTATCAAGATGATATAGTATTTTAACGGGATAAAATCCGATACAGGCTGAAGCCAAAGCGGCATATTTTCTATAGGAGATGAAAAGCCTGAGAGTAAAAATGACGGCAATAAAAACATAAAAGAGCCTAAAATTGCTTGTTGCTGCGTTTTGCATAAGGATGAGATAAAAAGTCCGACTCCGGATATTGTGAACAAAAATATGACAACACCCAGATATAACATTGATAGCGAACCGTGAAACGGAACTTTGAAGTAAAAAATCGCCAAAGACAGTATGAGCGACGAGACTGCAATACTTATGATAAGTCCCGGTATAAGCTTGCCGAGCAATATCTCATATGAACTAAGCGGCGATACCAAAATCTGCTCAAATGTACCGAGCTCTTTTTCTCTGGTTATTGATAATGCACTTAAAATGATGGCGAGTAACATTGTTATGGAACCGAAAAGATTTGGCACTATCCACCAAAAATTGATTAAGTTTTGATTATAAAGATAACGCGCATGAATCTCCAGCGGACTTTGCGCTTCATCTCTGGCTTTAAATCTCATCAGTGTTTGAGAAACATAGCCTTCTACTACTTGAGCCGTATTTGAACGGCGACCGTCTAATATAAACTGTATTTTTGAATCCTGCGTGCCTAAATTTTCGGAAAAATCATCCGGTATTACGATAAAACCCACTATTTTTTTTATATCTATCAACTTTTTTGCTTCATCGTAGTTTTGTATGTTCATCAAGTTCCTTACGTAGCTCGAACCTTTCAATTCTTGTATAAATTCTCTGCTTTGATGACTTCCGTCTTTGTCAAAAACTGCCAAATCCACATGTTTCACCTCTGTCGTAGCCGCAAATGAGAATATAAAAATTTGAAGCAGAGGCGGTACTATGATGATAAACATGCTCTTTTTATCATTTTTTATAGCCAAAAACTCTTTTTTGATAAGTGCAAACAGCCTCATTCAAGACCCTTTTTGGATTTTACAAAAACTATTAAAAATAAAACTGCTCCTATCACTATTATCCCAAAAACACTCTTTAAAAATATCTCATATATATTTCCTGCCAAAAAAAGCGTCTGAATAGAATTTACAAAATACCTTGCAGGCACAATATATGTTAATACCTGAAGCCATTCGGGCATATTTTCTATTTCAAATAAAAATCCCGACAGCAGATATGCCGGCAAAAAAGAGGTTACAAGAGACGCTTGAGCAGCTATAAATTGATTTTTGGTAAATGTAGATATTAAAAGTCCGCTTGTAAGAGCCGGAAAAAGATATATTGCGCCCATTAAAAAGAGTATCAGTAAGCTGCCTCTAAACGGCACTTTATACCAAAAATAGGCTATCAAAAAACATAGAAGCAGCGACCACATGGCAAGAGCAAAATAGGGAATAATTTTGCCCACGATTATCTCAAGCATAGAAGTAGGCGTTGCCATTATCGCCTCCATAGTTCCTCTCTCCCACTCTCTTGCCACGACAAGTGATGTTAAGAGCGTTCCTATCATGGTCATAACGATAACAATTGAACCTGGGATTAGAAAAAATACGCTTGAGACAGACGTATTAAACCAGTATCTTGACTCTATTTTAGTATCTAAAGCCGTTACAACAGCATTTTGTCTTGCCCAAATAGAGATAATATTACTTGCATATTTTTGTATAAAACCTGCAAGATTCGGCTCTGTTGCGTCTACCAAAATTTGAACCTTATAATTATTTTCTCTGCCGAATTTGCTATCTATCTCCAAAACTGCTTTTATTTTATTATTTTGAAGCATATCCATAAAAAACGCTTTACTTTTACCTTCGTTTACAACAAAATATTTTGACCCTCTAAATGATTCTAAAAGCGATACCGCATGGGTACTATCGCTTTTTGATACAATACCGATGGGTATATTTTTAGCATCAAGCGACACAGCGTATCCCATCAAAAAAAGCAATAAAAGCGGCAAAACAAAAACTATCAAAAGAGCACTTGGGTCTCGAATTATCTGCAAGCTCTCTTTTTTAATCAGTGCTTTGAGGCGTTTTTTATTCATTTTTAAGGCCTATCTTCTTTATCATACATATGGACAAGGTGGACAAAAGCATCTTCCATAGATGCTGTCGGCGAGACTTGTGCTTTTAACTCATCAGGCGTTCCCACGGCTATCGCTTTGCCTTTATATATCAACATTATCTTGTCGCAATATTCGGCCTCTTCCATAAAATGCGTAGTTACCATTACACAAACTCCACATTTGGCTATGCCGTTTATGTGTGTCCAAAACTCTTTTCTTGTTATAGGATCAACTCCCGAAGTAGGTTCGTCTAAAAATAAGACCGACGGCTCATGCATCAAAGCGCAAGCAAGCGATAAACGCTGCTTAATGCCAAGTGGAAGCTCGTTTGCATTCACATGCAGATACTTTTTAAAATCAAAAATATCTATCATGGTATCCATTTTTGCATGAACATCTTTCACCTCGTACAATCTTGCAAAAAAATCCAGATTGTCTTTTAGTTTCAAGTCGCCGTAAAGCGAAAACTTTTGCGCCATATAACCGATATTTTTTCTTATAGCTAAACTTTTCAAGCTTCCGCGCAATACTTCTACCTTGCCCTTCGTAGGCGTCAAAAGTCCGCAAAGCATTTTGAATGTTGTTGATTTTCCAGCTCCGTTTGGCCCTAAAAATCCAAAAACTTCACCGGAATTTACGGTAAAATTTATATCCTCCACAGCCGTGAAACCGCCAAATTTTTTTGTTAGATTCTGCACCGTTATCAGATTTTCACGTTTTGGCAATTTACGCATAATATTCGCCAAAATAGAGTGCGCTTTTGTTTTGACTCCCAAAATGTCAAGAAATGTCTCTTCAAAACTCGGTTTCATCTTTGAAACTTTTATGTTATTTCCGATTTTGTCTAAAATCTCATTCGGAAAACGAGCATTTTTTTCAAGCACAACTTTTATGTATGAACTTATAAGCGCAGCATCAAGCAACGCTTCGGATTCCAAAATAGAGCTTACGGCTTCTCTTTTATCAAAAAAATCGCCCTCTACTTTAAATACTCTTCCTTTAAGATTATTCATCAACTCTTCAGGACAACCGTGATATAAAATATTTCCCTCGTTAAGCAAAAGTACGCTATTGCACGCTTGTGCCTCATGCAGGTACGACGTACTCCAAATAATCGCTATATCATCTTCTAAAAGCGAATGAACCATGCTCCACAAATCTCGCCTTGATATAGGATCAACCCCCACACTCGGCTCATCTAAAAGTAAAATCTTAGGTTTTTTAACAAGTGCGCATGCAAGAGCTAATTTTTGTTTCATTCCGCCTGATAAATTAGCGACTTTTCTTTTGATAAACGGTTTTAATTTTGTAAATTCCAGCAATTCGTCTATGCGCACATCGGCTTCTGTTATACCGCGCAAAGAAGCATAAAGTTGCAGATTTTCCCAAACGCTCAAATCTTCATAAAGTCCGAATTTTTGTGGCATATACCCAATTTGTTCTAAAAATTCACTGCTTTTATCAGGCATTTTTACGCCTAAAACTTCAAGCTCTCCACCATCAAAATTCATAAGTCCGGTGAGCAATCTGATAAGAGTAGTTTTGCCTGAACCATCAGGTCCTATGAGACCTGTTATTTCACTGCTTTTGGCGATAAAACTTATATTATTAAGAGCAACGTCATCTTTAAAAGACTTTGTGATATTGCGCGCGTGGACTGCTGTCATTTTTTTAATTTTATAGTTACGGGCATTCCTTGTTTTATCTTTTTATCAGGTTCTTTTATTAGCACTCTAAAACGATAAACAAGATCAGACCTCAACTCTATAGTTTCAATATTTTTGGGAGTAAACTCGGCTATCGGCGATATATTTCCGATAACGCCCAAATAAGGCTCGGCTCGCACATCAGTATACACCAAAACCTCATCTCCTTGCGAAATAACTCCAAGATGCGGTTCGTCAATATAAGCTTTTACCCAAAACTCATCTTGTCTTGAAAGTTCCAAAACTCTCTCACCCGCATTTACAATGGCGCCTTCTTCTTTAAGCCTTGTCAAGATAACGCCGTCAAACGGCGATTTGATGACGCTATCTTCCAAATCTTGCAAAACCGATTTCAAAGTCGCTTCAAGAGAATTAACAAGAGCATTTTGAGCCTTTATATCCTCGCTCTGATATCCTTTTTTGCGCAAATCATAAAGTGCTTCGGCTCTTTTGAATGTACCAACAGCTGCTTCATATTTGTATTTTGCACTCAAATAAGCTTCTCTTGAAGTAGCATTTTTTTCAAGAAGTCTCTTTTGCCTTTCAAACATGTCATCAAGCAGCCTTAAATTAGCAACGGCATTTTCAAATTCACCTTCGGCTTCATTGATATCTTCTTTTCTAAAGCCATTTTTAAGCTTATCAAGCTTGATCTTTTCGGCATCAAGTTTTGCTTTCACTTCGGCTATATTATTTTGCAAATTTTTACTGTCTAAACTCGCTAAAACCTCGTCTTTAACTACGCTATCGCCCTCATCTTTATTTATCGTCTCTATCTTACCCAAAAAACGAAATCCAAGACTCACAGTTCTTGTATCTATATTTCCATAAAATGACAAATCACTGTTTTTTGAATCTTTAAAAACGTACAAAAATACTGCTGTTACGACCAGTATAAAAAAAATAATGAATACAAAAAACCTTTTCATTGTCATTTGCGTCCCCTTTTAAATTATAAAAAAATGTTATAATAACATATTTTACTTAATTGTATTATAATTAATTAACAAAAAGGTTTGAAAATATTTTGATGATAGGCATTGATATAGTTAAAATTAAACGATTTGAAAATTTTTTGGAAAAATTTGGCAAAAAAGCATTCGAAAAATATCTTGATGAAAATGAGATAAAACTTGTCAAAAACGCTCAAAGCGCAGCAGGATTTTTTGCGGCTAAAGAGGCTATATCCAAAGCTTTGGGACTTGGAATATCCAAAGAGTGCGGTTTTTTTGATATTAAAATCTACAAACTCCCAAACGGCGCGCCGTCTTTTACGCTCTCATCACATCTTATAAAATCTCATAAAATAACTTCCGTGTCGCTCTCGATATCGCATGACGGAGGTTTTGCGATAGCAGCAGCCGTCATCGAAGGCAAAATGCCCCTAGAACAAAAACTAAGCCATTAAATCGCAAATAGAGCAAACGGTAGTTCTTAAAACTATTTTAGATATTTTTGCTAAAATTTTATGTTTCTGTTATCTGATTAATTTTTTTATATATAATGTTTTATTGTATCCGGCAGAGTTATGCTCTCAGGAGCTAAAAACGGTCGTTTATCGATAGACATTATCGGTTTTTTACCCGTTTTTAAACACTCTATATGCCAGCGTGTCCAAGCTTCCCAATATGCCAATCGCACTTGTGATATACCCTCAGAACTATTTCCGGTATCTGCGGATGTCATCAAAGAATCTTTGCGGTGAGCTCCGATAGTTGACGGTATTTTTATCTGACGCACGGCTTTTTGTCCGAAAACCAGTTTCATACGGACATAAAATTCACTGTCTGCTCCTGTGCGTACTATATCCCATAATCCCATCTTTTTTAAAACTGCCTTTTTTCTAAACAGAAGCGTCGTGCGATTTAGCCTCAAAAGAGGATAGTTGGAGTGCGCATGATAAATACCGTTGTTATCAACTCTAATCCAATACGAAGCTGTAGCCACCAATCTTTTATCTTCAAGTAAAGGCACCATCTGCATTGCTATATGCTCAGGGTGCAACCAGTCATCAGAATCGTGACAAATTACAAAATCCCCCGATGCGTATCCAAATCCTATGGTTTTTGCGGCAAAAGTGCCTATGTTGCGCGCCAAATGATGATATTTTATACGTTTATCTTTTGCGGCCATTTCGCGCACTATATCTAATGTATCGTCCGTGCTGCAATCATCTATCACAATAATCTCTATATTTTTATATGTCTGGTTGAGCAGACTTTCAATTGCCGATGAAATATAATCGGCCGCATTGTAAGCCGTAACCAAAACGGACACCAAACATCCATCAACTATTTGGTTGGTTTTAGAGCTCAAGTTTGTTACACTCAAAGGTTTACTTTCATCTTTCAATGTCACAGCGTCCAAACCGTGCGAAGCAAAAAAACGATTTAAAAAGTCCAGCTGCTGCATAGGAGAATTTGCAAAGACATTGCTTGCAAACAGATAAAGTTGAGACTTTGACGCATAGCTTTTATCATCAATAGAATGCAATAACTCTTTGGCTTTATCAATTTTACCGTTTTTCAACAACAAACTTATATGAAAATCCAAAGGCGCACCATCTTCGGCAAGTTTAAGAGCAATAGAGGGCATATAAGCAGCTATGGCGATAGATAATCTGATACGATAATCATCAAAACCTTTACAATGCGTCAATCTTGATATCACATCTTCGGCTTTCTCAAATTGTCCGCATGCAGACAGCGAAGCGGCAATAGCAAAGCCGGCTTTAACATCGTGTCCGTCCCATGTGCTATTTGCGGTGGTATCATACATACCAAGCGCATAACACGCCCAAATCTCATCGCATGTTTGCGGATATTTTTCAAGACAAGAGAGGGCTTTAGCATACTCTGATTTATGAAAATACCACTTAAATCTCAAGCGCTCAATTATCCTTTTCATACATATTCTCCAAATGAACTATCGACATATACTCTCTTTTTCGCATTTTCTATTGCTTCGATAATTTCATCAAATGCTGCCATATCATTGTGCCAAGCAGATAAAATAGTATTTGGAAGAGCGGTATATTCTATAGTCGTAATTGCAATTTTAAGCATGATTTCACTTTAAAAATTTATTTAAAGCCGTTATTTTATTACAAGTTTATTGATAATTTATAAACACAACTTGCTATGAGAAAATATTAGATACTGTTTTTATCTTTGTTTCTGTTTTGCAGGGGGGGTTGTGATGTTTATCATGGCATATAAGCCTTATTATTACAATTCTTTTACAATAGGAGTGATGCGCTTTTTGTCTCTTAATGCCCAAACCGGTTCATCTACTTTCTTTTTATAATGCGGAAGCGTAATAATATTGTTAATTTTTCCTAAAAACGAAAAGATGCTTTGGTCATGTCTATTTTCTATAAATCCTTCAAAGTTTTGTGATTTTGACGGTGAATCATCAACCAATGAAAAATCATCGCAATATACTTTTAGCCAATTTTTTATAAATTTTACTGTTTTTTTGGATTTTTTTATAAACATGGTACCGCTCCATAATTGACCTGTATCATAAAAGTCTTTCCTATCGCGAACGCCAAAATAGTCGAACAAATCACCTTTTGTCCAATATTTTTCTATATGCGTCTGTTTAAAGCCCAACATCCCACTTGAAGATTTATCGGTCAGATCAAAAAATTCATCAAGTTTTCGCAACCCACAAGGATTTAGATGACAACCTACATCTGTATACTGCAAAATATCTCCGTCTTGCATTTTTGCTAATATCTGTAATATAATCTGTGGTTTCCATACCCAATATCCGAAACCTCTTTTGAGTTTAAATTTATCTTTCCAATGTTCATAAAAATCTTTATCCAAATCATATTCGGTGTGTATAAAAACCTCATCATAATGCATCTCTTTTGCCTGCGCTTTAAAACGCTCTAATGTTGGAGCTAAGCCGCTGTCTCCAAATGCACAAAGTACCTTTTTATAGCTTACAATTTTGGGAATATATGCCAACACATTAACTTTTGATAGATGAAGATAATCATTGATGAGAGATGTTATCTTTATTCGTTCTACAGTTTGAGGATATTTGTATGGAAGTATCAAAGGCAGACTGTTTGGTTCTGCATAAAAGAGCAGACCTCCTTCATATATTTTGATATACTCTTTGCCGTTAAATATTTCTACTGCGAGTTTTCTACATCTTTCTTTGCACATATCTTTTCTATTGTGCA
>JAIRSJ010000026.1 GCA_031255525.1 Campylobacteraceae bacterium
TTCAAATGGGATGCCAAAAATCCGTTTAATGCAAATGAATCTCTTTTTGATTCGCTTGAAAAAGTTAGAGAATCGTTGTCGGAAAATAAGTTGACCTCCAGCTTAATATATCGATTAACACAATTGGAAGAAGCTATAGCAGTTAAAGAAATTAGCGAAGAGCAGATATTAAAATTGTTTGAGTACGAAGTCGCTCACTCTATTGGCAAAGAAAAAGCGCGTGAAAATGCAAAAAGGCTTGCAGGACTTTGTTTGGCTGGAGCGCTTGATGAGAACAATAAGTTTAAAAAAGATGAGGAAATATTCAATCCTGAAGCTGCCGTAATAGCGCATTTTCTATCATCTGAAAAAGAGGAGAAGAATAATGATTTGGTATGAATTAACACCTTTTGATACGCTATTTTTTCGTGGCGCTATTCCGTTTGATGCAAACTTGCCTGCTTCTGATATTTTCTTTCCTCCGCCTCCATCTGTGATTAAAGGTGCGATATGGACCGCAGGTAGACAAAATTTTTCTAAAGCTCCTACGGTTAAAATAAGTGCTATTTTACTTAAAAAAGATAGCAACTATTACGTGCAAGCGCCATATTCATGGTTTGTTGAAAAGTCTAAAGAGCAGGAAAAAGACAAGAAAGAGATTATTGTTTGCGCAAAAGAGTTTCAAGAAAAAGATGCGATTTGTTCTGCAAATACACCTATTCCATGGGTAGAAGAAGATAATGTAAAAAATATAGGTAGCGAGTGGATAGATATAACTGCGATGACAAATAAACAATATAAAAAAGAGGAGCTTTTTGACTGCGAAGATCGTACGGGCATTGGTATTGATTACGACAAAAAAAGTACAGAAGACGGGAAGCTGTTTAATGTCAGACATATTCGTTTGCGTCAGGGTGTTACTATCGTGATTAAAATTGACGATGAATATGGCTTAGGAGAGAATGGCATTTTGCGATTAGGCGGAGAAAGGCGAATATGTCACTACAAAAAGATAGAAAAGCCGCAGTTGCCAAAAATAGATAATGGCAAATATTTTGTTTTACTTGCGCCTGTTCTTTGCACGGAAGAACTTTTGCAAAAAGTGTTTGCCGCAAAAACTTTTGTTGTATCAGGCTGGGATATGAGAGATAAAAAACATAAAGCTTCGCAAACATGGTTTTGTGCAGGTTCGGTTTTTACTGAAAATATAAGCGATCAATGTGTCGCTTTATCACAATAAAAGGAAAAATAATGAGTTACGATGTTTCAATTTTGGTTATGTATGCGATTACGCCTTGTCATGCGGGAAGCGGTTCGGCTCTTGGAATTGTGGATTTGCCTATTCAGCGCGAAAGACACACAAATTATCCGCTGATTTATTCATCAAGTATGAAAGGTTCGTTTAGAGCTAATTTTGATCGCTATAAATGCAAGTTTGATGATAATACAAAAAAGTTTGATAAATTAACCGAAAATATTTTCGGCGATAAAAGTTCTAATGATAATGGCTATGCCGCTGCAATTAATATAAGCGATGCTAAAATTTTGGCGTTTCCGATGCGCTCTTCAGTGTCGCCTTTTGTGTGGATTACATGCTCTATGGTTTTAGAGCGTTTAAATAGAGATTTAATATTAGCAGGACGAGATAGTGAAATAGTCAAATATGAGAAATTATCGAAAGATAATGAAGCGATTGTTCTTCATGGTGATATGCAAGGTGATATTGTTATTGAAGATTATCAAGTTAAAGTAAAAGGTAAAAATGAAATCAAAAGCGATTTTTTCATTCAAGCAGAGCGGCTTTTGCTCGTAAGCGATGAAGTTTTTAATTATGGCGTGTCACATTGTACGCAGATTAATGCAAAAATTGAGATTGACCAAAAAAATGGTACGACCAAAGACGGTTCACTTCGTTATCAGGAGGAGCTACCTTCCGATACGCTGATGTACTGCACTATTGTATGGAATAACAGCAGAAATGACAATAAAATAAGCGCCGATAATATTAAAAATGCCGTAATACAAGTAATTTCAAAGTATGTTCAAGTTGGAGGCGATGAGACACTTGGACGCGGTATTTTTGAACTTACATGGAAATAAAAGGATAAGCGATGACAATACAAACCAAACAGCAGCAACGAGCCGAATTTGCTCTCAAAGCTATCAGTGAAACAGGAGAAATAAGCGAAGAAATAGCTAACTTTTATGCCGGCGCTCCAACGATGATATTAACAAATGGTCTTGGGCAGACAATGGCATTTTTGCTCTCAAAGAAAGAGAAAGAAAAGAGATTGTTCAAAATTATTAAAAAATGGCTTACTACCGAAAAAAACCCTTTGCGTGAATTGAAAGA
The DNA here is from genome assembly GCA_031255525.1 of Campylobacteraceae bacterium. Classification (GTDB taxonomy): domain Bacteria; phylum Campylobacterota; class Campylobacteria; order Campylobacterales; family Campylobacteraceae; genus JAIRKW01. The sequence goes on from JAIRSJ010000026.1 coordinate 2,333, forward strand.
TAAAAGTGATATAGAGTTTTTGCAGGCGTTCAATGTTTTGCTGATTTTGGATTATATCAAAGCTCAAACTGAAGCGTTGCGGCTTTTGGAGTGGCTTAAGCGCTATGCAAAAGCGTTTGAAAAAAAGCAATAGGAAAAATTATGTCCAATAAAACCAAAAACAGAGAAAGCAAAAAGGTAGACAATTTAGGTGATTTAGGCACTCTTTTTGGCAATAAATTGCAAAATACCCAACATAATCACGATAAAGACGTCAAGAAGCTTAAAAATAATTATAGTGAACAAAAGAATAATAGCAATGATAATGTTGCGCCATTAATTCCTATAAACAAAGGTACAATTGAAGCACTAAAGAAAAATACAGCAAACTTTTCTCTTTCCTTTGTGCGTTTGATGGAGTGGCAGATTGGAGGCAATACTACAACAAAAGTAGAAGATCCTAAAGACCTAAAAGATCAAAATCATTCTGTAATATCTGCAAAAAAATTTTGCGATGATGCGAATAAAAAACTTCCAAATATACAAAATGAACTTGACATAATCCATAACAGGCAAAAAGAGATAATAAATCAACTGGGAGTATTCCCGATAGAGATAAAAGCCAAGCTTATCTCGCCGTTTATTTCCGGACTTGGTGCAGGGCATCCGAATGAAACCGGAATGATATTGGACCGCAATACTGGCAGTCCGTTGATCCCTGCAAGTTCTATCAAAGGAGTTTTGCGTCTTGCCTATGCTGTAAAACTTGCTGAAGAAAATCCTTCACTTCTTGATGAAGAAGGCAAATTCGACGATAAAGAGCTAGACAAATATTTTGGTTCTACCGATACAAATAACGCCAAACGAGGACAACTTGTCATTCTTGATGCCTATCCAGCAAAAGCCCCACAACTAAAACTTGACATCATGAATTCGCATTATGACAAGTATTATAGACAAGAAGACAGGTATAAATTACCGATTGAGACTGAAGATCCAAAGCCAATCAAATTTATAAGCGTAGAAAAAGGTGCGGAGTTTATCTTTCGCACACTCTTTTTACCTTTAAATGAGAGTCGAATTGATGAAGGTGACAGATTGGCAATCAAAGCAGCATTTGAAAAAGCTTTCAGTGTTATAGGTTTTGGCGGCAAAACGGCAGTTGGTTATGGGCGGTTTCAAATAACAAGCGACAATTAAAAGAGGAGAATTGATGAAAATAGTTACTATTGTCGGAATAATAGACAAGGAAAAGGCGAAATATTGGTATGATGAACAACTTAGTAGTAAATTTAAATTAAAAAGAGAGAATTATACCAACATGCTTCCTCTTTTGATAGATAATTTTAGTGATAAAGACACTATCATTCCTATTTTTACTGATGAAGCAAAAAATAGACAAATCAATGTACTAAAAAATGAATTTAACGATGATTACTCTAATATTTTTAAGAAAGAATATTTAATTGAATACGACAAAAATTACTATGGAATATTGTCGTTGATTAATCAGATTATTACACAAGAAGGTGATTATATTATAGACCTTTCACACGGCTTTAGGCACATTCCTATTTTAGCTACTATTTCGTTGATAGCGCACAATATAAATAATCCATCAAATATAAAACATATTTTGTTTGCCAAAGAGATAGTGCAATATAAGGAATATGAAATAATTGATTTGAAAGAGTATTTGGAGCTTGCCAATATATCTTATGTGCTGGAGAGTTTCGTTGATAATTATACCATATTTTTAAAGAGTAACTTTACAAATAAGTTATTTCAAAACTTGAGCAATGAGCTTAAAAGCTTATCAAATCATATTTTATCAAACGCTATACAAAATATTTTTAATTCATCAATTCTTAAAAATACACTTAAAAATATAGATGAAATTTTGATAGATGAAAAAGTTTCAACATTTAAACACAGTCTTGTAATTATCAAAGAGCATCTAAAAAATATTCAAGAAATTGGAAAATTGCCAAAGCCAAAACAGTTATATGAATTTTCAAAGTTATTGAGTGAGAGAGGATATCTATTAAATGCAATAACTTTACTGTTTGAAGCGATAGGATGTTATTGTCTGGAAAGCTTAAAAGAAATTGATGCTACTGTAAAAGAGTACATAGAAGGTCGTGGCAGCCATTATAAGCAGGATAAAGAGGCTCGCAATATTATTGCAAACTCCGACGATTACAAAAATAAAAAAGATAAAGAAATGGAAAATAAAATCAATATTTTTTTTAAATCAAAGAATATAAGCAGTTTTAAAAAATTCATAGAAAAAGCAAAGGAGTTGAGAAACGAGTTAGCACACGGGAATAATGAAGAAGAGATAAAAGACGCAAAAAAGAAATTTTTGCAATTAACAAAAAAGTATAAAGAATTTTGTATAGATAAAGATATTTTAGGCAAAAACATAAAATGACAAAGATTAGGTTATTGTCAGCATTTGGTTTATCAGAAAAAGCATCCGTTATAGCAATATTTGTGGTTTTACTCGCGCTTATGGGTATAGGTATGACGGCTGATTTGATAGCAGGAGAAGATAGACAGTGGATAGGTTTAATATTTTTATTTACGTCCTTCGGCATATATCTATTTTTTAATTACAAATCAAGAAATTTATCTTTTAATCCATCACCTGTTGACACAAACAAAAAATATTTTATATCTATAATACCCTCAAATATAAATTTATTGAATTCCATTAAAAGCTCTTATGAAAATTTGAAAAAAGTATATTTTATTTATGATGATTTTTCAAATGAAAAAATAAATGAAGTAAAAAGAGAAATTGAGAAAAATAAACAATTTTACTCAGCAGCAAAATATTTGAAAGTAAAATCCACAAACGAACCTAAAAATATTATTTCTTCTTTTGATGATATTATGCAAGAATTAGAAGATGTTGAAAAGAGTGATATTTTGATAGACATAACTTCTGGGCAGACATTATCAAGTCTTACATTGTATAATCTTGGCAAATTATACAATATAAGTGTTTCTTGTCTTATATCAAAATATGATAACAACAATAAGGTTTTAGCAAATAGTACTTTTGCTTATCTCATAAAATTTGATACATTTTCGGCTAAATAATGAAAAAACTATTTATGCTAATGAATCACGAAATGCTACAAAGTCAGATCAAAGAGGCAAGAGAGATTTTGAAGGTAGATGAGATTATAAATTTAAGCGATAAAGTTTGGGCAAATATTGACCCAAATAAAGAGAAAATAGCAAACGATCTTAGCGCGTATAAAAAGCGCCTTATCTGTGAGGCCAAAAAAGGCGATTACCTGTTGGTACAGGGCGATTTTGGCGCAACATATCATATGGTAAATTTTGCATTTGCGCATGAACTCATCCCTATATATGCCACAACCAAAAGGGTGTCTGTTGAAAAATTGATTGATGGCAAAATAGTTACAACAAGAGAGTTTATGCATGCAAGATTTAGAGAATATGAAAATGAATAATAAAACGGTTCATATTTTAAAACTTTTGCAAAAACTGTGCGAAAGCGAAGAGATTTATCCTCAAAAAAAGTTGATACTAGATGAGCTTGATATCAACGAAAGAACATTGGAGCGGTATCTAAAAGAGATAAAAAGTTTTTTTGGAAATGCAATTTTGGCTGAAAAAAAGCTCATCAATGAAAGAGTGAAAAGTTTAACGGTATATCGTCTGATAAATGAGAATGATACAATTAAAATGTTAAAAAATTTATTGGACAAAAATAGCGAAAATATTGGTTGGATATTTTCTTTGATATACGAAAACGATACAAAATCCTTGAAAGAGCTGAATGATGATATCAAAGATACGGCAACCAAGAAATTAACAAACAACAGCGATATTTTTGTGTTTAAAACAAATCCGTTTGAAGATACTCAAAATAATTTCTTCGCAAACTTGCAAAAAGCAGTTAAAAATATGGAGTACAGAGATGTCAAATATGAGTATGAAACGCTGCGGATTTTCAAAAATCTCAAATGCTTAAAACTGATATTTATCGACAATAATTGGTATCTTGCGTGCGAGACAGAAGATACGCAATTAAAACTTTTGCGTATATCATTTATGAAAAATGTTGCTTATCCCAAAATAAAAGAGCGATATCAACGCGATGTGCTATTAAAATATCAAAATTATTTTGAAACTATGCAAAACGCAATGACGCTCTATAACGTTGGTCAAAAAGAGGCTGTTTTAAAAGCTGACTCAAAAATTAGCCGCTATTTTAAAAAAGAGATGAAACCGTTTTTTATATCTCAAAAATTTATAAAAGAAGAGAGTGACGGAAGTATTATTTTTAGCATCAGATACACACAGCCTTTAGAGATTTTGCCATTTATCAAAAGGTGGTTGCCATATATGCAGATTTTAGAGCCGAATGTTTTAAGGACGAAACTCAAGCAAGAGTTACAAAAATCCTTGTCGTATCTTTAAAGGTTTTTTGGTCGGATGATTTGCATTTGACTTTTTTATAAAGATGTCTTTTAGTTTTGCAACTAATACAAAAGCAACAATTCGCTGTTTTTACACAACGACTACAATATACTTTATTGCCTTTTATCAGTTGTATTTGCCATGATAGATGTAAAATATATGAGATGAGAATTAGCTTGATTGCATGTAAAAGAATGCAAATTGAGTTTAAAAATATGGTGATAAACAGACAAGAGTTGCGAAGATATGAGATATAAACTTTAACGCAACCCTTTATCGGTTTAATATTTTAGATTATTTTAAACCCTGACAAGCTTTACTTTGAGACGCCGTACGTCTTTGCTCTGTCATCTCATTAATGCAAGCTTGATATTTTGCCGTTTCTTCCCCCCACTCTTTTAGCCCTTTATCTGTCGTTGGTAAATTGTATTTTTTGGAATCCAGCTTTTCTTCCCATTTTTTAATATCCATGTCAACCATCTCCTCTTCCATTTGCATTTTTGCTAATTTATCCGCTTCGCTTTCGCACGCTGTAAAACCTATAGCGACAAACGCCAACACTGCTATACTAATTAACCTTTTCATCATTTTTCCTTAGATGTGGATTTTATATTTGATACAATTTTGTGTCAATTTAATATTATATCAGATTATTATATATATTGCAATGAGTTTTAATGTAAATCTTAGCATTGTTTAATTATAAAAAAATGAACGCAACATTGGAAGTTATGGAACTTTAAACAACTATGCGTTCTTTTTCATTGTAAAATTAATCTTGTAAGGCGCAGTAATTTTCGGCAGATGAGAACTATCTTTGTCTTTTATTTTTAGCGCTTTTTTTATGATTTTCGCTAAAGTCTCTTTTGCCTTTGTTTGTCTTCCTATCTCTTCTTTTTCTGTTACTGTTTTGGCGCTTTTCTTCGTCTTGTGCTTTTAGTTTTTTCACAAAACCTTCAAATGTTTTTTTGTCTATACCTATAGAGTTTGGTCCTTTTGCATTTTTATCATTTGCCAAAAGCGAGATAGCTTTGTAGGCAATTTGCGCCAAATCCAACTCTTTTTCAAGCTCATCCGTGATTTTTACAGCGATGTTGTCTATATTTGCATGCAATATTGTTTGAGCCATTTTTTTTGCGTTGCTTGCCTTAAGTTCAAAAAGGGTTGGTATCTGCTTTTGTTCTAATTTTGTACCTACTGTTTTGGCTATTTTTTGCATACTGTGATATTCCATAGGTGTTACAAGAGTGATTGCCGTGCCTTTTTGTCCTGCTCTTGCCGTTCTTCCTATCCTGTGTACGTAACTTTCCGGATCAAATGGGATATGATAATTAAATACATGCGATATCTCTTTGACGTTCAATCCTCTTGCAGCCACGTCGGTCGCTATAAGAGTGTCTATAGCTCCGTTTCTGAAGGATTTTATCACTTCTTCTCGCTGAGGCTGTTCCATATCGCCGTGAAGTCCTTTTGACGCATAACCTGCGGCTACAAGTCTCGTGCTCAATCTATCGACCTCTTTTTTGGTTCTGCAAAATATTATTGCTTTTTTTGGGTCTGTTGCATCTAAGAGCCTGATGATTGCGTCATCTCTTTCATGTTCTTCAATAATATAGTAGTGTTGTTCAATATCCGTATTTGTAGTAGCATTTTGCGGTGTTACACTGACAAATGCGGGATTATTTAAGATTTTTTTTGCCAAAGCTTTGATGGGTTCTGGCATAGTGGCGGATAAAAGCATTGTTTGGCGATTTTTCGGAAGTCTTGCAAAGATAGCTTCTATATCTTCTAAAAATCCCATATCAAGCATTTCATCTGCTTCATCAAGTATGACTATTTGCGGTTCAAACCCATAAATTCTGTTGTTTTTTAATAAATCGAGAAGTCTCCCCGGCGTCGCTACGACTATATTTGCCCCTTGGTCTATGAGTTTTAACTGTTTTGAGTATGAGCTGCCGCCGTAAACGGTTACTGTGTGGATATTGCGAAATCGTCCGAACATATACATTTCATCGCTTATTTGGGTTGCAAGTTCTCTTGTTGGAGTGATAACAAGTACTTGAATTTTCTTCTCATTCGGATTTATCATGCTGATAGAAGGAAGCGAAAATGCCGCTGTTTTTCCTGTGCCCGTCTGTGCTTGTCCTACAACGTCACGCCCTTTAATGATAAGAGGAATTATCTCTTGTTGTATCGGACTTGGTTCGCGAAATCCCGCCTCTTTTACGGCACGCAAAACTTGTTCATGTAGTCCGAAATCTTCAAATGTTTTCATTGGATTGTCCTAAAAATTTTATAGTTTTTCAGTTTTAAGCATTTAAGCAGAAAATATGCAAGATACTAAAAAACAAGCATTATATCAAAAATGTCTCAAAAATGATAATTTTTTACTTTTTCTTCAAAATACGGATATATATCTTAAACATATGTAAAAATTTTAAATTTTTGCAAAGTTTTTAGATGTAAAAACTTACATAATATTAAAAACATTGATTTTGCCAATCAGACTAAGTATCAAAATTGTTATATTATAGTACAAAATAAAATTTGCTGTGTTTTTGTTAATTTGGTTTGAAGCTTTGCTTGCTTTTGCAAAATTCGCTCAGAAAACACTCTTTGCATTTTGGGGTTTTTGCAGTACAGATATAGCGTCCGAACAGCACCATGCCCTGATGCAAAATATCAAGATTGTCTTTGAAGGCTTTTGCTAAATCCGTTTCGGTTTTTTGAACGCTTTTTGAACGCGATAAACCAAGTCTGTGAGAGGTGCGAAAAACATGAGTGTCGACTGCCATGAGATTTGCGCCTTGATATTCTATCATAACCACATGTGCCGTTTTTCTGCCGACCCCAGCTAAAGTTACAAGTTTTTCTTCATCAAGTGGAATTTTACCTTCATACTCTTTTTCAATACTTTTAGCCATTTTTATGAGGTTTGATGCCTTGTTGTTTAAAAAAGAGCAGCTTTGTATGAGCATTTTTAAAGATTCCAGATTTGCTTGTGAGAGCGATGCTGTGTCGGGATAAGCTTCAAAAAGAGCCGGAGTTATAATATTTACTCTTTTATCGGTACATTGTGCCGAAAGCATCACAGAGACCAATAATTCATAAATATTTTTGTAATCCAGTTCGGTTTTGGCATTTTTATATCTATTTATAATAAGAGATTTGATACGGGCTATTTCATCTTTTGTCGACAGTTTCACGCTTATTCCTTTGTAAAAACCAATTATAACAGATTTCACATGTCAACTTATACTTATTTAATGCAAGTTTTTATATAATTTTAAATTGCTTTTCGCAAAATATTATATCTTAAAGGATTTTATCAAGAATGAAAAAATTAGTTTTTGGTACATGCGCGGTTTTTGCCGCAATAAGTCTAAACGCGGCTGTCATAGCGACCGTTAACGGTCAAGATGTGAGTGATGAGGATATAGGTTTGTTGCTTCGACAATTTCCAAATGTCAGCTATGAAAAACTTCCTGAAGATGCGAAACAACAAGTGTTAAATCAAGCTATAGATAGAAAACTTTTGATTGAAAATGCCATAAAAAATGGGATAGAGAAAGATAAAGAATTTATTAGCACGCTTGAGAAGGTTAAAAATGAGATAGCTCTTGAGATATGGATGAAAAAAGAGTTTGAGAAGGTAAAAGTCAGTGATAGTAGTATCAAAAAGTTTTATGATGAAAATCAAAATACTTTTGTACAGCCTGAGAGAGTAAAAGCGAGTCATATTTTGGTAAATACGGAAGACGAAGCTAAAAAGATAATCAAAGAGTTGGGAAGTTTAAAAGGTAAAGCTATGATTGATAAATTTGCCGAATTTGCAAAAAGCAATGTTGACCAGACTTCACAAACCGGCGGCGATTTGGGTTGGTTTAGTAAAAACGATCCTTTCATAGCCGAATTTAAAAATGCGGCATTTGCTTTAAAGAAAGGCGAAGTGTCAAAAGCTCCGGTAAAAACGCAGTTTGGTTATCATGTCATATATCTTGAAGATAAACAAGCGGAGAAAAAACTTCCTTTTGACGAAGTCAAAGAGCAAATTGCAAATGGCTTAAAAGGCGAAGAGTTCAGAAAAAATATTGAAGTTCAAGCAAAAGCATTGAGAGACAAAGCAAAAATAGAGATTAAAAAATAGCTTTTAAGGCTTTAGATGTATAATGCAAAAGCAGTTGAAATTGTAGGAAGCGGAGTTATAAGCGGCGATAAAGTAGGAAAACTTTTTGAGTTAGCAAAAGCTAACGAGTTTGCCATACCTGCTGTGAATGTTGTGGGTAGCGACTCCATAAATGCGGCTTTAGAAGCCGCAAAAGTTGTAAATTCTCCCATTATCATCCAGTTTTCAAATGGCGGAAGTGAATTTATGGCGGGCAAAGGTTTGGGTGTTTCCAATGCAGCTGTATTGGGCGCTATATCAGGTGCTCAACATATTCATCTGATTGCCGAAGCATACAAAGTGCCTGTTATAATTCATACCGACCATGCTGCCAGAAAACTTCTTCCATGGATTGATGCTTTACTTGATGCCGGTGAAGAGTTTTACAAAATTCATAAAAAGCCGCTTTTTAGTTCTCACATGTTGGATTTATCCGAAGAGCAGCTTAGTGAAAATATAGCCACATGCGCTAAATATCTGGAGCGTATGAGTAAAATTGGCATGACGCTTGAGATAGAGATAGGTGTAACCGGTGGCGAGGAAGATGGTGTAGATAATACCGGCGTGGATAACGCACTGCTTTATACACAGCCAAAAGATGTGGCTTATGCGTATAAAGAGTTGAAAAAGATCAGCGATAATTTTACAATAGCGGCATCTTTTGGTAATGTTCATGGTGTTTATAAGCCCGGAAATGTTGTATTAACTCCGAAAATTTTGGATAATTCTCAAACGTATATAAGAGAAAAATTTAATCTTAGCGTACAAAAACCGGTAAATTTCGTTTTTCATGGTGGTTCCGGTTCTACTTTAGCAGAGATAAGAGAAGCTGTTAGCTATGGTGTTGTGAAGATGAATATAGACACTGATACGCAATGGGCATTTTGGGACGGCGTGAAAAAATATACCGATAAAAACAGCGCATATTTACAAGGACAACTTGGAAATCCCGAAGGCGAAGATAAACCGAACAAAAAATACTATGATCCGCGAAAATGGTTAAGAGAGGGTCAAAAGAGTATGGTTGAACGTTTAAAGACAGCATTCTCAGATCTTAATTGCTTAAATAAAAATTAAAAATTTGCATGTAGAGTTATATCTATATGCAAACTCTTCTTTTTTAAACTCAAAACGATATAATTAATTTTTTATAGTTTATAAAACAAGGTTGTTTCAATGAAAATTTTACGTACTACCGATAAGAATTTTAACGATGAATTTAATACGCTTTTATTACGCGGGGCAATGGATTTAAAAGAAGCGGGCAAAATAGTGGAAAGCTTGCTTGATGAAATTAAGGCTGAAAAAAATGAAGCTCTTAAAAGGCATATCTTAAAATTTGATAAATGGGAAGCTAAAAGCAACAGCGAATTGGAAATATCGCCGTCTTTGATGGAAAAAGCTTATGAGAATTTAAGCCGTGATTTGAAAGATGCGCTTCATAGGGCATATAAGAGGATTTTTGCATTTCACGAAAAACAGCTTCCAAAATCATGGCTTACATATGAAGACAACGGAATAGTTTTGGGGCAGAAAATAAGTGCTGTAGATAAGGCAGGACTTTATATTCCCGGAGGGAAAGCTGCATATCCGAGTTCGCTTTTGATGAATGCAATTCCTGCCATTGTTGCTGGAGTAAAAGAGATAGTTGTGTGTACACCTGCACCGAACAACGAACTAAATCAACTTCTTTTGGCTGCTATGTATCTTTGTGGTGTCAAAAAAGCTTTCAAGATCGGAGGTGCAAGTGCTATAGGAGCTATGGCTTACGGCACGGAGAATATACCAAAAGTCGACGTGATAACGGGTCCTGGAAATATATTTGTAGCTACTGCCAAAAAGATGGTTTTCGGAGATGTTAATATAGATATGATAGCAGGTCCTAGTGAAATAGGTATATTAGCGGATAAAAATGCGAATGCAAAATATTTGGCTATAGATTTATTGTCTCAAGCCGAACATGACGAGATGGCAAGTTCCATCTTAATAACAACGGACGAAGAGATAGCAAAAAATACGCTAAAAGAGATAGAACTCTATTTACCAAAACTTTCACGTCAGGCTATAGCGTCTGTTTCTATGCGTACAAGAAGTGCGATAATTGTCGCCAAGGAATTGGAAGAAGCTATTTTTTTGATGAACAAAATAGCACCCGAACATTTGGAGATTGTAACTAAAAATCCGTTTGATTTGCTGCCCAAGATTAAACATGCAGGCGCAATTTTTATGGGTTCTTTTACACCTGAGCCCATAGGTGATTATATAGCAGGACCAAATCATACGCTTCCTACCGGCGGAACGGCAAGATTTTTTTCGCCTCTGAATGTTGAGCATTTTATGAAAAAGTCATCAATTATAAGCATGAGCAAAGATGGAATGAGAGAGATAGGAGAGAGTTGCGCAAATCTCGCAAATGCCGAAGGACTTAGTGCGCATGAAGAATCTGTAAGAGTCAGACTTAGAGATTTAAAATAGAGTTAGAGAGGTTACATGCAAAAGGGAGAAAAGTTTAACTCTATCACGCATTTGTTGGGATTTTTGTTGTCTATAGCTGCTCTTGCTATTTTAGTAGTTTTTGCGTCAATGCAAGGAAATGCTTGGAAAATTGTAAGTTTTAGTATTTATGGGGCGACCCTTGTTATTTTATACGGTATTTCGACCGTTTATCACAGCATAGCCGGCAGACGCAAAAGACTTATGCAAAAATTAGACCATTTGAGTATCTATCTTTTGATAGCAGGTTCATATACGCCTTTTACGCTTGTGAGTATGCAAGGAGGTTGGGGCTGGAGCATATTTGGCGTGATATGGGGATTGGCCGTATTTGGTATTGTTCAGGAATTTTTTACAAAATCACAAAAGCGAATCCTCTCTTTGATTATATATATCATCATGGGTTGGCTGATTTTGATAGCCATAGTTCCGTTGATAAAAAGCCTTCCTGTCGGCGGACTTATTTGGCTTGTCATAGGCGGACTTTTTTATACGGGCGGAGTATATTTTTTTATAAATGATGAAAGAGTGCGTCACTTTCATGGCATATGGCATATATTTGTAATGGCTGGATCCATAAGTCATTTTTTCGCTATGGCGTTTTATGTACTTTAGATTGGATTGCTAAAGATAGGGTCATTGTATCGGCGTTTGTTATTAAAAGAGATACGAACTACCTATGCGCTTATACTAGTTGAAGAGCGCAAATATATCGATAAACTGAAATATGATGACTTAAAAATATTTGTTTTCCGTAAAAATATATCAATTGAATTTGTTTAGGGATAATAGCATATAAACTCTACAGGAGGAAAATCCTGTAGAGTAATTTAAGAATCTACTTGCCAATAAAGCACAGGAGCGCCGCCGCTTTCCGGTATTATCCATGGATTTGCGTCATCTTTGCCGAATTTCCATTTTAGATTTTTGCTGTAGACATATTCTGTATTAAGATGAGCTACTATTACATTATCTATCGTAATCTCCCAAAGTTTACCATAAACGCCGGATAAAACTTTGGTCAGATAGGCCTCTATTTTATCGCTTATGTCATAATTTAACAGTCTTGAAATATAGTCGATAGTATACGCGATATTATTGGTAAATATCAAGCTTGAGGCAGTATCAACAACATATCCGATTACAAGACCTCCGGTAAAATTTTTCAAATTATCGCTTATACTCGATGGGACAATAATGATTGTCGCGTTGAGATCACCACTAAAAAGTGCGCCTACAATACCGCCAAAATTGTCATCCCCGCTAACGTTATTTGCCGAATAAGCGCTGGCTATAATACCGCCGCTAATAGAGCCGGCAATACCACCGACATTGACAGAGCCGTTGACGATACCTGTGGCATATGAGTTTGTTACTATGCTATCGCCGATATATCCGACTATACCGCCGACATCATTTATAGCGCTAATACTGACGCTAGTATAGCTGTTTGAGATATTGTTGTTTATATCAGCACTTCCGACTATACCGCCGACATATCCGCTTCCGCTGATATTTCCTACAACATAACTGTTGGTTATTTTGCTAAATATCGCTCTTCCGGCAATGCCGCCGACATTTATCTCTCCTATTATATTCGCCAATTCGATGCCGATATTTTTTATGATAGCATCTTCAATAAATCCGAAAAGCCCTACAGCGTTAGAGCTTGGCGCGACTATATTTAAAGACTTGATGACATATCTCTCACCATCGCTTGTATCGGCATTCAAAATACCCTTAAACGGATTGTTTTCATCGCCTATCGGCGTCCACTCTCCTTCAAGCTCTATATTGTCAATTAAGATATATTTGCCGGATAAATCCGAAGCAATATTTGCCAAATCATCTTTATTCTGTACCTCTATGACATTGGCGGCAGCGTATAATTTAACAACATCACCGTCGCTGCTGTATATTCCGTCAAATTGTTCGTTGCTATTTGCTTCATACCACTTTTCAACACCATATTCGTTTGCTTTTTCTTTCAAATCCACATCTTTGCTCGATGCACTGTCTATAAAATTAAGTTCTTCATCATAAAACTTATAGGTTACATCTCTCGTAACAGTAGTGTCATCGTATGAAGTACTACTATTTGCGTCGCCGCAGCCGCTAAAACCAAATAGAATAAAAAGGCAGATAAGCCAACTGACTACAAACCCACCATTGACAAAAGTTATACTATTTCTAAAATAGCTAAATTTTGTCAAATTACGCCGAAACGTTACGTTTGCTGTTTGTAAAAATAACATTTCTATATCCTTTATATTAAAATATTTGTAGAAAATTATACTGTATAATACTTCAATTATAATAAAAATAAAATAAATTATATATTTTAACAAATAACTTCAAAGCATTAAGAAGTGTAGTACAACATTATGACAAGATGAATATTGAAAATAAATACTTATATAGCGTCATACGTTAAAAATTCAAAAGTTTAAGAGTAGATTAAAGAGATTTGTTGTTTCTCAAGTATTCAAGCTAATATTTTTTATAATAAAATTTTGTTCCAAGTTTGACAAATTTATAATAATATGTTGTTTAATATATCTTTTTAACAATTTTAGCTCTAAGACCTGCGCTATTTTCTTCTTGCGTAAAATTCTCTTTTAAATTCGGCAAATCCATTTGCTATTATGGCTTTACGCATTTGATGCATTAAATTTAGATAATAGTGCAAATTGTGAATAGTCGCAAGGCGAAAAAATGTAAGCTCTCTTGCTCGGAAAAGATGATTTAGATAGCCTCTTGAGTAATTTTTGCATGTAAAACAGCTACACTCGTTGTCTATCGGATTTGCATCGCGGATATATTTTGCCGATTTGATATTTATTTTGCCAAAATGTGTGAAAAGCGTACCGTTTCTGGCGTTGCGTGTCGGCATTACGCAATCGAACATATCGACACCTCTTTCCACATTTTCCACTAAATCCTCAGGAGTTCCGACACCCATAAGATAGCGCGGTTTATTTTTAGGCATAAACAAAGTTGTGAATTCCACCGTATCGTACATTAAAGCGCTCTCTTCTCCGACACTAAGTCCTCCTATAGCAAAACCGTCAAACGGCATAAGACAGAGTTCAAGGGCGCATTTTTTTCTAAACTCCATATCTGTTCCGCCTTGAATGATAGCGAAAATATTTTGATTAAGCGCATGCCCGTTATTTTGTCTATCTAAGTGATAATCTATAGACTCTTTTGCCCATTTTATTGTTCTGTTTACGGATAAATCTATACGTTCTTTTGGTGATGGGAGCTTCACAAGGTCGTCAAGTACCATCATAATGTCAGAGTTTAAGTTATACTCTATATCAAGTACTTTTTGAGGCGTAAAATAGTGAGTTGAGCCGTCTATATGACTTTTAAACTTTACGCCTTCTTGGGTTGCTTTTGAGATATCGCTGAGACTGAAGGCTTGAAATCCACCGCTATCTGTCAAAAAGCTGCCGTTATATTTTGTAAAACCGTGAAGTCCGCCAAACTCTTTTATCACTTCATCGCCGGGACGCAGGTAAAGATGATAAGTGTTACCAAGAATTATATTAGCACCCAAGTTTTTTATATCATGCGCATCAAGGCTTTTAACGCTTCCTACCGTACCTACAGGCATAAACACCGGAGTTTGTATGACGCTGTGGGCTGTTTTCAGTGTGCAAGCTCTGGCAAGATTGTCGGTTTTATCTATGTGAAATTCCATTTTGGTATAATATCCTCTTAAATTTACGGAGCGTGTATGAAAAAAATATTAATCATAGCAGACGGCATTTTAGCAAAATATTTTTTAGAAAGAGCAATCAGTCTCTCAAATGACAACGATGATTACACTGTTATATATTATAGGAAAAGGACGCTGCCTGATTTTGTATTTCCGGAAAATTTTGAAGTTCACTCATTTGA
Source organism: Campylobacteraceae bacterium (assembly GCA_031255525.1). Taxonomy (GTDB): domain Bacteria; phylum Campylobacterota; class Campylobacteria; order Campylobacterales; family Campylobacteraceae; genus JAIRKW01. The sequence goes on from JAIRSJ010000026.1 coordinate 17,337, forward strand.
TCCGACGAGTTTTGAAAAAATGATACCCATTATGAACAAAGATTATTATCAAGTTATGATAGCCGTTTCAAAAAAAACGGACGCCATAGGTTCATATAAAAATATAAGACAATTTGATAAAAGAGTACCTATTTACTTGATGGATAGATGGGGATTTGAATTTGAGGATAAGTATCTGACACTGATAGAATCAAGAGAGGTTATAGCTTACAGATTTGCCGATTTTTTGCCGAACACTCCCGTAACTGCGCAAAATGTGGGACTTGCTATCGGCGAAATAATGGACGTGCAAGTACCTGTGGGAAGCTCTTATGTATATAGACATATAGGCGGAATAGAGCAGACAAAATGGCGTATAGCCGCAGTTTACAGAAATAATACCCTTTTGTTGCCCAAACCCAATTTGATGATTCAGCCAAATGATAGTTTACTTATCGTAGGCGCTCCGGATATTTTGCAAAATGTATATAAAAGTATAAAAAAAGAGCTCGGACAATTTCCATTGCCTTTTGGCAGCAATATATACTGTTTTATTGATATGAAAAATATGAGCGACTGTAGAATTGAAAAACTTTTGGACGATGCTTTGTATCTGCATGCAAATCTAAACTCAAAAAAATTATACGTAAAAGTGATAAATCCTACATGTTCGTCTGCTTTTAGCAAAATAAAAGAATCGGCAAGCGACGATGTGGATGTAAATATAGACTACTATAACTCTTCTGATGAACATGTCTACAAAAAAGATGTTTATAGTTTGCATATCGGACTTTGCATTGTGGATAAGCAGTTTTTCAACTCCAATATAAAGATGCTTTTTGAATGTGAAACACCGATATTTAAAAGTGGTCGAATTCCGCTTTCAAAATTAAAACGCAGTGTTGTTTTGGGTGGAAATATAGACGATGCCGAAAAAAATTCATCTGTAATATTTGATTTTTCAGCACAATTAAATCTACAGATGCAGTTTTATGATTTTGACCCGGATAACTTTGAAGAAAAAACGGCACTTATAGAACATTTCGAAAATATTGCCAAACTTTATGAAAAAAAGATAGAGATTGTAAAAAGAAGCGATAAAAATCCGATTTTGGAATTTAAAAAAGCAACCGATATTCTGCAATTTATACCGTTTTATGAAGATTTTGCAAAATCAAGGGTAATTTCTCTATTTTCCACCAATTTAAATAGAGTATATTTTATTTTGGAGGATAAATGTCAGCTTTTTTTGCCGATATTGGAGTAAAAAATTTCAAATTTTAGTATAATCAAGAAATATTACGAAATTTAGGAAAAGTATGAGGGTAGATATAAAATTTGCCGCACTTAAAAGTTTTGATTACACCGTTTTTATCGATGAGATTAAAGAGATTGTGCTTGAGGGTAAGGCTGCTATCATAACAAACGAAACGGTAGCTAAGCTTCATCTTGAAAATATAAAAAGCAAAATAAAAGCAAAAGAACTTTACGAGGTTATCGTAAAAGACGGTGAAAAATATAAAAACTTACAAACTGTAGAATATATATTAAATGAGCTTTTTAAATTTAGGTTGGATAGAAAATCTACTCTTATAGCTTTTGGGGGAGGAGTTGTAGGGGATATGACCGGTTTTACGGCGTCTGTGTATCAAAGAGGAATA
>JAIRSJ010000092.1 GCA_031255525.1 Campylobacteraceae bacterium
CTTGTATATTTTTTATTTTCAGAACAATTTCCCCTTTTTTGTTTATAAAAACATGTTGTTTTTTTATATATGCTTTTGTTAGCACGTTAGAACCAAAAAACGGATATGCTTCGTCAAATATCGGCTCTATTACCCATTCGCCTTTTCTGTTGATAAATCCATGTTTTTTGTCAATTTTGGCATTTACCAAATCCTGATTGTCAAATGTATGAGCTTTGCTGAATTTTAATTCTATTGAGATATTCATATTTTTATCGGTATAGCCGTATTTTCTTCCCGATTTTACCATTACAAGCGGATCATCGTCGCAATAGACGTGGTCAAATTTTGACTTTATAACAATATCTCCGTTTAAATCTATAAAATCCCACTTGTTTTCAGTTTTTACGGCTGCTAATCCGCTTGACATAAAATGTTTGGAATCTTTGTATTTTGGTTTTATAACAATCTCACCTTTTTTATTTATAAATCCCCATTTTTGACCTATTCTAATCTGAGCCAATCCGATTTTGGAGAAAGAAAAAGCGTGTTCAAACTTCAAGTCTATAACTATCTCGCCTTGTTCATTAATAAAGCCGTATTTATCGTTTAATTTAACAGGAGCAAGTCCTTCGGCAAATAGTCCTATTGAGTTAAATTTTGGTTTTAATATCCAATTGCCCTGTTCATCAATAAGCCCTTCGTTTCCGAAACACTCTACGGAAGCTTTCATAATACTGTTTTTCTTGAATTCTTGAATATGGTTAAACTTGGGCTTGATTGTCCATTTACCTTTTTTGTTTATCACTCCATAATTTAAAAAATCTACGCTAGCAACCATCAATCCGTTTTTAAAATCATGCAAGGAGCAAAAAAGTGGTTCGATCACCCATCCGCCGTTTTTATCTATCACGCCATATTTGGAACCTAAAGACACTATGGCATTTTCATCTTCATCAAAAGGATACGCATTTGTAAATTTCGGCTCTATCGCTACTTGAGCATCTTCATTTAGATAACCGTCTTTAAAACCTAATCTGAAGGGTTGCAAAATACATGACATATAAAGTTTCTCTCCTCGTTTTTAATTATTGTTTGTTCTAAAAATCCAAAATAGGTCTATTTTCAGATAGTCTAATTGCCTCTTTTACAGCATTGACATAACTCTTGATAGAAGGATTTTTATTTTTGTATGCTATATCGAAAGCTGTTCCATGATCAACAGAAGTACGGATGATCGGAAGTCCTAAAGTTACGTTTATGCTTTCTTCAAAATACAGAGCTTTTAACGGTATCAATCCTTGGTCGTGATACATGCAAACAAAATGACGACATCTCTCAAGGCTTTTTTGCGTAAAAGCGCTATCCGGCACGAGAGGACCGAAAAATATATTTTTATCAAGCTCATTATTGGCTCTATTTATTGCCTTCGCTATTTTTATCTCTTCATCTCCCATCACTCCGCCGTCTCCTGCGTGCGGATTCAATCCCAAAACGCCAATATTTTCTATCATGAGAGATTCGTAAGTTTTTATCAAAAACTTTGTCAAGACTTTGCTTTTTATATGTTCGCTTATCTCTTTAAACGGCATATGGTGCGTAAAAAGTATCGTAAAAAGATTATCGCATCCGAGCATCATTATCGCTTTTTTATCAGTCATATCCTCAAGAGCGTCAGTATGTCCTTTGTAAATTATATCGGCTTTATTCCAAGCCTCTTTATTTATAGGAAGCGTAACTATGGCATCTGCATTGTTTGATTTTGCAAGAGCAACAGCAGTTACAAACGAATCAAAAGAGGCTTTGCCCGCTTTTTCACTTACAACGCCTGGTGTTATTTCAAAAAACTCTTCCGCACATTCGACCGTTTTAAAATCCATAGGCACGCTAAATCCCAAAAGAGCTGCGCCCCACTGCAACATTGTCTCATTTATGCAATACACAGGAGAGCATAATGTTTTTATCTCCTCATGCGCCGTCAAAGCTATTTCAAGTCCTATTCCGTTTAAATCTCCTATACTTACTGCTATCTTTTTCATCTGGACGTTTTCAATTGCTCCTGCATTTTTGTTATTGCTTCTTCAAGTCCCCAAAATAGACTTCTTGCGATGATACTTTGACCGATATTTAACTCTTTTATCTCTTCTATCTCTGCGATATTTTTAACATTATAATAATTCAATCCATGACCTGCAGCGACTAAAAGACCAAGTTTATGTGCTTCATGAGCGGCTCTTATAAGCTCTTTCAGAGATTTTTCCAATAGCACATTTAGTTTTTCGGAGCTAAGTTCGAGACTTTTTACGGAATTATGAGTTTGACGCAGATTTGTATTGAGCATAGCATATATATCCGCATATTTTCCGGTGTGAAGCTCTATCCACTTTACACCCAAATCGTTTGATAAATTTACAATTTCCAAGTTTGGGTCTATAAAAAGCGAAACGTCTATACCTGCTTCTTTAAATTTTTTACATACAAGTGTTAATTTATCGAAGTATCTTTTGACGTCCAATCCGCCCTCAGTAGTAACTTCTTCACGTTTTTCCGGTACCAAAGTTACACGTGTGGGTTTTGCCTTTAAGGCTATATCTATCATCTCGTCGTTCAAAGAGCACTCTAAATTTACAGGCATATATGCCGTTTTTACTATCTCAAACAGATCTTCATCATGAATATGTCGCCTGTCTTCGCGAAGATGAATGGTCACTTGGCTAACCGCACATTTTTTTAATATACAAAGAGCTTCGAGCGGATTTGGGTCGTTTGTGCGTCTTGCTTCTCTTAAAAAAGCTATATGGTCTATATTAACCCCCAGCAGCATTTTCACTCACCTTGATATAAAATTTGAATAATTAAACTCATAATTATATCAAAATAATATCGTAAATTTATCGTAAATTTTTAATGATAAAAAAATCTTTTGTAAAAAATTATATCAATTAGCCTTTTCATTTCAAGAAGAAACAATGTAAACATAAAAAAGTTAAGATAAGAAACAAAACATATATGACGTTCAGTCTTTTTCTGTTATAATTCTTAATTTTATGCATTTTATCTGAAAGTTTGCAGGAGATACAATGGAGATAAACGGTTCACAGATGATTATAGAAGCATTACATAAAGAGGGCGTTGAAGTGGTTTTTGGTTATCCTGGCGGAGCAATGCTTAATGTTTACGACGAGGTCTACAAGCAAAAATATTTTGAACATATTTTAACAAGACACGAGCAAGCAGCCGTTCATGCCGCAGACGGATATGCAAGAGCTTCCGGAAAGACAGGCGTAGCGCTTGTCACAAGCGGTCCAGGCTTTACAAATGCCGTAACCGGACTTGCCACAGCCTATATGGATTCCGTACCTTTAGTCTTGATAAGCGCACAGGTTGCCATCAGCATGATAGGCACGGACGCTTTTCAAGAAATTGATGCTGTGGGTATTTCTCGTCCTTGTGTCAAACATAATTATCTTGTTAAAAATATAAAAGAGTTGCCGCGTATATTAAAAGAGGCATTTTATATTGCAAACACGGGAAGAGCCGGACCTGTGCATATTGATGTGCCAAAAGACGTAACGGCAAGTGTCGGAAATTTTGTATACCCTAATGAAATCGTCATGCAGACTTACAAGCCAACGTACAAAGGAAATGCACGTCAGATAAAAAAAGCTGTTGAGACTATATTGTCAGCGAAACGCCCAGTACTTTATTTGGGTGGTGGAATAGTAAATTCGAATGCTTCCCATACTATCCGAGAGTTTGTAAAATTAATGCAAATTCCTTGTGTTGAAACTCTCATGGCAAGAGGGGTTCTGCGTTATGATGATCCTTTGCTGCTTGGCATGGTAGGTATGCATGGAACATATGCGGCAAATATGGCTATGAGCGAGGCTGATTTAATAATAGCTTTGGGCACAAGGTTTGATGATAGAGTTACGGGAAAACTCAGCGAATTTGCCAAATATGCCAAAGTCATACATGTAGATATAGATCCGAGTTCCATAGGTAAACTTGTTGACATAGATTTTCCTATAGTAGGTGATGCCGGTCATGTAGTTGAAGCTATGATGAAAATAGTGGATGAAAAGATTGATGCCAAAAAATATCAAGAATGGCGCGAGACGCTTGGTCGTTATCGCAATATACACCCTTTGATGTATAAAGATTCCGATAAAGTTTTAAAACCGCAATGGATTATAGAACATGTGGGTCAAACTCTCGGCGATAAAGCTATTATCACCACAGATGTCGGACAGCATCAGATGTGGACGGCGCAGTTTTATCCATTTACAAAAACGCGTCAATTAATAACAAGTGGCGGGCTTGGCACTATGGGATTTGGTTTGCCTGCGGCTATGGGTGTAAAAAAAGCGTTTCCGGATAAAATCTCTGTCAATTTTGCAGGAGACGGTGGTATTTTGATGAATATTCAAGAACTCATGACCGCAGCTGCGTCAAACATTCCGGTTATAAATATCATCTTAAATAACAGATTTTTAGGAATGGTGCGTCAGTGGCAAACATTTTTTTACGGTAAACGGTACTCATCTACCGACCTTGATATGCAGCCTGATTTTGTAAAGTTGGCTGAAAGTTTTGGTGGCGTTGGTTTTAAGGTCAGAACAAAAGATGAATTTATAAAGGCTCTTGAGAGTGCATTAAGCAGTAATAAAATTGTTATAATAGATGTCGAGATAGACAGATTTGAGAATGTTTTGCCGATGGTTCCCGCGGGCAGCTCGCTTTATAATATGATGTTAGAGTATAAGGATTGAGATATGGAAGAAATAAGACGCGTAATTTCTGTTATAGTTTTAAATGAACATGGTGTTTTGTCGCGGATTTCAGGGCTTTTTGCAGGACGCGGCTACAATATAGATTCGCTCACGGTAGCTCCGATTCCAAATACAAATCTATCCCGCTTTACTATAGTAACATTTGGAAGCGCTAAAGTGCTGGAACAGATAGTAAAACAACTTCATAAGTTAATCCCAACTTATAAAGTCATAGAGTGTAGTGAGTTTATCGAAAAAGAGATGGCACTTGTAAAAATTCCTCTAAATGAAAGATTTGACGGACTTGATGCCATGCTCAAAGCTTACAATGGTACGATAACCAACAGTGGCGAGGATTACATAGTTGTGATGGTAGCAGACGATACAACAAGGGTTGCTGGTTTTTTGAAAGCTGTTAAAAAATACAATCCAATCGATGTAGTCAGAGGCGGTTCCGTAGCTATGGATATATCATGAGATTATCAAATATTTGCAAAGAACTCTTCCTTTCGTTTGAGGGAGAAGATAAAGCAATCAGCGGACTTCAGACAATCAAAGATGCTTCAAGCGAGCATATAGTCTATCTTGAAAATGAGAAATTTTTAGACACTTTAAAAGATACAAAAGCAGGAGCTGCCATAGTTCTGGAAAAACATCGACAGTTTGTTCCTAAAAACTGTTCTGTTATAATAAGTCAAAATCCGCATTTAGATATGGCGCTTTTGAGCAGGCTGTTTGCTCCTAAAATTGTTGGTTTCGCTTCAAAACCACCGCGGATTGATCCAAGCGCTGTCATTATGCCGAACGTTTACGTTGGGAATGGTTCGGTTATAAAAGAAGACGTTACCATTATGGCAGGAGCGTATATAGGCGAAAATGTTACTGTAGAGGAGGGTACAACAATCCATCCCAATGCGGTCGTATACAACAATTGCATCATAGGCAAGAGATGTCATTTGCTGGCAAATTGCGTTATAGGTAGTGACGGATTTGGATATGCGCATACAAGGGGAGGGGCGCATGTAAAGATTTATCATCTTGGAAACGTAGTCTTGGAAGATGATGTAGAAATAGGAGCATGCACAACTATTGACAGAGCTGTTTTTGGTTCGACTATTATCAAAAAAGGTACAAAAATAGACAATCTTGTACAAGTAGGACACAATTGCGAATTGGGTGAACATTGTATCATTGTTTCACAAGCCGGACTTGCAGGCTCTTCCACGTTGGGTAGAAATGTTGTTATGGGCGGACAGAGTGCCTTGAGCGGTCATATAAAAATAGGAGATTTTGCAACCATAGCGGCAAGAAGCGGCGTCTCCAAAAACATTGATGGAGGCAAGGTGTACGCAGGATTTCCCTTGATGCTACACAAAGATTGGCTCAAAATGCAGGTAAAAATACTCTCGTTTTTTAAAGAAAAAAAGATTTAAACTCTTATATAAATTGTGCAAAGCAACAAACTCTTTCCGTCATTGCGAAGAGTGAAATAACGAAGCAATCCATCAAACATAAGACTCCATGACAGAGCATTTGCACATATAAACAAAATAAGTCAGAATGGATTGCTGTACCTGCAAAACAGCTTGCAATGATAAAAAGTGTGATAATTACAATTGAAAAACATCTCTTTTTCAATTACGTCCTTTTTAATGGCACATAAAAGCTTTTACTTATCGATCATTTAAAATATAAGCAAAGCAAATGGAGATTATGCCCTTTTATCACAGGAAAAATAACAGAGAAAGAATGGAAATGCTTTTATCATCGAGAAAATAAATTTGTTTCTTCCTAAGCCGGATGCCATTTTACATACATATGTTCTTTCTATCACATATAAAAAGCTACGCTCAAACTGCACAATATTTTTTAATTTTCAAACATCTATTTTTATTGCGTTCTTAAAAGATATAAACATAAAAAAAGTAAATAATGATTGCGAGCTCTTTTCCGTGTATAACGAAAGAATTAATAATGCACAATATATCTCTTGATTGTTCGCAATTATTGTTCAATACTTGAAATACTTTTATTTATCATTATATTTTTTCAATTTTTGAAATACATCATAGTAAAAATTTTACATATAATGAATGTTTTCGCCATTGATAGCGACGTCAGCTGTGTGGCAATCTAAAAAACTTAAAGTTATTCTTTGGAGATTTTTTGTGCCACAAGAGATGAATGTCAAAAAAATAGCTATTGAAAAACTTTATTTCTCATTACAACTCCAAAAATAAATCTACTGATAATTTTTGAAATTTTAAAAGAGTGATTCAAAATGGCAAAACCTGTTTAAGGCGTCATTTTACTTTTCCACCAGATATCCATGCTTTTTTATAGTACGTCTCATCAAGAGAGTTTACAATGACGCCCTTTGAGACACTGGCATGCACAAATTTGCCGTTTTTCAGATATATTCCTACGTGATTTGGACTCTTTTTGCTTTTGCCGTCTGTCCTGAAAAAAACCAAATCTCCTTCGCTTAATTTTGAACGTTCTACCTTGATAATATCCTTTTTAAATATGTCGGTCGTTGAGCGATTTAAAATTTTTTTGTAGACATCTTTATATATAGCATTTGCAAATCCCGAACAGTCAACTCCTTTTTTGGAATTTCCGCCGATTTTATAAGGAGTTTTGAGCCATTTCGAAGCTGTGTCGTAGAGTTTTAAGTTGTCTTTTTTTGTAATTTGCATATTAAATAATAGAGATAGATCGCTGTTTTGAGCAGAATTGGTTTTATCGGCAACTATATTTTTTGTTCCGCAACCGCCAAATAAAAAAATACATGCAACATATAGTACAAAAATTTTTATCATTCGGTATTCGCCTTTATGTCAGATTGTCTAATATAGCATAAATTTTACACAATTCAAAGTGTTTGATAAGAGATATTTAAATGGCCGCGGAATGATACTAATTTAATCTCTTGAACTTATTTTTACAAGGCAATGCGTCGATAAATATGGTAGTTTGCAGGAGAGTATCGTCTCTCCTGTTTTTATCTGTGATATTTATTTTTAACAAAAGATGATATACGTTTAGCACCTTCAATGATACTTTTTTCATCTGTAGCATAAGAAAATCTAAAATACCCATCCATTCCAAAACCAATACCCGGCACTACCGCAACTCCAACATCTTCAAGTAACTCTTTGCAGAATTTCATAGAATCATCCGAGAGTTTTTTGATATTTGCGAATATATAAAATGCCCCGCTTGGAACAACAACAGATATACCATCAATAGCATTTAGAGCATTTACGGCCAAATCTCTGCGTTTTTGAAATGTTTTTCGCATAAACTCTATGTCTGTATCTATCGTACCGTCAAGTGCAGGTATAGCGGCTTTTTGAATGATAGATGTGATATTTGAAACACTTTGACTTTGAAGTTTTTTGACAGCGTTTATTATCTCTTTATTTGGCGTTGCAAGGTAGCCAAATCTCCAACCCGTCATCGCTGCCGATTTACTAAGCCCGTTTATAGTTATCGTTCTTTTAAAGGCATCTTCGCTTAAGCTTGCAAATGAAGTAAATTTTACATCTTCAAAGAGAAGTTTTTCGTAAATCTCGTCCGCAACTACCAAAACATTTGTTCCCTCTAACGTCTTTGCTAAAGCTTCAAGCTCCTCTTTTGTATAGACAGAACCTGTAGGATTTGACGGATTGTTCAGGATGAAAACTTTAGTCTTTGGATTGATGGCCTCTTTTAACTGTTTTGGTGTTATCTTGAAATTCGTACTGTCATCAGTCGGCAAAAATACGCTTTTACCGTTACAATAAGCTATAACTTCAGGATACGTAACCCAATAAGGTGATGGTATGATGGCCTCATCTTCATGATCTATGATAGCTTGAAAAAGAGCAAATAAAGAGTGTTTTGCGCCTACGTTTAAGACGATATCGCTTGGTTTATAATCAAGATCGTTGTCACGTAGAAGCTTATTTGATACAGCCTTTAAAACCTCAGGTGCTCCCGAAACGGCAGTATATTTTGAAAATCCGCTTTCTATCGCGTCAATAGCAGCTTTTTTGACAGCTTCAGGCGTGTCAAAATCAGGCTCTCCTGCTGAAAAGCTCAGGATATCTTTTCCGTTTGCCTTTAACTCTTTTGCAAGTGAAGAGATTGCTACGGTGATTGATTCGGATAGATGTGAAACCCGTTGTGATAACATATTTTAAACCCTTCAAAAAAATGTTCGGTGATTATAACCAAAATACCTTTCCAAGTAAATGATTTTGAATCTGTATTTGCAAAAAACTCTACTTTACTCGGAATGTTTGCTGACCGTCTTCAGATAACCGTTGTCATTGAGCAATAGATAAAGCTCTCCTAATATATGTTTTTTTGCTTTTTCATCTATCAATTCCGACTCTTCAATGCGATCATTCAAAGTATCTTGGATATCTCTGACATCATAATCCAAATCTTCCAAAATATCCAAAATACATTGCGATTCCAGCAGATTTTCTACCTCGTATCCGTCATTGTTTATCTTTATCGTAGCTTCTGTGGGATGCGTAAAAAGATTATGCTTCATGCCTAAAACTTCTTGATATGCCCCAACTAAGAAAAATCCCAAAAAATACTCTCTTTCATCCAAGTCAACATCATGCAAAAATAGAGGTTCTTTTATGTCAAATCCTATCTCACCATCAGAATCACATGTGATATCCCACAAAGAAGCCGAACGGGTAGGGTGCTCATCTAACATATCAAGCGGCATAACAGGAAAATTTTGTTCAAGTCCCCAATAATCCGGTAAACTCTGAAAGATAGAAAAGTTCACAAGATATTTCTCTTGCACCTGTTCTTGAATATTTAATATTTCGCTGTAATGTTTTTCGCCTAAGATATTAACCGCTTTTTTTATGATAAGATTGACCAAAACTTCAGTGTTGGAGCGATCTTGCAAATCCACATAACCCAAATCAAAAAGCGTCAGCAAAGACTCCATATGATCAATTGCATCATGCAAATATTCCATAGCGTTTTTTGCATTTATAGTCGCATACAAGTAGTGCAACTCTTCCACAAGCTGTGGATTTGCTTCCTTGAATTCAAGTTTTTTTTCGGTATATTCTTGACTGAAAAGTTCCAACACAGGCGCAATAAGCACGGCATGACTCGCGGCAACATACCTGCCTGATTCTATAAAAATATCAGGTTCTATCTCATTTTTTTTGTTTGCAATATCCTTTAAAAGATAAACTACGTCATTAGCATACTCTTGCAGTGTATAGTTACGCTGCTGAACATTTTCATATTGCGAATATTCGATAGCAAGTCCGCCTCCAAGATTTATCGCATGCAGATTTTTAGCTCCCATCTTTTTAAGTTCGGCATAAATATTCCCTGCCTCTCTTAATGCTTTTTTCATTGGAGCGATCTCAGATATTTGGGAACCGATATGAAAATGAATCATCGTAAATTGTTCCAAAAGATTTGCGTTTTTGAGCATTTTGACAGCTTGAATTAATTCGGTAGAAGTCAAACCGAATTTTGAATTTATACCTCCGCTTTTCGCCCAAATACCGGTGCCGGAGCTGTGAAGTCTTATACGAAGTCCGATTTTTGGTTTTGGGGTAAATCTCTCTTTGGCTGTCTTAATGATACCCTCAAGCTCATTTAATCCTTCTATGGTTAAAGTTATATTATGACCCATTTCGGCGGCTATAAAACCAAGTCCTATCATTTCACTGTCTTTAAATCCATTTACCGTTATAGGCGAACCGTTGCTATTATGGGTCATCGCTAAAATCAACTCTGCTTTACTGCCTGCTTCAAGACCATATTTATATTCTCTTCCTATATCTACCATATTTTTTACAAAGTTCGGAAATTGATTGACTTTCAAAGGATAAACGGCTTGAAACGAACCTTGATATTTTATCTCTTTTTGCGCTTGTTTAAAATTGCTGTAAATGGAACGTATCTGCTTTTGTATAAGATGTGGAAAACGAAGCAGCAAAGGACCTCTAATGCCGTTACTTCTAACCTCTTTAACTATATCTATGATTGCGGGCTGCGAGCCGCTGTTTACGCATACTTTGCCATTTTTTATAACAAAATCGCCATTCGCCCAAACTTTAATGCCATAATCTACCATTGAAACTCTCCCAATGATTTTATATCTATATTGAAATTCTCTTTTGTATCAAGGTTTTTAACCCACAATATGCCGTTTATCAGTTCATTTTCGCCTATACAGATGCAATATTTTGCATTTATCTTATCGGCATTTTTGAGAACATTTTTTAACCCTCCGATTTCAAACTCAACATTAACTCTGTTTTGTCTGCGAAGTATCGTTGCTATTTCAAATGCCAAACTCTGACCTCTTTTATCAAGCGTTCCTATATAAATACCATCTCTTTTATCTTTGTCCACATTGATAAGTTCTAATATTCTATCAATTCCTATCGCAAAACCGATAGCTGGAGTCGGTTTGCCACCTAAGAATTCGACAAGTCTGTCATATCTGCCTCCGCCGGCAATCGAATTTTGAGCTCCAACACTATCGCTTACAAATTCAAACGCTGTCTTTGAGTAATAATCAAGTCCGCGCACAAGTTTCGCATCTGTTTC
>JAIRSJ010000115.1 GCA_031255525.1 Campylobacteraceae bacterium
GAGTTTTCTCAAAAGAGATTTGTTAGTTTTGTAATTTTCATGAAAGGTTAAAAAATGAAAAATATAATCAAATTGTTTACTTTGGTTTTGTTGCTTGGATTTTTAGTTGGCTGCGGAGGGGGAAGTGACGGCAGTGGCGGGGGAAGCGGAGGAGAGATCGACAATAGCCAAGCAGGCGAAATCTCAGGTCTTGGACTAAACTATGAAGGCGAAGTATACGGCACTCCTTACAATTTACCGCAAGGCGTATCACTAAAAACAGACATGCGAGGTTTAAGTTGGGCTGGTTATTTAATTGCAGGTGAATTTTATTCGGCAATTACCTCATTTAGCGGTTATGACACTATTGTAGGATCCGGAGGAGCTGTTGCTTTGAGTGTCGAATTTGAAAATTTAAACTCCGTCCCCAAAGAAGTCGTTTTTCCTGCAGGTTTGATAATAAAACCTATAGAAAAAGGGATACAAAACGGAATTTTACTAAAAGAGACCAGAGTAACTATTCCTGCCAATACAAATAGTTATAAAATTATCTTAGTGATGTATTGTGCAAATCTTGGCATACCAAGTTCGTGGAATCTACAAGTGATTTACGATGGGTGGGTGGTAACAAATTCATCTCTAATCCAAGATCTAATCAACCGTCTTAAAAATAAAAAGATAAATATTGAAGAGTATTCGTCTGCCGAGGTAAATCAATATGATGAGAATACGACAAGATTGGCTTCTATCTTATGGAAAATTACTAACGGCATGAGTGACTATGGACTCTTAGCGTACGAATACAGTATGTTCGGCCGTAACTATACTGATGAAGAGGATATATTGTGGATTGAGCAACTGCAAAATTCAAATTAGTCTCTTGCCATAATCATAGCAGCTGCACGCAATCCGTGCGCTGCCATTTTTGAAAATACACTTTTTTCGCTACAATTTTTTTTATGATTTACGAGTTAAAAAAGAGTGATTTTCTGTTTCCAAACCCAAAAGAGACCGATAAGAGCGGAATTGTGGCATTTGGAGGAGATTTGGATCTAAAAAGGCTGATTAATGCTTATCGAAGTGGTATTTTTCCATGGCCTAACCCTAATTATCCTCTGCTTTGGTTCTCCCCCGATCCAAGAGCGATTTTGCATCCGAACTCTTTGCGCGTAAGCCGTTCGTTTAAACGCAGTTTGAAACGATACGAGATAAGAGTAGATACAAATTTTTACGAAGTTATCGCGCTTTGTGCAAAAACAAGAAAAGGCAGGCAGGATACTTGGATAACGGGTGAGATGATAAAAGCATACTGCGAGCTTTTTGAAACCGGTTTTGCCCATTCGATTGAGAGTTATGATGAACATGGAGTATTAGCAGGCGGACTTTACGGCGTTTGCATGGGAAATATATTTTGCGGCGAGTCTATGTTTAGTATAAAGCAAGACGCTTCAAAAGCGGCTCTTTATGCGTTGAGTAAAAAAGTTGGTGAAAAGAGAGGCATTATAGATTGTCAGATAATGAATACTCATTTAAGTTCGTTGGGGGCAGTTAATATTTCGAGAAATGAGTTTTTGCAAATATTAGCCGACTCTCTCAATCAACCTGCAATCTTTTGAAAATTTATCTTTTATATCAAGATTTTTTTATGCTACAATAACGGTTTTAAAAAATAAAATGGAGAAATTTATATGTACCTTTTCACGTCTGAAGTTGTAAGTCCCGGGCATCCGGATAAATGCGCAGATATCATAGCCGACTCTATAGTAGATAAGATTTTGCAATCAGATCCGAATGCCAGAGTTGCAAGCGAAGTATTTGTGGCAGGCAAACATGTAATAATCGGCGGCGAAGTAAACACCAAAGCGGCATTTAGTAAAAAAGATTATGAAGATATCGCCAAAAATGCGCTCAAAAAAATAGGATATGACGGCAAGAGCGCATTCACAAAAGAGCAATGTTTACATCCAGACGATGTGAAGGTTCAAGTATTGCTAAATCATCAATCTCCCGATATCAATCAAGGAGTCGACCAAGAAGACGGCGAGATAGGTGCGGGAGATCAAGGTATCATGTTCGGTTTTGCTTCAAATGAAACAAAAGAGTTTATGCCGGCAGCAATAACATATGCAAGAGCTATATGCGACAGAGTTTACAACTACGCCCTCTTGCACAAAGATGAACTTGGAGTAGATATAAAAACTCAAGTTACGGTTGATTATGAACATAAAAACAACTTTGAAGAAGGAAAACCAAAACATATTCACGCGATAGTAGTCTCCGCTCCAAGCGTTGAGAGTATGCCTATAGTCAAAGTCCGCGAACTAATCAAGCAGCTGATAGATGACTCTGGTCTGCCCAAAGAGTTATACGATCCGTCAAAAAAAAGTACTATCATACACATAAATCCCACAGGCAGATATGTAAATCACAGCTCTTTGCACGACTCCGGCCTCACTGGAAGAAAACTTATTGTAGATAGTTTCGGAGGATACTCTCCCATAGGCGGAGGTGCTCAATCAAGCAAAGATTATACCAAAGTTGATAGAAGCGGACTTTATGCGGCGCGCTGGATAGCAAAAAATATAGTAGCTTCGGGTCTTGCCGCAAAATGTATAGTCCAACTCTCATACGCAATAGGCATAGCTCACCCTATCTCCGTTTGCGTCGATACGATGGGTACGTTCAACCCAAAAATAGACGACGACATATTATCCGATTTTGTCTCTGCAAATTTTCCTTTGACACCCAAATGGATCACAAAACAGTTCTCTTTGGATAAACCTGCCAAAGATAACTTTTTGTACGCAGACGTGGCAGCGCGCGGACAAGTAGGGCAAGCCGATTATCCATGGGAAAAATTAGACGCCATAGAACTGTTTGCATCTATTTTGAAATAACATCAAGGATTGTTTTTATCTCTAACAAAAACAATCCGAATACGGCTTAATCTCACCAAACATTATAAGAACATCTTTTTGGCGTCAGTCAAAACTATTTTTTATATCCGCCTTATCCTCTATCCGAAAATCTCTTTATAGTTTTTCAGAAAAATGCCACACATCGCAATATTTTTACATTTAACTCTTTTCATATCAGACATTATGACAAAATTAACACAATGGCGGTCGGATTTTTTGATAATGTAAAAATTTGCTTGTTCATCACGATAAAAACATCCGTAAAGAAACAACTCCTTTCAAGCAGGGCAACTTTATAACATGTAAAATAATATGAGATATAGCATTTCTTATGTGTTTATAGTCATAAACTCTCTATCTGTATTTATCAATTTTAAATTTTTGACCTGTGTGAAATTCCCGCCATTGTATTTTCGAGTTTCCACCTATATCATCTATTTGTATTGCTTTAGCATCGGATTTTGGTTAGGTTGTCCCATTTTATATATTTGTGTAGTTCTTGTACAAAAAAACAAACTTAACAAATTGCAAAAGCTGTATCAAGCACATACAAAACGGCTTTTGGTACGTCTGTCTTTGAGTCAAAAAACAAATCAAAAACTATTTACCTCTTTTTTATAAAAATAACACCAATATAACTTAACGTATCTTTACAATAATATATACTTATATTAAGATATATTTCTAATATTGTAATTAACTCTTGAAAATAAAAATAAATAAGAAAAAATTAATTAATATTTTGATAATATTACAGCCGAAATATTATTTTAGAACTTAAAAGAGAGGCAATGAGAGCTATTATCGGCAAAATTCACAAGAACAGGCATATATACATTAAATATACGATAAATAATGCCATATGTTCTATGGATTTTGCAGTCTTGTTGCACTCTAAACATGTAACTGCCCCTCGGTTGCTAAAGACATTGCATACTTTCAGTCTGCAAAATGCGCCAAGAGACAAAAAGTTTCTTATGACGCAGTGTATATGCGCCACCTTATGTTGCATGACTCATATAACTGTTAAATATTTTTGCTTAGTGCTTAGGATTTAGTCTGGGGATTGAACTCTATTTGCAAGCATCAAAATATAAATAAAATTCATTTTAAAAGGAGAAATTATGCAAATAAAAATGCAGAATTTAGGTAAGCTATTTTTCATAGCTTTAGTTTTTGGTTTATTGGTCGGCTGCGGAAGCGACGACGATAATAATAACGATAACGGAACGC
>JAIRSJ010000105.1 GCA_031255525.1 Campylobacteraceae bacterium
CTTTTATCGCCATAAGTTCATATCTATCTTGTGCATCAAGATTTATAGTATCTTTTTTATCACCTTCGTAAGATTTTGAACTTTTAATAGCGTTTTTAAAAATAACCGGATTGCTTGTAATTCCTACAATAACTTCCGACTCTAAAAACTTTTTAAAATCATTTTCTAAAAAATCCCTCTCGATAAAATCACACCATAAAGAAAAATTATTTGGATATAAGCTCATTTTTGTCCTTTCTTAATTTTCTGTTTTATTACTAAATATCAACTTTGAAAAGTATTTTTGTTAAATCCTTTTCATCAATTACAACATTTGCATTTTTTCTCAAAATCTCTTTTGCACAAAATGCCACTTTGATAGATGAATGCTCAAACATAGATATATCATTTGCACCATCACCAACCGACATTGTTTCATCTTTTGAGATATTAAGAAGTTGTTGCAAGCGTTTTAACATGTCACCTTTTGAAAAACCAAACATCATATCGCCACCGACAAGACCTGTTAGTTTTTTATTTTTCACGTGTAAAACATTTGCAAAATCAGCATCAAAACCTAATATATTTTTTGCATATGAAGTTGCCGTTCTAAATCCGCCACTAAAAACAACAACTTTTACATTTTTTTCTTTTAGTTTTGAAATTAACTCCTTTGCACCGCACATATATGTTAAATTTTGAGATATTTCTATCAGCTTATCTTCGTCCATACCTTTTAAAAGAGAGGCTCTTTTTTGCAAAGACTCAAAAAAATCAAGCTCTCCTGCCATCGCAAGTTTTGTAATTTTTGAAACTTCTTCGCCGACACCATAACTATTTGCCAAAATGTCTATAGTCTCGCCATCCATCAAAGTAGAATCAAAGTCGAATGCTCCGAGTTTTATCATTTTTTATAGTCTTTAGAATAATTTAATTTACAGTTTTGATATAATACTCCAATTTATTAAAATTCGGATAAAAAGAACATGAATTCTCTAATAAAAAAACAGAACTTTTTTACATTGGAAGTTACGCCTTTGCATGGAGCCGGGACTTGTGATATTATAAAAAAGATTGAAAATACGCAGCTAATCAATAAAATAAGCGCCTTTATAATTACAGACAATCCGTTAGCAAGACTCAAGTCAAATTCTATTGTAACCGCTTTAAAATTACAAGAATACTTTAAAAAACCCGCAATTGCTACAATGTCGATGAGAGATAGAAACAAAATCGCTTTACAGTCAGACTTACTCGGCGCAAATGAACTTGGAATAAATTCTATTTTGGCACTTACAGGAGATAGTGCGAAGGCAAGCAACCAGCCAAACGTCAAAGGCGTTTTTGAAGCAAACTCTACACTGCTTTTAGAAATCATCAAATGCTTTAACGCAGGGATTGACTATTCGGGTAAACCGTTTTTATATCCACCAAAATCCATATCGGCATTTTGCGTCTGCAATGCGATAACAAATCATCAAAAATCTTTACGTAAAAAGATAGCCGCAAAACTAAGATTTTCGCCGCTTGGCATTATATCTCAACCAATATATTCCATTCAAAATGCAAAAATGTTAAAAAAAATATTTGATGATACGAAAAGTGAATTTGAAGAGGCGCAAACAGAACTTATTTTCGGCTTTTTCCCTGTCACAAAGTTAAGAACGGCACAATTTTTAAACTCTCATGTACCTGGAATTCAAATTCCCAAAGAGTGGATGTCAAAACTTGAAAATGCTAAAAAGGCAAGTGAGAAAAAAGAGTTTGAAACAGGTATGAAACTCTCAAAAGAGATATTTACAGAGTTAAAAAATTTCTATCCAAAACTTCACTTGATGGGAACAAATAATTTTACACTTTTAGATGAAATAACATCCTGAATACATTTTTTGGATAACTTCAAACCTTACGTTATCGGCTGACACTACACATTCAAATCAGACGAACTAATTTTGGCTGTAATCAATAAGATCGTTAGCGTTTTAAAGCATAGTATAATAACCCGACTGTCGCTCGTATCGGTTAATAATATTTTTATGCCATTAAAAACAAAATATTTTCTTCTCTTTATATCTTTTTAGATATATTGTGAAATGCGATTTATAAAATTTGCTTGCAAAAGCAGATAGAAAAAGAGGGGTTGCTGAAAAAACAATTTACGGTTGTATCATTATAAAGTACCTGATATATTGCGACAGACCAAAAGTGTTTTGCTTGCAGAGATATGCGCTTATCTTGCAAACTTATCGCCTGATTAAGTAAGAGTGATGGCAAGAAGGTAAAATTCACTTATCAAAAGAAAACACAGTTATATATTTTAACAACAACTATCGCATCGATTTATCGTCAGATTTTGGCAAATCAACTTCAGAACAAAAATATTTCAACAAATATTTTCCTGCGATTCTAAAAAACTAAACTCTTGAAACATGGCTTGTTTTTAGAATCAAACAGATAAAATTTTCCGCCACATGCAAATGCGCCAAAATTGATATACGTGCATTTTTCGGATTTAAAACTTTGATCTTGATGATAGTGTCCTTCCACAATAAAATCGCACTTTTTGTAAAAAAGCATCTTTTTTGCAGCTATATTTTCAAAATTCTCCATTTTGACGCAAAGCTCTTTTTTTTCAAGTTTTTTTAAAATAGAGTATGAAATTAACCCATTGCGATCAAAAAGATTTAAAACAGCAACTAAAAACGGGTTTCTTATCAGCGCGGTATAAATCCTATATGTAAATCCGCCTCGCAAATCGCCATGAGCAAGCCGAAACAAGCCACACTTACTCTTAAACGTTATCGGCTGTTTTTTCAATGGAATAACTTTTATGTTTGAGAAAATCTTATCGAGATTAAAATCGTGATTGCCTTCAAAATAAAATACATCGATTTTTCGCCCAATCTCTTCAAGATAAGCTATTTCATCTTGAAATAGAAGTTGGGTTATTTTATTACCGCCAACCAGTAAATCAAACATGTCACCCATCAAAAAAAGTTGTGTTGCGTGTATTTCGTCTGATTTTATCCTGCGCAAAAGTTCGGAAAAAAGCGTCCTGTTTTTGCCGTTTTCGTGAGCATCCGCAACAAACAACGCTCCATCTTTTATCTCAAGGGACATAAGCCTCCTTAGGTATTCCGACACTTTCATCAAAACCAAACATCAAATTAGCATTCACAACTGCCTGCGCCGAAGCTCCACGCAAAAGATTGTCTATGCTTGAACTGACAAATACAATATCATCTTTTTCAACTGCAAAAAGGTCGCAAAAATCCGTGCCTGCCGTTAACTTTAAACTAACGGCTTTATCTCTTACCCTAATAAATCGTTCGTTTTTATAAAAATCAGTTAACACTTTAAAAGCGTCTATCTTAGTATTGAGCTGCATATACACGCTAACTAACATACCTCTTGTTACCGGTAATAGATGTGGTACAAAATATACGGCGTTAGTGATATTTTGTGAAACTAAGACCTCTGCTATTTCAGGCTCATGTCGATGTTTTAGCGCATTATATGAGATAAAATTTTCATTTACATTTACAAAATGTGAACTCTCAACAAGTTTTTTCCCAGCTCCACTAACACCACTTTTTGCATCGATAAAAATAGGTGTGTTTTTCTTGATATACTGCGCAAACGGAGCTATTGCTAAAATTGAAGCCGTAGGATAACAGCCTGGATTTGCCACCAAAGAAGCTTTTTTAATTTTTTCGCGATTAAGTTCAGGCAACCCGTAAACCGCCTTTTTTAAATGCTCTTTATCTAAATGTACGCCGTAATGCTTCTCATAGTTTTCCAAAGACAGTCTGTAATCAGCTGATAAATCAATAACGCGAACACCAAGTTCCAAAAGCTCTTTTGCAAAACTCATGGCAGTCTTATGCGGAAGCGCTAAAAATGCTAATTCGCAACTCTTAGCTATCTCTTTTGGTTCGCTTTTTTGCACCTTCATATCCATAACGTTTAAAAGACTCGGATGCAAATCGCTTATTTTCCCTCCGCCTTCGCTTGTTCCCGCATAATTTAATGTAAAATTAGGATGATTTCGCAAAAGTTTTATCAATTCAAGCCCAGTATAACCGCTAACTCCTACTACTGCAACATTAATTTTTTTCATAAAATTTTCCCTAAAATTTGATGGGTGCAAAATACACTTCGAGTATTTCATATGAAACTTCGCCGCTTGGAAGTTTAACATCTACCTCATCTCCGACTTTTTTCCCGACAAGCTGCTTGGCAAGAGGCGAGGATATGGAGATAAGCCCTTTATCCGGATTACTCTCGAAAGCTCCGACTATCGTATAAGTTGTAACTTTGCCATTATCCAAATCTTCCAATTTTACCGTTGAACCAAACAAAACTTTCTCATGCTCATAAGAGCTTGGGTCGATTATCTGCGCACGTGAAATTAAATTCGTAAATTCGGCTATTCTCGCCTCGATAAACGTCTGTTTTTCACGAGCCGCATGATATTCGGCATTTTCTTTCAAATCACCATGACTTCTTGCAACATCGATTTCAATAACAATTTGCGGACGCTGCACTTTTTTTAAATCGTTAAGTTCGGCTTCCAGTTTGGCAAATCCAAAAAGCGTCATAGGTTCTTTTTTCACACTCATCTCCAAAATATAATAAAAATTTTTAATTATACACTAATTTAGCCACAACTTCCGAACTGCCGTGTTTTAATATTTCTTTCAATTTTTTAGAATGCTCAAAAAAGCTCTCTTTATCAGTATTTTTATACTCATCAAGCAAGTTTTGCACATTTACATCCTCTTGCAGCAATTCGGCATGCAAAGGCGGCTCTTTGTAAAAATCAAATATAATATTTGCAAGTCCTACATATTTTAATTTTACAAATCTTTTTGCTATGAAAAAATCAAGTTTTTTTGCCTTGTAACAAAGAACGAAAGGCGTTCCTATCAGTGCCGCTTCAAGCGTTGCAGTGCCTGAGCATATATAGGCAAATTCGGCTTCGTATAAACTCTCATATGTATCACGCGAAACAATAAAACCACTCAAATCACCATAAAGCGACTCTATCTCATGCGAATTAAAGTGTTTTGGTATCACTAAGATATTCTCTCCATTTAAACTTGCGGCAACTTTTTTAAAGATAGGCATGAGAAATTTTACTTCGGATTTGCGCGAACCAGGCATAAAAACGATTTTGCCGTTTTTGTTTAAAATTTTTTTCGTCTTTTTTATCTCGTCTAAAAGAGGGTTTCCAACATAAACCAAACGCGTAAAAAATCTCTCTTCAAACGGAAATATTGAAGCTAAATTTGTACAATATTTTTCAACCTCCGCTGCGCGCTTTTCTCTCCATGCCCAAACTTTGGGTAAAATGTACCAAGTTATAGGAATGTTTTTATCAATTTTTCGTATCTCTTTTGCCAACGGTAAATTGAACGCAGGAGAGTCTATCAGCAAAACATGTTCAGCTTCGACGCTTAATTTCGCTATCTTTTTAACGGCTTTTTTTGCTTTTATGATCTTAGAGAAAATATCCAAAAACCCCATTACGGAAAATTCGTCCGAGCTTAAAACAGGTTTGCCGAACTGCGGATCAAAAATACCCAAAAGTTCATAGTCTTTCATATTGTCAAGGATAGGCTTTAAGTGTAAATTTGCTGATGGTTCCAATGCGCTCACTAAAATTTTTTTCATATTGCCCGCTTTGTTTGTCTAAAAAATGGATTATACCAAAACATCATGATAAAAATTGATGTTATGATTTAAAAAGTTAATCAATTCGATTTTTATCACACATATATGAAAAAATTCCGCAGATAAGAGTTCCCAGCGGCGTTACGCTAACTCCTATCATGAACGGCAAAAAAGCAAAATGTCCGCTCTTCACAAGAGTTAAAAATGAGATAAAAAAGAGGGCGTATCCGATCACTCTATAGATAGAAAAAAATCCTCGAACCGAAGTTTTTAAATGTTTTGCATTTTCTTTCAACTTTGAAGTTCTTTGTTCACTCTCTTCATAGAGGTCATGCAAATCTTCAATCTTATCAATAGTATCGCGTTCGATAAAATTTTCATCCGTCAAGGAAACTCTATTTTCTACCATCTTTTTGTAGCTAAAAAGTGAAAAAACCGTTATGACAAACGAACCCGCAAATCCTATTTGCGTATTGATAAACCAGTCAAACCCCATATATAACGACAACAAAACAACCAATAAATTAAGTGCCAAAAAAACAGCAACAATGTATTTAATATTTATCATCTTCCTCTTTATCTTCGGAATTGTATTTGTAACGAGGCTCATTTTTAAGTTCATCGTAACTTTTTTTCTGCCTTAAGTACGCTTTATAAACATTATAAACGGCGGCTCCAATGCCCCAAAAAACACCAAGCCATAATGTCCACCACTCTGAAGTGATTTCTCTTAACCAAAATCCTGCCGCCACCCCGATAACCACGGCTACAACCATTGAAAGCCCTAGCGACAGCTGATCTGCCCCTTCTATAATCTTGCCGTATTTTGGCTCTTTTTTATCTTTATTCATTTTATTTTACCCATAACCTCATCTGCCGCATCAATTACTTGCTGAATAATCTTTTCATCCATAGCTTCACAAATAAATCCTGTCTCAAATTGTGAGCACGCAAAATAAAATCCACGATTTAACATCTCGCTGTGAAATTTTGCAAACATTTTTGTATCGCTTTTGAGCGCATCATCAAAATTTTTAACCTCTTTATCATTGAAAAAAAATCCGAACATACTTCCCCTAACACAAACTTGCAAAGGAATGTTATGTTTATCAGCTGCTTTTTTGAAACCGCTCATGAGCAAATTTGC
>JAIRSJ010000003.1 GCA_031255525.1 Campylobacteraceae bacterium
AAGCGGCAAAAAATTATAAAGCCCGCTTCCTGTTTGGTTAATAAAACCTCCTCTTATGAGGAAAATATGACTTGGAAGCAAGGCGTCTTTGGGCGCCTCTTTTGTTGTCGGCGCAAAAAGTTTGGAAAATCTCATTCGTTCCTCTCTGATTCTTCAAATTTATTCTTAGATATATCTTTTGACTCTTCAATATCAAAAAAATATTGAAGCGAATTTATGATTTTATCGGATTCGTCAAACTCCAAAACATTTTTCAGATTTATTGTAGGTTTGTGCAAAAACGCATTAAAAGACTGATGCACTATCTTCTCCACACTCTCTTTCATCTCTTGAGATATATAACCTTTTTTCAAAGCCCTATTTATCTCGTTTAAAGCGCTCTTTCTAGCTTGATCTCTAATCTCTTTTATGATAGGATCGACCGACAACGCTCTGAGCTGTTTGAAAAAATCGGAGGTCATTTGTCCTACTATAGAGTAAGCTGCCTTCGCCTGATCTTCACGAAGAGCCAAATTCTTTGCGACTATCTCCTCCAAATCGTCTACCGCGTATATATGCACATTTTCAAAACGACAAGACTCTATATCGCGAGGCACGGCTATGTCAAACCAATATCTCTCAAAGACTTTCGCCTCAATCATATCACTTGTGATAATTGCATGCGGAGCGCCTGTAGCACTGAATAGCAAAGGGTATCTGTTTATAGCTTCGCATAGATTTGAAAACGGCTGCACGGAACAGTTTTTACCAAGTTTTTTGGCTAATTTAAGAGCATTTTCGTAATTTCTATTAATTATTATGACATTGGCGTTTGATGATAATAGATGTTTTGCAGCAAGCTCGCTCATATCTCCTGCTCCTACAACTACAGCATTTACCCCATCAAGACTTTTTAACAAATCTTTTGCTTTTGATACCGCTACGGATGAGACTGAGACCGGATTTTTTGATATATCGGTACTGCTTCTAACTGCTGCGGCACATTTAAAACATTGGTGCATAGCGCGCTTTAGTTTTGGTCCGCAAAATCCGCTTTTGAGCGCAAAATTGAAAGCTGTCTTCAACTGTCCGGATATTTGCGTCTCGCCTACAACAAGACTATCAAGCGAAGAACACACGGCGAAAAGATGGTGTATGGCGCCAGTATTATCATATACATCGGCTCTATTTTCAAGCTCTTCTTTACTTATGCCGGATACATGCGATAAGACGCCAAATATAAACGACAAACTCTCACTGCACTCTTTAACGCTTGTTATCATCTCAACTCTGTTGCATGTAGAGAGTATAATGGCCTCGTTTATATTTTCATGATTTGTTACCATTTTAAGAACATTATAAAGCTTCTCTTCACTATTAAAAGAGAGTTTTTCTCTTGTCTTTATATCTGTATTTTTATGAGTGAAACTCAAAGTCATATACTGCATCAGAAATCTCTTTCTATCATCTGCCCAATAATATTTTTTAAACCTTCCATATTGTATTTTTCTATTGCACTAAGAGCTTCATTGCCAAATTTTTTGGCCTCTTTCAAACATCGTTCTATCACTCCAAATTCTGTCATCTTATCTTTTATCCAAGCGTTTTCATAACTGCTTAGACTTTTTTTGTGCAGAGATATCATATGTTTTTTATCTTTCTCCTTGCACTCTTCATACATGTAAAGATAAGGAAGCGTCACTTTGCCCTCTTTAAAATCATGCAAAGCAGGTTTGCCAAGCATCTTATCATTTGAAGTTACATCCAAAACATCGTCTATTATCTGAAACGCAAGTCCGAGATTTTTGCCGTACAAAGCAAAATCTTCCCCTTCAAATCCTTCCAAAACTGCAGCGGCATAAGCCGAAGCTTCAATCAAAGAAGCCGTTTTGCAGTAAATCATCTTAAAGTAATTCTCTTTGCTTGTATTAAATGTTTTTGAAAGTTCTACGTCTAAAAGCTCTCCTATGGACAAAGAAGCGACCGCATTTGAAACAAACATAGCTACAGACTGCGGCAAAGATGATAAATGAGAAAAAGCGCACGAATACAAAACGTCGCCCATCATTATGGCTCTTTTATCTCCAAAGTCCGCGTTGAAAGAGTTTGCATTTCTGCGTATCAAAGCGCTGTCTATCACATCGTCATGAAGCAGACTTGCCAAATGTATCATCTCTATCACCGCTGCGAGTTTTGTGGCTTGTTTTGAATTTTTAGCTATCTCAAATATGAGTTTTGAACGTAGTTTTTTACCTTGTTGAGGAATCTTGTCGTAAAAAGATACTATCTTTTCTTCGCCTAATCCTACAATTAAAGAACGCATAAAATTATCTATATTTTTCATTGCAACTACTCGTGTTGGGATAAAATTTCGCTTACTTTGCCTATAAAAAAGTCATTTATTCCATCTTCTATGGCATCAGCGTTTTCGTACATTATCTCTTGTATCTTACTTTCAAACTCATCGCCCAACTCGCGTCTTAGCAAAGATTCCATCGCTGCAAACCGCTCTACCCAGTTTTCCATTACACAAACTACTAAATTTTTGTTAGCATTAAACAGCATGTCAAAAAACTTGGAACGCGGACTTCCCGTTAAAACATCATCCTCATCTATATTTAACAATTCTTTCATTCTGTCCGTTTTATTTTGATTTTTAAAAATTTTGATTATAGCACACTAATCTTGTATTTAACTATAACAATTCAAAAGTCCTATTTATAACTGCAATGGATCGATATGTGCTTTCATGATAAATACTGTCTTAACACTTTAAACTTGACTTTTATCAGGTGAAATTTTTACTTTTTATTTTTGATTTTTTATAAAAAACCACAAAATAAAGATTATTCGGACTATATTTTGACTGTTATCGATTGTTTTATTGAGATAAATAGTATAGTTTTAACATATACAATTATTTAATTCATACTTTCTCGATAAATATACTTGACTATCAAAAAAGTTTTTGCTATACTTTCGGCAATTTTTTTAAAAAGGCAGGCTTGAATATGAATAAAAAAACTATAGCTATCCACGCAGGTTATGATAAAGATAAGCACGGCACAATGGCTGTTCCTATATATCAGACTACTGCTTATGATTTTGGTTCTGCGGAAACTGCAGCAAATCGTTTTGCATTAGCCGAACTTGGTCCGATATATACAAGGCTTAACAATCCGACAACGGATATTTTGGAAGCAAGAATAACAGCTTTGGAAGATGGTGATGGGGCTGTTGCAGTAGCAAGTGGTCAAGCAGCTTCATTTTATTCTATTGTAAATTTAGCAAGATCAGGCGAAAATATTTTAGTTGCAGAAAAGATTTACGGCGGTTCTATAACGCTTTTGACGCATACTATAAAACAATTTGGCATTGAGGCGAGAATTTTTGATAGTGACAATGCTGATGATTTGGAAAGCTTGATAGATGATAAAACAAAAGCTATCTATTTTGAGACTTTATCAAATCCGCAAATTGCTATTCCAAATATTGAAAAAATTGTTCAAATAGCAAAAAAACACAATATAGTCACCATTGCAGATAACACAGTTGCAACTTCGATATTGCTAAATCCGCTAAAAATCGGGGTAGATGTTGTAATTCATTCTGCAAGTAAATATATATCAGGAAACGGAACTGCTATTGGCGGATTGATTATAGAAAGAAAAGGTTTGAGTACGTTTTTAAAAGACAATCCACGCTATCCGCAGTTTAATGAGCCGGATGAGAGTTATCACGGACTTGTTTATTCGACACTACCATTTCCTATATATACGCTAAGAATACGTCTTGCTTTTATCAGAGATATAGGAGCTACTATATCGCCATTTAACAGCTGGCTTTTGATTCAAGGATTGGAGACTTTGAATTTGAGAATTAAAGAACACTCTTCAAATGCACTCAAAGTAGCAAAATTTTTAAAATCTCATCCGAAAGTCAAATCCGTCTCTTATCCGGGACTTGAAGGTGATAGAAACTACGAAAAAGCACAAAAATATCTAAAAGATGGTTTATCTTCGGGTCTTTTGAGCTTTGATGTAGGAAGTTTTGAAAAGGCTAAGCAGATATTAAATAGTACGAAAATCTTTAGTGTAGTTGTTAATATCGGTGATTCAAAATCTATCATAACACATCCTGCGAGTACGACACATCAGCAAGTTCCAAAAGAGGATTTGGATAAATCATTCGTAACAGAAGGTCTTATCAGACTTAGCGTTGGACTTGAAGATGCCGATGATTTGATAGCTGATTTAAAACAAGCGTTAGATAAGGAGTAATTATGAAAAAGGATACATTATGTCGTTCATAACGACAAAGGGCGTTTACGGACTAAACGCCATGTACGAACTCATGCAAGGCGACGGAGTAACCCCGATGCAGATAAAAAACATCGCGCAAAAAGCGGGAATACCATTTAACTATCTTGAGCAGCTTCTAAATCAATTAAGAAGAGCAGGATTGATAAACAGCGTACGAGGTGCAAAAGGCGGATATTTACTGGCGCGTACTCCTGATAGGATATTGATTTACGATATTTTGGTCGCGCTTGAGGGCGAGTTGGTATTTGCCGAATATACGCTTGATAATAAAGTTTTGGAAATGTTTTTCAAAGATACGCAAAATGGGATTGAAGAGTTTTTGAAAGTTCCGCTATCGGAATTTCAAAAATATGAAAGTATACTATTAGATGGTTTAACATATTCTATTTAAAGGAGATAATATGAAGTATGCAAAAAATGTCACTGAACTTATCGGCAATACGCCCCTTGTAAAATTAAATAAAATCTCGGAAGAGAGCGACACTTTAGTGCTTGGAAAATGCGAATTTTTAAATCCAAGCCATTCTGTCAAAGACCGTATAGCTCATGCCATGATAAAAGATGCGCTTGATAAAAAACTTATTGATAAAAATTCGGTCATCATAGAACCCACCAGCGGAAATACCGGTATTGGTCTTGCAACTGTTGCCGCAAGTTTCGGGTTGAAGCTTATTCTTACCATGCCAAGCTCCATGAGTATTGAGCGAAGAAAGCTTTTAGCCGCACTTGGAGCGGAACTTGTATTAACCCCTCCGGAACTTGGTATGAAAGGTGCTGTAAACAAAGCTATCGAACTTGGAAGCGAGATAAAAAACTCTTTTATTCCTCAGCAATTTGCAAACGCGGCAAATCCCGAGATTCATAGAAAAACAACAGCTGAAGAGATATTAAAAGATACCGATGGTAAAGTGGATATCTTTATAGCAGCCGTCGGAACCGGCGGAACATTGACTGGTGTCGGAGAGGTGTTAAGAGCAAAAAACCCTCAAATTCAAATAGTAGCAGTAGAACCTGACACCTCACCTGTTCTTAGCGGCGGCAAACCAGCACCTCATAAAATTCAAGGCATAGGTGCAGGATTTGTACCTGAAGTACTCAACGTCAAAGTATATGATGAAATTTTAACCGTAAGTTACGAGAACGCTTCACAAACTTCAAGAGCCTTGGCTAAACAAGAAGGGCTTTTAGTAGGTATCTCATCGGGAGCTAATGCTTACGCAGCAAAACTCATTGCAAATCGTCCCGAAAACAAAGACAAAACAATAGTAACAATCTTTTGCGATACAGGCGAAAGATATTTAAGTACAACGCTTTATGAAGAGCAATAAATCACAATAATATTTCAAGAGGCAAACTTGTCTCTTGAAAACTGTCTGTTTTGCGCTTCCAAGTATATTTGGAAGTAACATTGTTTATCACTATATGGACTTTAGAGCACAAATTTTATCTTGAATATCTGCCTAAAATCATGCTGTAAATTTGTTATATCCATCAAAATCCGCTTTTATCAAATTTGAAAAGAAGATTTACTTTAAGTGAAGAATATTTATCATTTAAATTAATAGTAACACATAAATAGTTGAAAATCTTTAACAAATTAAATGAAACTATTATATAATTCAATTTTTAAAACTCTTTTTGGGAACTTTCGTATGAATTTTTATAAAGAGCAAGAGAGGTCTAAGCGTTATAGCGTCATTTTAGCATTGGCTTTTGTCTTAAGCGTCGCTATTGTGGTATTTGTAGTAGGAATGGTTTTTATCACTATAGATGTGTATGTATATAAAAAGGCATATCATACTTTTACACTCTCGCCTTTTTATATCTTAAAAAATACAAGCTGGTTTGTCATAATTTCATCATTTTTAAGCGTATTTTTCGTTATAGCTTATGGTGCTATCAAAAAATTCGATGATTTGGCAAAAGGAGGAGATGCTGTGGCAAATGAGCTCGGCGGCAAATTGCTCTTAGCTGAGAATGCAAACAAAAAAGAGAAAATTCTCATAAACGTAGTAGATGAAATGTCCATAGCTTCCGGTATCTCGTCGCCTCCTATCTACATTATGGAAAATAAGCATATCAATGCCTTTGTAGCGGGAACCACTTACGACGATACGGTTTTGGGCATAACAAGAGGCGCTGTGGAACTTTTGGAAAGAGACGAACTTCAAGGAGTTATCGCTCATGAATTCAGCCATATATTTAACGGTGATATAAAACTGAATAATTACATAACAGGTTTTGTCAGCGGCATAATGTATATTTTTATTATAGGTATGGAATTCATTTTCCCAAGCAGATTTGGCAAAATTGACGATAGAAAAATAGAAGATACTTTTTGGAGTCACAACTCGCCTCTTTTAGTGCTTGGCGGTCTTATATTTGCAATTTTAGGCGCCACAGGTATGGCTTTGGCGTCTTTTATCCAATTAATCATAAATCGTCAAAGAGAGTATTTGGCAGATGCTTCCGCAATACAATTCACAAGATATCCCCAAGGTATAGCAAACGCTTTAAAAAAAATCGGACGACATGGTTACAAACTTGCAAACGCCAATGTCGGCTACTACAGCCATATATTTTTTGCAAGCTGGTCGTCTCCTGCAACTGATAAAAGGATATACAAGGTAGAGCCAAATTGGGACGGTAAATATATACATGTAGAAAAAAGACGAAGAGAGGTATTCAAGGAGCCTGAAGCAAAAAAAGCGGTAAATACTTTAACCGTAGCCTATTTATTGAACCAGCTTATAAATGTTGGAAATATCAATTCCAAGCAACTTTTGCATGCAAAAAATGTTTTAAATATGATTCCTCTCACTCTTAGGCAAAATGCAAAAAATCCTCTTGAAGCGGAATTTATCATATACGCACTCCTTTTTGATACCGATATAAATATAAGAAGAACTCAAACGGAGCTCACGGCGCGCAGACTCTTTCCTGATGATCCTCAAAAACAAGAAACGGCAAGGAGAAGACTTAGTCTTGCCTACGACGATATAAGTTTTTTGGAACGCGCGGCATACCTTAACATCATACATCTTTGCACGGCAACATTAAAAACTATATCACCGGAGCAATACACAACTTTTAAAGAGCTGGCAAACAAACTTATAGAATATGATAAACATACCTCTACATTTGAATGGTGCATAAAATACATTGTTTTTTATCCGCTTGATATAACATTTGGTTTAAGAAAACCTCCGCTTGAAATTCACACGCATATAGGGGCTTTCAAAAAAGAGCTTGAAATCTTACTCTCAGCCGTATCTTATGCACAATGTAAAAACGATAAAAAAGCCGCCTTTATGTTTGATGATGCAAAAAAACGCAGCGGCGTTACATCTCTTCAATATGTGCCCTACAGTGAATTGTTGCAAAAAGATTTTATAAAAGCCATAGATGAAATACAAAATTCCAAACCACTTATAAGACGCAAAGTTATGGAGTTGGCTATATTCGCTTTAAGCTGCGATAAAGAAATACCATATAAAAATATTGCCGTAATACATGCTTTGAGCGAAGCTTTGCATCTGCCTTTAGGTATTGAAGTATAAAGGTATGCATTTTATTTAAATTTATATATAATTATAAAAATTTTCAAAGGAGTTAAAATGGTAATTTTACTTATATCGATTATCGTGGTAATATTACTACTCACGCTTTATGTGATAAGTATTTTCAATGGTCTTGTAGCGTTTAAAAATCGTTATTTGAACGCTTTTGCACAAATTGAGGTTCAACTGAAGAGAAGATATGACCTAATACCAAATTTAGTGGAGACGGCAAAAGCTTATCTGAAACATGAAAGAGAAACTTTGGAGCTTGTAGTGCAAGCAAGAAATCAAGCTGTTAGAACGTTAGAAAATGCAAAAGCAAACCCCTTTGAACCGCAAAATATTGAAGCCTTGGGGTTGGCGGAGCAAAACTTGCAAGGTGCACTTGGAAAATTAAATGTAGTGGTTGAAGCATATCCGGATTTGAAAGCAAATGAAAATATGATGAAATTACACGAGGAGATAACAACTACCGAAAACAGAGTCTCTTTTGCCAGACAAGCATATAATGACTCTGTGATGTCTTACAATACCTATCGTCAATCATTCCCAAAAAATATATTTGCGGCGAAATTTGGTCATCCTAAAGATGCCGTACTTTTGGAATTTCAAGATAGCGCAGCTATTCAAAATACACCGAAAGTAAATTTTTAGCAAAAAATGAACTTTTTTGAACAACAAAAAAGAGCCGAAAAAAATTCAAAACTTTTGATTGTGCTCTTTTTTGTAGGCGTTATGGGGGTTTGTCTTTGTGTAAGCGGGGCTTCGCTCATCATAATAATACGCCTTGGATATAAATTGCATGATATCTATCCGATCTCACATGTTGCTATTGCGTCATTTTTTGTTACTCTGATGATAATCTTTTTCGGCTCTATCTATAAAATACTGCAACTTTTAAAATACGGAGGAGTTTTTATAGCTCAATCTTTAGGCGGTATAAAAATAATTAGGCAAAATGCAGATGCAAATGAGATAACGCTTTTAAACATCGTAGAAGAGATGTCTATAGCATCAGGTATTCCGGTTCCTCCCGTTTATCTCTTAGAAGATGAAAGCATAAATGCTTTTGTTGCAGGTAGCCGCTATGACGACGCTGTTGTCGGAGTAACAAAAGGGGCTATTATTTTTTTGGAAAGAGACGAACTTCAAGGAGTTATCGCCCATGAATTCAGTCATATATTTAACGGTGATATGAAACTAAATATCCGCTCAATCGGCATACTCAACGGTATTTTATTTATAGGTTTGATCGGCGAATTTATATTAAAGTCGATTAATAATCCAAGGGGAAATAAAAAAGCCGACAAAGCCATGGCATTTCTCTTCTTTACCGGACTTTTTTTATATATCATAGGAATTACAGGAGTAATTTTCGGCAACCTGATAAAAGCGGCGATAAACAGACAGCGTGAATATTTAGCGGATGCTTCGGCAATACAGTTTACAAGATATCCGCAAGGACTGGCAAATGCTCTCAAAAAAATCGGCGGCTCAAGTTCAACTATAAGCTCCAAAAAAGCAAACGAATTTAGCCATATATATTTTTCAAACGGCGTAAAAAACTTTCTATCTTTTAACACTCATCCGCCGCTTGATAAAAGAATCAAAGCTATACAACCAAGCTGGAACGGACAGTATATAGTTCCCGCATTTAAGAAAAATAGAAAAGAGATTCAAAAAGCAGAAGTAAAGACAAAAGAGCAAATTATAACAACAGCCACTGTTTTAAATGAAATCAACAATATAGGCGTCATAACCTCTAAAAAACTTCATACGGCAAGCGAAAAAATAGATAACATCCCCAAATTTTTATATGATGGCACGGCAGATAAGCTTTTGGCGCAACTGATTATTTTTGTCCTTCTTTTAGACAAAGATGAAAACATGCAAAAAACGCAAATT
The DNA here is from genome assembly GCA_031255525.1 of Campylobacteraceae bacterium. Taxonomy (GTDB): domain Bacteria; phylum Campylobacterota; class Campylobacteria; order Campylobacterales; family Campylobacteraceae; genus JAIRKW01. The sequence continues at coordinate 9,767 of JAIRSJ010000003.1, forward strand.
AAAATTATAGAAAAAGATTTTTTCACATCAAGCAGCAAAACTATCGCGGAAAAATTTGAAAACATACGCTTAGAATCCAAAAATCTTTCGCGCGATATTTATCTAAATCTCATTCAAATCGCCATGCCGACTCTAAAAGCTCTCTCAAAAGAAGAGTATATAAAATTTAAAAGCACAATACTCAAACTCATAGAAGCCGATAAAAACGTATCGTGGTTTGAGCTCAATCTGAAACATCTGACGCTTTACCCGCTTGATATTACGTTTGGTATCAGAAATATTCCGCGAGAGATTTACTCTGCGATAGAAGCTATAAAATTTGAAGTTGAAATTATACTCTCCGCAGTTATTTACAGTCAATTTTTAAATGATGAAAAGGCGGATAAAGCCTTTATGAGGATAATAAAAGTTTATAATACAACCTTGTTAAAATACATACCGCACGAAAATATCTCTCTTGTGTTGCTTGAAAACGCTTATCATGAGATACAAAAGACGAAATCGCTTCTTAGAAAAAAGATACTTGAAATGGCTATAGCGTGTTTAAAAGTCGGTGATGGCAAGCTCTCAAGACAAGATATAGAGACTATTCACGCCTTATGTGCGCTTTTGCATTTACCTGTAAGTATATAAAGTAATAACGCAAAATATCATATATGATAAAAATATCTTGAAATAAAGAGTTATAAAATCAATCGGCACAACTTAAGACACAAAGTTATTTATTGAGATTTAGTATTCTAAAATTCGATATTTCCCTCTGCAAGCAGTGCAATTTAAGCGTTAAACTTTCTGTGCATTCATCAATCAGGCAAGATTGGCTTCAAACAGATAAACCAGATTAGGATATGCGTTTGACACATATCCTATAATTTTATCAAAAATATCCGGTGACGCCAAGCCAAAAGTTTCTCGATTTTGCCTTTAGATTATAATCGTCTGTAAACGATGCATTATAACCACCACTGCCGTTAGGAGTAAATACCGTCTTATAAGATGTAAAATCTTTATCAAGCAAGTTGTTTATTCTTGCATGAAAGACTATATTCTCATTTGCTTTATATGAAGCTCCGAGATTTAAAACTTCATACCCTTTATAGTATAAAAGATCGCCGTTTGCATCAACTCCGCGATACCTTTTATCTTCTATCTCAAGAGCCAGATTCGTGCTAAGAGCTTGCGTCACAGCCCAATCAAGCATCACATTTCCTTTGTGTTTTGCACTTGAAGTAAGAGGTCTGCCTTTTTCTTTTCCGCTTGTCTGTTCGGAATCAATATAGGTATAATTCACTCTTAAGGAAATTTGCGGAGTAAAAACAAATTTTCCCGCCACTTCAAAGCCTTTTACTTCGGCTTCAGAGATATTTTGTTTTCTTGAAAGTCCGTTATTATTCCCTAAAACATCAGCCCAAGCCTCACCTATATCAACGCAATTTGTTGTAACCGTTGCGGTACAAATCTGTAGCGTATCGCTGCTTACTATCTTATCTTTAAATTTATTTACAAAAAACGTAAAGTTAAAGCCGTGTCCTTTTGCGTGGTTATAATAAAGCGCAATCTCACTGTTTACACTCTTTTCGGGTTTCAAGTCAGGATTTCCTATCCAAGGTGAGGTTCCTTGTCCACCAAATCCTGTAATACCGTATTGTAAATCAGTCGCTTTTGGAGTTTTATATCCTGTTGAAACACCGCCTTTAAATGCCCAACTCTCAAAAGGTTCGTAGTTAAAATATATTCTCGGACTTACATGCGAACCAAAATTGTCATGATGGTCGTATCTTGCTCCACCGGTAAATGATAACGTGTCGGTCAAAAAGAGAGTATCTTCGGCAAAAAGTGCAAATTGTTTGAATGAAAACTTATCGCCTTGGGTGTAAGAACCATTTTTATCCAACGCATAAATTCCATCTTTTAACGAAGCGTCTATAAATTGACCTCCGATTATTATGTAGTTTGACTCAAGCGGTATTTTACTTACATGGTCAAATATAAGCTGATTTGATTCAAGTGTTCTTATCGGACGCGGCAAAAATGCCTCAAGTTCGGCTTTTTGGGCAGGAGTTAAATTTGTCATATTTCCGTTTACTGAATCCCATAAACCCTGAAGTCCTTGTCTCTCTTCGGCTGAAAACGGCAACGAGCGACCGTAATTATTCGTTGTGATTTGAGAAATACCTGTCTCAGTTGTTAATATTCCCCATTTTCCGGTGTGACTAAGCCCATACTGCTCTCTTTCCAAACGTTGGTCGGAAGCATATCCGACTCTTGGAGCTACCTTACCGCCTTGAGCGCGCCAGATAGATGATATAGAGTCCAATGTTCCCACTTGTGATTCGGAGTTGTCATACTTTTGTTTGGAAATGTCATAATCAAACGTAAATTCATGATTTTCATGTGGCGAAAATGCAAGACTTGTTCCCACCTCCCAATTTGTATTTGCAACGCTTCTCCCGCCCGCACCAAAGCCTAATGTTCTCTCGTGCACAACGCCATTCGGATCTGTTACCGGTTCATAGTTGGGATTTGAAGCTTCTCTTTTGTAAATGCTTCCCCTAAGAGCAATGGCCAATCTATTTTTGATAATAGGACCCATAATATTAAAATCTGTCGTCCTGTCATCGCCAAAATCCGAATTTCCCTCCAAAGTCAAAGAGCTGCTTACAGAACCGCTCCACTCAGGAGTAATTTTTTTTGTGATGATATTTATCACTCCGCCTATCGCATCCGAACCGTACAGCGTAGACATTGGTCCTCGTATAACCTCTATTCTCTCCACAGCGGTAACAGGCGGCAAATGGTTATAGTGCGAACCGACATAGACATTGTTTTGATACAAATCGCCTACATTATTTTGTCGTCTTCCGTTTATCAACAAAAGTGTATAGTCCGAGCCCATACCTCTTATACTGATAGTCCCCTCCCCGCCTTTATCTCTTGTCTCGCCGATATCAACGCCCTCTATATCCCTAACCGCATCAAGCAGCGTAATATATTGCTTTTTTTGCAATTCTTCAGACGTTATAACAGAAATACTAGCCGGTGCTTCTGCGATTTTTTGCTCATATCCGGAAGCGCTTACGACTTTTATCTCATCTAACTCGACCGTTTCATTTGTTTGAGCATAACCCAATGAAGCCAAACAAGTCGAAGCGGCAAAAGCGCAGCAAATTACCCTCTCTTTCATTTTTCACTCCTAGATATTAATTTACAAACCAAACATAACAAAAACAATAATCATCTATCCAATATCCAAATAAATGTAATGATAATTGTTATCAATCGTAAAATACTACTGAAATACTTATAAAATTTATCTTAAAAGAATAAAAAATGGCAATTAATATCATGTATATAAATACTAATATAATTAATTATTGTGTACGAACATATGGATAAGCATTCTGATAGAAATGAAAAAACAAGTAAACGAACACTTACATGACACGCTAAAAAGCACTGTATGGACTGATACATATAAGCATTTATAGTTTTTTTAAAGCTTATAAATATGCTAAAGAGATGATATTATTGTAAAAAAATTGATAGATGCGAATGTTCATCGAACAAGCGGTGTTATAAAACCAAATACAACTCATCATCATTGCAGATAAATGTGTAACTTTTGCAGTAATGATATTTTTTTAAATTGTATTAACACAAATAAGACATAAAAACAGCAACTCTTGCGACGACGATATTTTTAAAACTCCCATATAATTGCTATATGAGAGTTTAATCTCTATGGTTAAAAATGCGCTTAAAATTTAAAAAGATAAAAGCGCATTTTCAAGCCTCAAGCATCATCTTTTTAAAATTTAGCGTTAAACCCGATCGTGACTCTTCTGCCGTCTATATGTTTTCCAAACGATGCTGCCGTTATCTCTTTGTTGAACATATTATAAATACCAGCACTTACTTTCAAACTGTCTGTTAATATATAATTAGCTCCTAAATCAACCAAAGTGTAAGCTTTGTTCGTTTGAGTATTGTTAGACCTCAAAGAGCCATAAAAATCGGCCTTGCCTCTGTAATTTGCCTGACTCCAAACGCTAAATTTACTATTAGCCTCATATTCAAGTCCTAAACTTGCCAAAGTTTTTGGAGTGTCATTAAGCGGCAAACCTTTATAATCGCCTGTTTTTTGGTTGCTTTTTTGATATGTGTAACTTCCGCTGAGTATCAAATTTGATAAGATATTATATTTTAAACTAAGCTCTGCACCGTACAACTCTGCTTCATCAACATTTTTATAAATTGATATAAAGTCGAAAGCTTCGCCATTGTAGTTGCAACCAAGCGAACCGGAAGCGCCTTGGCAATTTCTAAATTCTGCAATTTTGTCTTTAAATTCCGAATAAAACATCGTAAAACCGGTATTTAAACCTATATCTTTATTGTTATAAGATGTTCCGATCTCGTAATTTAAACTTTTTTCAGGTTCCAAATCAGGATTTCCCACCATAACGCCTTTGCTGACACCACCTCCTGTGACTCCGCCAAAATCATCAGCAGACTGCCTTAAACTTGGGCTTTTATAACCTGTTGATATGCCGCCTTTTAGAACTAACTTATCTGTTAAATTCAAAACCGCATATAGTCTTGGATTGACGTAATTTCCGAACTTCTCGTCTTTATTGTACCTAACTCCTGCCGTGAGCGCAAAGTTATCAAATATATTCCATTCATCTTCCACAAAAAGTGCAAACTGCCATTTTTTCATAGTAACGGGAATATTTCCACCCAACGAGTTTGTTACTTTGTCCTCCAGCTCTTCGTTTTTATATTGCGCACCCAATGAAAGCGTATTTTGGCTGAAAAAGTATGTGGCTTGACTATTTAGCGTCAGTACATCATAAAAGATACCCGTGTCATTGCCTCTTTTTCTGTTATTGTAAGTACTCATATACTGTGCGTAACTATCCAAAACAAATTCGCTATATTTTGCATTGTGTCCCAGTGACCAAGAGTCTCTGATGGCCAAATTATCAGACATGATTGAACTGCTCGCTATTGATTTTCCCGGTGTTGCAACTCTTTGCTGCTTTGAGTAGTCATATCCTAAATACAAGTCATTGTTTTCGTTAAGAGCCAAAACTAATTTAGCACCCGCTTGTCTTCTTTTAAAATCAGGATTTGACGAGGAACTCTTTCCGCCTCCCTTGGCTTTGCTTTCATCAAGCCCTAAAAAAGAGCCGTAAGTTTGCAAAGATAAAATATCATTTATGACAGGACCGGATAAATAAAAATTTGTCTGATATCCGTCTTTGCTGACATTGTTAAATGATTTTGTATACTCCGCACCTACCGTTCCAGACCATACGTTCGGTACTTTTTTGGTAATGATATTGATAACTCCGCCCATTGCTTCCGAACCGTAAATAGAAGACATAGGTCCTCTTACCACCTCTATCCTCTCTATTGCTGATACGGGCGGCAGCGAGTTTGTAGCTATTCCGCCCGCCATGCCGTTTGGACTATGCGCCTCATTACCGGATACAGGCTTTCCATCAACCAGATATAAAGTATAACTGCTGCTCATACCACGAATAGATACGTCTTTAAAAACGCTTCCTGATTCTATGTAAACGCCGGGGACATTTTTTAGCACATCAGTAAGATCCTGCTCCGATCGTTTTTCCAAATCCTCTTTTGTGATGACAAAAATACTCGCCGGCGCATCGGCTATGTTTTGTTCATAACCTGCCGCACTGACGACTTTTATCTCATCTAACTCGACCGTTTCATTTGTTTGAGCATAACAAAATGAGGCCAAACAAACAAAGGCAATAAAGATATTGCAAACCGCTTTATTTTTCATATTCGCTCCTAATTTTTGAATTTTTCAAAAGATTTTTTAATTTTGATAATTATTACTAAAATCAGAATATTAGCAAAAGAAAATAAAAGAAATATTAAAAATATAAAAATTGTAATTATCATGAATATATTAAGAGATAGTTTTAAAAGTTTTTGCGTTTAAAATATATGCAAAATGTGCTGAATCTGCTTTATATCAACCGATTATAGATATATTTTTGCTATAGTTTCTATTTGTGTTTTCTCAATATACATATTTTATTTGTATTAATCAGACTTAAATTTTTTCGGACTGCAAGTATTTTGATAAGAATTATTTTAGCTTTACAACCATATGTTAAAACTACGAAAGACTCTCTTTGTATACGCCAGGATGTAAACAGGTTAATTTCATTTACATATAAATGCTGCAACGTTTGATAGAAAATAAAATATCTGATCTAAAGTATTATTTGCACTCAAATGAAATTCTTTCATCTATAAGCTAACTTCATGCAACCTCTATCTTTCTTTGACGTTTTTATCATGCGCACCTAAATTAACTAAGCAAATATTTTGATTATCCCGTCAACTATCAAATTATATCGGACTTGGAAAAATAGTATTATATTTTATAGATTTGCATTGAACTGCTAAAAATGAACATAAAAAATGCTTTTATCACAAAAACGACAAGCTAAATACGATGATGTCGTTATTTTATGAAATATTAAAACGAAAAGACAGATTTTGCCTCAAACTCTTTTAAACTCCCGAACTGAAGATTCTATATCATTTTGACGCATAAAATATTCACCTATCAAAAAAGCATCAACACCGATAGATGATAAATTTACTATGGTTTCTTTATCGCTCAATCCGCTTTCTGCTACTATAATCTTGCCTTTTGGGATAAGCGGCAAAAGTTTTTGGCTCAAACTCATATCCATTTCAAAAGTTTCCAAATTTCTATGATTTATGCCTATAATGTTACTGCCTGACGATACGGCTTTTAACAAATCTGCTTTATCGTGCACCTCAACCAAAACCTCCATTCCAAGCTCCATAGCAAAAGAAAGCAGATCAGAGAGCTTTTTTTTACTCAAAGCTTTTGCTATCAAAAGAATAAAATCCGCCCCGTATACATAAGCTTCTAGTACCTGATATTCATCAACAGTGAAATCTTTTCTTAAAAGCGGAATTGGAACATAGCGTCTGATTTGAGCAAGATACTCCAAGTTACCCTTAAAAAAATGCGGTTCCGTTAAAACCGAAAGTGCGTCTGCTCCGCCATTATTATAACTCTGCGCTATAAGTATCGGGTCAAAATCCTCTCTTATAACACCCTTGCTCGGACTTGCTTTTTTAACTTCAGCAATAATACGATAAGGATTTTCTTTTGTTGAACGCAGATGCGGTTTAACATCGCGCGGAGCAAAATTGTTATAAGAAAGAGTTCTGCCGAGCCACTCTATCGGAAACTCTTTTTTGCGTCTGTTTAAATCTTCTTCGGTCTGCCTTATTATCTCGTCTAATATCATTTTTTTACTTCTTCGCCCTCAACAGCGCACTCTTTTATCAAATTATAATGTTCCAAAACCTCTTTATCTTTTAGCACCTCAACCACTTTTTGCATGATATTGTAGGCATCTTTGCAATTTTTTTGCTTATAAAATCCCCAGGCAAGAGAGTCTTGATAATATGGTGAATCCGGCTGATTTTGGAGAGCTATTTTGACGAAATCTATCCCTTTTTGCACATCTATATCGTGATTGATAAGCAAATAGCCATAATAATTTAGATAAAGCGCATCGCTTTTACTGCTGATCGAATTTTCAAATTTATCCGTGACGGAATTTAATAGCGTATCGGTTTTATTGTCCGCACCCTCATACTCTAAAATTGCAATTTTAGACAAATATTCCAGATTGCCCGTTTTTTCATAACTCTTTTTTGCCAAATTTACAGCCTTATCGTACTGTTTTTCCACAGTATAAAGTTCTATCAAAATATCCGGCTTGTATCTGCTTTTTTCCAAAAAACTTATAGCTTCGGAACGTCTGTTTTGAAACATGAATATCTCAAATATCTTTTGTGCATACTCATCTTCTTTAAACTTTTCATAAAGCCTTTTATAGATATCCAGCATTTTATTCGTATTTTTTTTCATACTATAAATTTCTATAAGTTTGTAGCAGCTGCCAATACTGCAACCATTCATTCTCGTATATGTTTCAAGCCGCAAAATAGCTTCGTCAATCTTGCCGAGCCTCAATTCTATATCTGCGATCTGAACAAGCAACTGTTCATTTTTTGAGATAGCATATGCTTCGTCAAAATAACCCAAAGACGCATTATAATCTTGCATGTAAAGAAAAACCGTGCCGATAAGTTTCAGATTTTGTTCATTTCTCTCTTTTTTTAAAAGTACTATTGCCGCTTCTTGCGCCGCTGTTATATTGTTCTCTTTGAGCAATTTGGCTATATTGAAGCGCTCATATTCAAAATCCTGCGGATAATTTTTAAGCCCTTTTTGCACCAAATCATTAGTCATGCTCATGTTATCCGTCATCAAAAAAAGTCTTATAGAGTTTTTCAGATACTCTTCTTGTCCACTCTTTTCATAAAGTTTTTCAAAAAGCAAAGCCGCATTTGCGAACTTGCCGTATTGTTGAGCATCTAAAGCTTGTAAAATAAGCAGATTCTCATTTGTCGACGCATTGCTTTCGGAGACATTTGCTTCATTAACCGCACCATACGCACAAAATATACTTAAAATTGTTATGACAAAATACCTATACATTCATCCTCCAACTCTTTTTTGCGATTTTTGAAATAATTCCAAAACGGAAATGTGCGGCATTGATTTGGTCTGACGTTATACACGCTGCAACCCATTATCTTTTCATCAAAAAAGATACATGCGTAACCGTTTTGAAACTCCACCTCTTTTAAAGTATAACAAGAATTTATTTTTCTCAGATATTGTAGTATAAATTCCTCTTTTTTCATATTGAAAAACTTGGCAAAAGTCAAAATTTCTTCCTCATCAACCCAAATATATCCACTCTCGCCGATGCAGCATTTGCCGCCGCAAGATACGCAAGCATCCGCATTAAACGCATAATTATAACCTTCTTGCTTTATTATTCCCAATCCATACTCCTTGTATCAGCAACTTTAAAAATCTCTTTTATCTCTTTTGTATAGGTATTTTCTTCAAACATAAAAATCGGCGAATGAATTTTTGCAAAAGATTTGGACTCTTTTCTTGCGCTTATAAGAGCCAATGAAGAATCTCTATCTTTTTTGGAGTGAACAAAACGTATATCGCAAATTTTCAATTTTGCCTCATTGCTTTGCAAAACAATATCTTCTATCTGTTTTGAATCGTAACAAAAAATCAGAAAACCTTTTGGCTTCATCAGCAAAGCGCTTTTAAATAAAAACTCTTTAAGCGGCAGCGAGTTTGCGTATCGGCTTATTTTTAATCTCTCATTTTCGCTTTTTTTTGTAGATTCATGATAGAAAGGCGGATTTGACACGATAAAATCAAATTTGTCGCCAAATTTATACTTCGCAAAATCACCCAAGATAATATTTGCATTAAGAGCGTTTTCTTGCACATTTTTAAGTGTCAAAAATACATGTTCTTCTTGAATATCTATGGCGCTCAATTTTATAGACGGAAAGTCGCGTTTTAGCAAAAGTCCCAAAATACCGCATCCGCATCCAACATCTAAAATATCTCCTCTTGGTCTAAAAAAACGCGCAAAATCATACAGCAACATCACATCGCTTGTGTATCTGTAGCCCTTCTTATACTGATATAAGTTCATTATTTCCCATTATCGATATTTAGTATTTATATAAATTTTAAAAATTCAACTTTTTATTTTACCATCTTTTGAGTATATGCATAGTATTTGATTTGGTGCAAAAGTCATATGACTACTTACATCAAGCGCATATATACGTAATTTTTGCCTGCTTTGAATGTTCATCAAATATCAAATCTTTTTTTCCTCTAAATAAAATATCTCACTTTTTAAAAAAATAGATCAATATTATTCGCTTCAGTCGTTCATCTATCTTTTATACAAAATATGGAGGCATTTCTTATTTATTGTGTATTTTAGTAACGAAATATAAAGTAATGCAACTTATGCGAAATAAGCTAAAAATCTCTATTTTATGAGACAACCATACTCTTGTTTGATAAAATAAATTTTTATATTGTATCTATCAGTAACACTTTTTATACTTCCCTTATCTTAATACTAAGATATTTCTAAAAAGTTTAATATCGGTCTTTACAATAAAAATATCTCAATCCGAAAGGAGCAATTATGGAAAAAAATTCCAATATTTTGGAAATTACTTCCAAGCAAGCCGATCCGTCGGCTTTGGGGCTGTTTGGTTTGGCTGTCGTTACTTTGGTAGCATCGAGTGAAAAATTGGGTTTTACTACGGGCACTATAGGCATTTTACCCTGCGCATTGCTTTTAGGCGGTTTTATTCAGCTAACCGCCGGCGTTTTGGATTATAAAAAACAGAATGTTTTCGGAGGTTTGGCTTTTATGGGTTATGGCATGTTTTGGGTCACAATAGCCCTTACATGGTGGCTGATGTTCCGGCAATATGAGGGTGATTTTACCAAACAACTTGGGTTTTTCTATCTTGGATATTTAATTTTTACCGTATATATGACGATAGGAGCAAGCATAACAAACAGAACGCTTTTCTCCATTTTTTTGGCTATAGATATTCTATTTGTATCGCTTGTGTGTTATAGTTTTGGTATAGAACCGCAACTATCAAAGGTAGTTGCCGGCGTGGCAGAACTTATCATATCTCTGCTCTCATTTTATGGCAGTGCGGCAAATGTACTGAATATCCACATGCAAAAAGAGGTCTTACCTATAGGTAAAATTGGCGCGTAACCAAATCGATTAAAAACTTGACTTAAATTTATCCTTTACATGTAAATTTTCTTGCATGTAAAGGCAAATTTTTATCAATCTTCAAAACTGTATTTTATAAACTCTTCCATCGTTTGTTTTTGCTTCGCCGAAACCATTTTTAGACCAGCTTCTGATAGTTACCAATATCTCCATTTTCAAAGGAGATGTTTGACTTGTCAAAAGCGCGTATTTTGTGGATTCGTAGCCAAAATTAAGACCTATTCCGACGCCGCCGAAAGTTCCGCCTCTGTGATATCTACCGCCGCTTGAATAGCCAAACGTATTTGAAAAATGCACAGGCTCCTCGCTATCAAGAGAGCTGTAACTGCCGCTTAGTACTTCACCATCGGGCATTGTCACGATTACAGTTTCGGTTTTTTCGTCAAATACGCTTTTTAAAACATCTTCAGAGTTGAAGCCTACAAGTATCACATCGTGTTTTGAGGCGCATCCACTGAGAAACAAAACCATAATGGATAGAAAAAATATCTTCTTCATATGAAACCTTTTTTCGATATGTGAGGTAAATATTTATTATAACACTTTTTATGTAAATGAGCCTTCGCGTAATAGGCAATTAAACTAATTTTGGTTATCATTAAAAGTTTTAATATATACTATTTTTAATTTAAGGATTTTTTGCAATGAAAAAGAGTGTTAAAAAAGTAGTTTTGGCATATTCCGGCGGACTTGATACAAGTATTATTTTAAAATGGCTTCAAGATGAATACAAGTGTGAAGTCGTAACTTTCACCGCCGACATAGGTCAAGGCGAAGAACTTGAACCTGCACGTAAAAAAGCACTTTCTCTCGGAATAAAACCTGAAAATATTTTCATAGAAGATTTAAAAGAGGAGTTTGTAAAAGATTATGTATTTCCTATGTTTAGAGCAAATGCTATTTACGAGGGTGAATATCTTTTGGGCACTTCCATTGCACGCCCTTTGATAGCAAAAAGACAAGCGGAGATAGCGAAGCTGACAAATGCCGATGCGGTCTCTCATGGAGCTACCGGCAAAGGAAATGATCAAGTCAGATTTGAGATAGGATATCTTAAATTTAATCCTGATTTGACCATCATAGCTCCTTGGAGAGAGTGGGATTTAAATTCTCGCGAAAAACTTTTGCAATATGCACAAAAACATGGCATAGAAATAGAAAAAAAAGGTAATAAGTCGCCCTACTCTATGGATGCAAATCTACTTCATATATCATACGAGGGTTTAGTCTTGGAAGATCCGAACAAAGAACCTGAAGGGAATATGTGGAGATGGACTACAGATCCGCAAAAAGCTCCGAATGAGCCTGAAATTATTGAAATCGAATACAAAAACGGCGATCTTGTAAAATTAAATTCAAAGGCGTTAAGCCCAGCACAAATGCTTGCAAAATTGAATGAACTCGGCGCAAAACATGGCATCGGAAGACTTGATATTGTTGAAAACAGATATGTCGGAATGAAATCACGCGGCTGTTATGAAACTCCTGGCGGAACCATTATGCTAAAAGCGCATAGAGCGATAGAAAGCATTACGATAGATAGAGAAGCAGCACATCTAAAAGATGAACTTATGCCGCGTTTTGCGAGCTTGATTTATAACGGTTTTTGGTTTTCGCCTGAGCGTGAAATGTTGCAAGCTGCCATAGACAAATCTCAAGAAAACGTAAATGGGACGGTCAGGATTAAGTTGTATAAAGGAAATGTAATAGTTGTAGGCAGAGATTCAAAGACGGATAATTTATTTAATCAAGCATTTTCAACCTTTGAAGAAGATGAGGTTTACAATCAAAAAGATGCCGCAGGTTTTATTAAATTAAATGCACTAAGATTTATTATAAGCGGAAAAAACAGAAAAATGCAAGGCAAAAATTAAAAATATTTTTGCACACATGATAATGAAAGGAAATTTATGAAAGTTTTGTTGATTAAAGATGTGAAGGGGCTTGGTAAAACGGGTGAAATTAAAGAAGTTAAAGATGGTTACGGCAAAAATTTTTTGATAGGCAAAGGATTTGCAAAACTTGCAACAAATGATGTCTTGCGTCAATATGAGGCTGAACAGAGAAGAAAAGCTGAAGTTGAAGCGAAAGAGCTTGAAAGACTAAAAGAGATAAAAGTCGCACTCGAAAATATAAATCTTGTTATAAAGCGTTCTTTGGGTGCAAACGGCAGCCTTTTCGGAGCAGTTACAAAAGATGAGATAGCAAAAGAACTTGAAATCCAACACAAGATAGAGATTGATAAAAAAAATATAGAAATCGAACTGCCCATAAAAAATACAGGCGTTTTTGACGTATCAATAAAACTTGGTCATGGAATTCACTCAAATCTCACAACAGAAATAGTCGGAGAGTAAATTATGTTTCATTCGACTACTATCTTAGCGTATAAAGGTAAAAGCAGATCGGTTATCGGTGGAGACGGACAAGTGACATTCGGCAATACCGTTTTAAAAGGCAATGCCGTTAAAATCAGAAAACTGCATAACGGTAGTGTTTTGGCGGGATTTGCTGGAAGTACGGCCGATGCTTTTAATCTGTTTGACATGTTTGAAAATATTTTGGAACAAAAAAAAGGAGATTTGCTAAAATCCGTCATTGAATTTTCAAAAGAGTGGCGCAAAGATAAATACTTAAGGCGATTGGAAGCTATGATGATTGTTTTAAACAGAGAGTATATTTTTATTTTGAGCGGTACCGGCGATGTCGTAGAGCCTGAAGACGGACAAATAGCAGCTATTGGCAGCGGCGGCAATTACGCTATATCGGCTGCGCGCGCTTTAAATAGACATGCCGGACTTCCGGAAGAAGATCTTGTCAAAGAGAGTTTGAAAATTGCCGCCGATATTTGCATATACACAAATCATTCAATAAAGACTTTTGTTTTAGAGGATAAAAAAGAACAATGAATTTAACGCCAAGAGAAATTGTGACATATCTGGACGAATATATTATAGGGCAATTCGAAGCCAAAAAAGCTATCGCTATAGCACTTAGAAATAGATATAGAAGGCTCAAGCTTGAACCTTCCATGCAAGAAGAAGTTGTGCCCAAAAATATTCTCATGATAGGTTCTACTGGAGTGGGGAAAACGGAAATAGCGAGACGGCTTGCAAAAATGATGAACCTACCTTTTGTCAAAGTCGAAGCCAGTAAATATACAGAGATAGGTTTTGTGGGACGTGATGTCGAATCTATGATAAGAGATTTATCCCTTGCCGCATTATCGCTCGTAAAATCAGAACATAAAGAAAAAAATGCGGAAGCCATAAATAAACACATTGAAAAAACGATACTTGAAAAACTTTTGCCGCCATTGCCAAAAGGAGCCAGCGAAGATAAACAGGAAGCTTACAGGCAAAGTTATGAAAAGATGCAAGAAAAGCTTATCGCAGGAGATTTTGACGGATTGAATATCGAAGTGGATTTGCGTCAAAGCAGCGGTGAATTCGGAGATGATTCGAATATACCTCCTGAAATGATAAAAGTGCAAGAATCTTTCATAAAAATATTAAACGCCGGGCAAAACAGTATCAAAAAAGAGATGTCGGTGAAAGAAGCAAAGGAAGTCTTGAAAATTGAAGCTGCTGATAAAATATTGAACAATGAAGCCATAAGACGCGAAGCCATGCAAAGAACGCAAAACGGCGGAATAATATTTATAGATGAGATAGACAAAATCGCAGTGCCTTCAACTGCACAAGGCAGACAAGATCCGAGTAAAGAAGGCGTCCAACGAGACCTTTTACCAATAGTTGAAGGGTCGTCCGTTTCGACAAAACTTGGTATCATAAATACAGATCATATCCTTTTTATCGCCGCAGGAGCATTTCATTTGAGCAAACCAAGTGATTTGATACCAGAACTTCAAGGCAGATTTCCTTTAAGGGTTGAGCTAAATTCACTGGACGAGGATACGTTATATAAAATTTTAACCCAACCAAAAAATTCTTTACTGCGTCAATATCAAGCATTATTAAAAGCAGAAGATGTGGAGCTTATTTTTGATGACGAAGCAATAAAAGCTATCGCAAAAATAGCGTACATAGCAAACAATAAAACCGAAGATATAGGGGCAAGAAGACTACACACAATAGTAGAAAAAGTTATTGAAGATATTAGCTTTGACGCAGATAAACATAAGGGCAAAACCATACATATAGACGCATTTTTGGTTCATGCAAAACTTGACATGATTTTGGAAGATGAAGATAGCGCAAGGTATATTTTGTGAGTGAAGCTCTGCAAAAGGCGGGATTTGTGGCTGTAATAGGCAAACCGAATGCAGGCAAAAGTTCGCTTTTAAATTGGCTTGTCGGCGAAAATATAGCTATGGTTTCAAAAAAAATCAACGCTACAAGGAAAAGAGCAAATATAATTGTTATGCACAATAACACACAATTTATATTTGTCGATACTCCAGGTATACATGTAAGCGAAAAGCTTCTGAACAAGTTTATGATTGAAGAGTCGTTAAAGGCTATGAGTGATTGCGATTTGATGCTATTTTTAACGCCCGTCACAGACTCTTTGCATAGTTATAAAGATTTTTTAGCTTTACATGTAGATAAACCACATATTGTTTTGCTTACCAAGTGTGACATGGTAAATAATGAAAAGGTGTTAAAAAAGATAGCCGAATTTGAAGCTTATCAATCGCAATTTCAAACGCTTATTCCGATTTCAATAAAACATTGCAAATCTAAAGTATATTTGTTAAACGAATTGGAAAAGTTTGTCCCCGAACATCCGTATTTTTATGACCCGGAACTTTTGACAACTCAAACAATGCGTGAAATATACAAAGAGCTTATAAGAGAAGCTGTTTATAAATTTACAAGCGATGAAGTTCCGTATTCATCTGACGTAATTATTGATAGAATTGAAGAAAAAGATAAAATTTATAAAATTTATGCAGATATCATAACTGAAAAAGAGGGACAAAAGAATATTATTATAGGAAGCGGCGGGAAAACGCTGAAAAGAATAGGAATATACTCAAGGGAAAATATT
>JAIRSJ010000043.1 GCA_031255525.1 Campylobacteraceae bacterium
TAACTTTAAACTTTTATATGTGTAAATTGTAGAGTAAAAATATCTCTTGCGCCCATAGACTCTCATCTATAGTCTCCAATATCATAGGAATATCGTCTATTCTATCATCGTTCATTATATAAGAAAATGCATCAAGTCCTATTTCACCTTTGCCGATACTCTCATGTCTATCTACACGGCTTTGAAATTTTGCTTTTGAGTCATTTAAATGCATACCTTTTAAGAACTTAAACCCTACAACTTTATCAAATTGTGTCATAGTTTTTTCATAATTATCTTTTGTTCTTATATCATATCCCGATGTAAAAAGATGACAAGTGTCTATACAGACTCCAACGCGCGATTTGTCTATGGAATTTTGCAAAAGAAAGGCTAAATGTTCAAATTGATATCCAAGATTGCTTCCTTGTCCTGCGGTATTTTCCACTACAAGCGTAACGCCTTCGCTTTGCTTCAAAACTTCGTTCATACACTCTGATATATTTTGCAGACACTCCTCTTCACTTATCTCTTTTAGATGGCTCCCTGGATGAAAATTTAACCTCTCAAGCTCAAGTTCTTCGCATCTTCTCACTTCGTCCAAAAACGCTTCAAACGATTTTTGTCTCTGCTCTTTATTGGGATGCCCCAGATTTATAAGATAACTATCATGCGGCAAAATATGTTTTGGTAAAATACCAACTTCCTCAAGCGCTCTTTTGAAAGCTCTTATCTGCTCTTTTGTAAATGGCTTTGCATTCCATTGACGCTGATTTTTAGTGAATAAGGCAAATGCTTTTGCTCCGATAGCTTTAGCATTAAACGGAGCGTTTTCCACTCCTCCGCTCGCGCTTACATGAGCTCCTATATATTTCACTGCTCTTTTCCTATTTTTGTTATTTGAATCATTATTGCGTTTTGCAAATCATTAAATGTAGCGCTGGTTCCATTTACCTCGTATACTATGTCAAACGCACCTGCTTTTGTTATGTGCTGAGAAAAACCACTCTCTGTTTTTATGAGATTTTGTGATTTGTACAGAGGCCTTTGCGCTAAAATATCGTCTATCAATTCATCATAATGCGGATATAAAAAGAGGTTTTCGTTGAAAATACCGCGCGTCATACATCTGCTGTTGACGCAGATACTATTAGCCGATTTATAATCAAGCATAACAATGCCTGCCGAAAATATCTGCAAATTGGTATATCTGCCGCCCGTTTTGTGAAAACCCACACCGCTTAACTTGACATAAGGGGCTTTAATAATGAGTGTGATTGGTTGAGAAGCTTCTATGGTTTGCTCTTTGATGCTGCACGCGCTGAAGAAAAACGCAATTCCTGCAAATATAGCCAAAAGTCTGTACATGTGCGCACACCCCAAACGCGGCTTTTTATATATACCGCAGTTTAAATTAAAAGGAGAGCATTTTACCATAAAAATTTTTTAAAAATATTTAAGGTATGCGTGTTATAATTCTACCCTTTATTTTTATCAAAGCAAAAAGACTTTTCATAAAGTTTTTGAATCTCTTTTTCGGCCCATTCGTCTAACGGTTAGGACATCGCCCTTTCACGGCGGTAACACGAGTTCGAATCTCGTATGGGTCACCACTTTATTTGTTACTTTGCCGTCTTTTATTTGCCACTCTTCGCATATAGGGCAATTCTTGATAATATTGATATAATTAACTCAACAAAGACCAACAAGGGAGAGTTTTATGCAAATTGCCATTATAGGAACAACTGCTTCGGGCAAAAGCGACTTGGCATTAAACATAGCAAAGCAAACAAACTCTATAATACTTTCACTCGATTCGCTTTGTGTCTACAAAGAGATAGACATCGCTTCGGCAAAACCTACACATGCACAAATGAGCAGCATAAAACATTTTGGTATAGACGTGATAAGACCCGATGAGAGCTTTAATGTGACTATATTTTTTGATTTATATAAAATGGCCAAAAAAGAGGCACAGCTAAAAAGCGTACCTCTTATCATTGTAGGCGGAACAAGTTTTTATCTAAAAGCCATGCTCTCGGGACTTAGCGACAAACCTCTTGTGAGTAAAGAAAATCAAAAAAAGACGACAAGAACACTAAGAGATATAAAAAATGCGTATGAATATTTAACGCAAACAGACCCGATAATGGGCAGAAAGATAGAAGCAAACGATAGATACCGAATCGAAAAATGGTATGAAATATATTTTGAAACGGGCAAAATTCCAAGCGATTTTTTGCAGCGAACAAAAAAAGAGCCGCTGATAAAACATTTGCCGATTTTTGAAATAGATACGGATAAAGATATTTTGCAGCAAAGGATAGCAGTGCGCACAAAAAAAATGATAAGCAACGGCTTGGTAGATGAAATTGCGAGACTTGAGAAAAAATACACAAGAGAACCAAACTGTATGAAAGCCATAGGGATAAAAGAGGTTATAGATTATTTTGACGGACTCTACTCTCTTAAACAGATGGAAGAAAAAATCATAATAAATACTTCTAAGCTCGCAAAAAGGCAGAGAACTTTCAATAAAACCCAATTTATCCAACCAATTATCAAAAAACCACTTGATAAAATGGAAAAAGCGATAATGTCCGAATTGACGTCAAAAAGTCATATGAAACAGGTTTGATAAAACTATATACGGCGTATTTTAACTGTAAAAATGTGTAAACTCATCTTGTGTGCAGTGTTTTTTAGATAAACAAATCGATTTGACAAAAGCTACTGTTGTAAAATTAAACATTTATCGCTTATCATCGGTTCTTAGATCTTTTATCTGTCATGGATGAAAGCCTGACTTGATTTTGATGGATGTGATTGTTTTAGTCATTTGTAAGCCGATAGAAGCAATACGCTAAAATTAATTTTTGATGAAATCAAAAATATTCTCGGATTTAGCATAAATCACTCTTTTTTGACATATAAACAAGAGATCGATCGGTTTGATTATCAAGTCGGTAAAATTTCCGTAAAAAAGTAATATGTTGTATTCAACAAAAGAAAAATCAAATCCAATGACAAATCTCTTGTAGCAACTCTTCTATCATGTGCTTTGTGTGAATATATCAGAGTAATTCGCGCTGCAAGTTTGTCTTATGTATGATTTAGGTGAAGTGATTGAAACATTTAACAATTTAAGCGTTAACTTCATGTGAGTTTATGACGATTAGGGTAAAGGAGTAAAAAGCATTTTTATCGACATGGAATTTTTAAAACAAGTGATGAATATTGCACTTCTCATTGAATGCTTGATATATAAAAAATGATGAATGGCAAAGTTTTCGTAATTAATTTCCGTGACAAGCAAATACCCCACGTATGTTGTGTAAATTTCGGTAAAAATATTCCTTGCTAACGTGCAAGCACTTTCCCAAATTAATAGCAATTTGCCCCCTTTAAGAGACATATGGTGTTAGATGAATTTACCATCATTTGCTAAATTTCTAAAGTGATAATTCGCATGAAAAGCTGCCGTATAGACAAAAACAAAAACAAGTCTTGACAAAAGCAGACGTTTTGTGTAAACTTTCAACCTTGTTTTTAATTTTCAAGTGATGAATGTAGAGGATTTTAGCAATTATCTATTTTTTGCTAAAAATATCGTCAGCTTGGTGATTAGACGGGGTGTAGCGCAGCCTGGTAGCGCATCTGGTTTGGGACCAGAGGGTCGCAGGTTCAAATCCTGTCACCCCGACCATTTTTTGTTGGTGAGTTTAGCTCAGTTGGTTAGAGCATCAGATTGTGGTCCTGAGGGTCGTGGGTTCAATTCCCATAACTCACCCCACTTGCGCTCGTAGCTCAATTGGATAGAGCAACAGACTTCGGATCTGTAGGTTGTAGGTTCGACTCCTATCGAGCGTACCATTAAAAGCTGCTTATCGAAAGGGCTTTTTGCCGATTGTCTATGCGCTCGTAGCTCAGCTGGATAGAGCAACGGCCTTCTAAGCCGTAGGTCTCAGGTTCGAATCCTGACGGGCGTACCATTTTGTTTTGCGTAAAATACGGCAAAGAACGGGTCGATTTTTGCAAAAGAGTTGTTTGGGTTGTAAAACCGCTTTGATTTTTGATGAAAACAAGGCTGTTAAAACCTTTGCAAATTATTATTATTGTGCGGATGTGGTGAAATTGGTAGACACACCAGACTTAGGATCTGGCGCCGCGAGGCATGGGAGTTCGAGTCTCTTCATCCGCACCATTAGATTTGATGACAAAAATATTGTTTTTTAATTCCTTACAAATACAAAAACCGTAGCAGTTAGTTTGATTTTTGGTTAAATAAAAAAATCCGATACTAAAAATTGATATTTTCAATATTTTTTGCTTGATTTAAAATCACACACTCAAATAAAAGCTTTTATATCCATCGATGAAAGATCGAGTACAGTTAAGCTTTTTTGACATAATTAAAAACTTGAGAGTGTTAGTTAACCAACTTTGAAAGTAATAAAACTTTGATATTTTTACAATTTGCCAAAGCTTTGCACAATATCAAAACACTGTTTTTATAAAGCATCAAAAGTTTACGCAATTTTATATACGATAAAAACAGCGACATAATTTTTGTCTACATCAAGAATTTCTGCAGCACAAACTTCTATCTGTATTTAAAATTGATAAAAACAGTTTGTGCGCGGAAATATTAGCCTCTTTTAAATTCCACAATTCCTTCGCTTGGACTGCTTGCAGTTGCAAATGCTTTTTTCTCCATTCTACCGCTAAGAAAACTTTTTCTTCCTGCAATTACAGCATGTCTCATGGCTTCAGCCATCAAAACAGGTTCTTTAGCATATGCTAACGCGCTGTTAGTTAGTACGGCATCAGCTCCTATCTCCATAGCTATAGCCGCATCGCTTGCGCAACCTATACCAGCGTCTACTATAACGGGAATTTTCACCGCTTCTTTAATAAATAAAATATTGTATCTGTTTTGTATACCAAGACCGCTTCCTATAGGAGAAGCCAAAGGCATAACCGCCGCACTTCCCACATCTTCCAATCTTTTTGCTGTTATCGGGTCGTCATTTGTGTAAGACATGATCGTAAAGCCGTCTTTTGCCAATACTTCGCAAGCCTTAAGAGTCTCTATGATGTCAGGATAAAGTGTCTTGGCGCTGTCTCCTATAACTTCAAGTTTTATCAAATCAAACCCCACGGCATCACGTACCATGCGAAACAAAGTTATAGTCTCTTCGGCTTTTGTACAACCTGCAGAGTTTGGCAAAAGCGACACGTTTGTGCCTTTGAAATAATCGGTAAGATTTTCTTCGTTTTTGCTTGTTATATTTATGCGCCTTACCGCAACTGTTATAAGATTTGAACCGCTTGCGATTGTAGCTTCTTTAGTTGTTTGAAAGTCTTTATACTTGCCGCTTCCTACTATAAGACGACTTTCAAAACTATATTTGCCGATTTTCAATCTATCTTCCAATTTCATTATTCCTTACTTTTTGATTTTGCATAAATATTGAGAGATTCTACAGCCAATGCGAAAGCCATAGAAAAATATATATAGCCTTTTGGTATATGAAAGCCAAACCCTTCGCCCATCAATGCAACCCCGATAAGTATCAAAAATGCCAAAGCCATCATCTTTAAGGTCGGATGTTTATCTATAAAATCGCTTATGCTTTTTGAAGCTGCCATCATGATAAACACAGCTATTACAACGGCTAAAATCATAACTTCTATTTGGTTTACCATTCCTACGGCAGTAATGACAGAATCAAGAGAAAATATTATATCAAGAAAAGCTATTTGAATTAAAACGGCTATAAAACCTTTTGCCGCATTTATTTTGCTTTTATCTTTTCTCTCCTTTGGGTCAATGTTGTGATGAATTTCCAAAGTGGATTTTGCTATCAAAAACAGTCCACCGAAAAGCAATATCAAATCCCGTCCGGAAAATTCATATGCAAACAGCGTAAATAAAGGTTTGGTGAGTTTCATGATCCAAAACAACGAAAGCAACAGTAAGATTCTAGTACCCATGGCAAGAGAGAGCCCAAGAATTCTGGCTTTTTGTCTTTTTTCTGCGGGCAGTCTTCCGACTAAAATTGCGATAAAAATAATATTGTCGATTCCCAAAACTATCTCAAGTCCAGTCAAAGTTGCCAACGCAATCCACGCATTAGGATCGCTTAACAAACTTGTAAATTCCATTTATCACCTTTGAATTTGAAAATACAAGTATATCAAAGTTTTTTTATAGAGACAATAGATATTTTTAGTCGCAAAATATCTTGTCTGCTCTCTTTTTTAACTTACACATTAAAACACAAATAATTTTTCAGCAGCATTAAATTCGTATCTAAATCCGGCACTAAAAACTCGCTAATTTGCGCTATTTAAAGCTTTTGTATTATATGCATCTGCGCGTTTAATCTTCTATTCTTATCATGATAGGTTTTGCCGATACAAACTCCAATCCTTCTATCTCTTTGAGTGCTTTTTGTACATTTGCTTCTTTGCAGTGATGTGTGGCAAAAAAGAGTGTTGTGGTGTCTGAATGTTTCGTCTCTGTTTTTTGCAAAAAGCTTTCTATAGAAATTTGTGAACGCTCCATGATATTGGCAATTTTAGCCAAAACACCTATCTTATCTTTTACTTTCACCCTAAAGTAGTATTTTGTCTCGACTTCGTCTTTGGGCATGATAACCAATTTGCTCTTTTCAAGTGGCGACTTAAAGCCGAGCATAGGAGATTGACCTTCTCTTGCTATATCCACAAGATCTGCCACGACAGCGCTTGCAGTCGCATCTCCACCCGCACCTGCACCATAATACATAGTCTCTCCCACAAAATCGCCTATCAAGCTGATGCCATTCATCACGCCGTCCACTTTTGCTATCATTTTATTTTGCGGAACTAATGAAGGATGTACCCTTAATTCTACTGTTCTTCCCTGTTTTTTGGCTATGCCTAAAAGTTTTATCGAATACTCAAACTCTTTGGCAAAATATATATCCTCGTGTC
>JAIRSJ010000046.1 GCA_031255525.1 Campylobacteraceae bacterium
ATTGATTTCAAATTGGCAAACGAAACTACCCCTCTTTTATCCACAACAAGTCCTTCTATCTGATGAAACATGGGAGTGTGTGTCAAATCAAGATCAGGTCTGAAAACGGCTCCGGGGCAAATCATGCGAATAGGAGGATCTTGCAAAAGCATCGTTCTGACTTGCACTGGTGAAGTATGTGTTCTTAAAAGCGCTCCGTCTTTAAAATAAAACGTATCTTGCATATCGCGTGCAGGGTGAAACTTCGGAAGATTCAGAGCTTCAAAGTTATGAAAATCATCTTCCACCAAAGGACCGTCTTCCACTGAAAAATTAAGAGATACAAAATACTCTATGATCTTGTCCATGGTATCAATAACCGGATGCAATGCGCCGACACTTGCCGTCTTGGCATATAAGCTCACATCAACAGCGTCTTGCTTTAAGATATCTTCGTACTCTTTTGCTTCCAAAAAAACTTTTCTGACATTTACAAGTTCGCCGAATTTCTCTTTTTCTTCATTCAATTTCGCGGCATAGGCTATCTTTTCATCGCCTTCAAACTCTTTCAGCTTCGCGAATTCTTTGGCAAAATAACCCTTTTTGCCGAATACTTCAACTCTTAGCTTTTCCAGCTCTTTTACACTATCGCACTCTTCTATGCTTTTTTTTAGCGTTTCCAATGACTTGCCTTAATGTGTAGATTTTTCATTGTTGATTGTAATCAAAATTTAATTATAATATAGTTAAAGCAAAAATAGTTTATACTCTTTGGAATTTTTTATAAGGAGAAAAGGTGACTGTTTTTACAAAAATCATAAACGGCGAACTTCCAAGCAACAAAGTACTTGAAAATGAAAATTTTCTGGCATTTCACGACATAAATCCCAAAGCTCCGATACATATACTGATAATCCCGAAAAAAGAGATTAAAGATTTTCAAAGCGCTGACGCAAAACTTATTGCAGAAATGACACTTTTTATACATGAAGTGGCTAAATTAATAGGACTTGATAAAAGCGGCTACAGACTAATAACCAATAATGGCAAAGACAGCGGACAAGAGGTAGCACATCTGCATTTCCATATGCTCGGAGGCTCAAAACTCACTTGGCCGCATTTAGCCGATGCCGATACTAAAAATTTCTTTTGATGAAAGATTTTGTCTTTGGGAAAGCTTATTTTGATAAACGTGCCGCAAAGTTTAAAGTTGCAAAAACACCATTTTAGCTTTTTGTTATAAGCAATGATAAAGTAACAAGCTCTATAGTTTGCCTGATGAAATGAAAAAATATCTGAGTAAGATTTGGTTTTTGCAACTTATTTATTACATTAAATCAAATCTATCATATATAGACAAATTATTTAAATCCTGTCAGCCAATCTTCCATATCTTTTATCTGCAGTAAAGTTTCACTCTTTGCAGTGCCTCCTTTTGAATTTCGCGCATTCATAGAAGCTTCAAGATTTAAAAACCTGATAGCATCATCACCTATTCTGTCGTCCACTTTTTTTAGTTCTTCAATGCTGATTTGAGAGATATCCACACCCAATTCTTCAGCTCTTGCGACTGCTTTGCCCGTTATAAAGTGAGCTTCTCTAAAGGGAGTGTTGCTATGCGTTACAAGATAATCAGCCAAATCGGTGGCGCTTAAATGTCCTTTGGCACAAGCTTTAGACATATTATCTCTATTTATGCTCATAGTTTTTAAAGTTTCATTCAGTATCCGCATGGATATATCCGCTGTCTCAATACTATCAAAAACTCCCTCTTTATCCTCTTGCATATCTTTATTGTATGCCAAAGGAAGCCCCTTTAAAACCGTCAAAAGTCCTATGAGATTGCCATAAACTCTGCCTGTTTTCCCACGCAAAAGCTCAGGAACATCCGGGTTTTTCTTCTGCGGCATAATCGAACTTCCGGTGGAGTATTCATCACTTAACGTAATAAATTTAAACTCTGCGCTCGACCAAAGTATCAACTCTTCTGCAAGTCTTGATACATGCATCATCAAAACCGATATATTAAACAAAATCTCCAACGCAAAATCTCTATCACTCACAGAATCCATAGCATTATTTGTAATGCCTGAAAATCCGAGCTCTTTGGCAGTATAGATTCTATCTACCGCATATGAGGAGCCTGCCAAAGCCGCGCTTCCCAAGGGCGAGAAATCACTCCTTTTATAAGAGCTATCAAGCCTCTCTATATCGCGCCTGAACATACACATATAAGCAAGTAGATGAAAAGCAAAGTTGATTGGTTGAGCATGCTGAAGGTGAGTCATACCAGGAAGCATGGTATCCACATTTTTTTTGGCTATATCAAGCAGTGTTTCAATCAAATTTTTTATAAGAGCTATTAAGTGGAGTGAATTTTTTTGAACATACAATCTAAAATCAAGCGCAACTTGATCGTTTCTGCTCCTTGCAGTATGAAGTTTGCCGCCTATCTCTTCTCCGATAATTTCGCCGAGTCTCTTCTCAACAGCCATATGAATATCTTCGTCTCGCAAGTCAAAAACGAACTCTCCGTTTTCAATTTCATTCAAAACTGTTTTGAGTCCATTTGTAATGGTTTTGGCTTCGTCTTTTGTCAAAATGCCCTGTTTTGCAAGCATAGAAGCATGTGCGAGAGAACCTTCTATATCCTCTTTGTAAAGCTTTTTATCAAACGGTAAAGATGCGTTAAATCTGTCTAAAAGTGTTGAGGCCTCTTTTTCAAATACCCCTGATCTGGATTTCGCCATTATAATATCCCTAAACTTTATAGTCAATTTTTATACATGCAAGCTTTTGCACTTTATGAAAATTTTGGTCCTGCTTTTGAATAATCAAATTCGCTGTTTTGAGTAACATATTTTTTGAAATTTTTAATAAACATTTCCGCCAATTTAACTCTTGCCTCATCATACTGCGTTTTATCGCTCCATGTATTGCGCGGATTTAAGATAGAACTCTCAACGCCGTTTAGAGATTTGGGAATTTGCAAATTGAAAATATCCAAAACTTCGTACTCGCTTTCGTTGATACTGCCGTCAAGAATAGCGTTTATGCAGCCTCTTGTAGCTTTTATACTCATGCGCTTACCTACGCCGTAAACTCCGCCGTTCCAACCGGTATTTACTAAAAATACATTAACTTTATGTCTATCTATCTTTTCACCCAAAAGTTTTGCATAATCAGTCGGATGAAGAGGCAAAAACGCTTCTCCAAAGCACGCGCTGAAAGTCGCTACGGGCTCTGTGATTCCTCTCTCTGTTCCTGCGACTTTTGCAGTATACCCGCTCAAAAAATAGTACATTGCCTGCTCTTTGCTAAGTTTTGATACGGGCGGAAGTATACCAAACGCATCTGCCGTTAAAAAAATAATATTTTTGGGATGTCCAGCCATAAGACTCGGCTCGTGATTTTTGATATGCTCTATAGGATATGAGACGCGTGTGTTTTCCGTTTTTGAAGCGTCTTTAAAATCTACAACACCATTTTCATTTGTAACTACGTTTTCTAACAAAGCATCTTTTGTAATCGCTTCATAAATTTCCGGCTCGCTGTTTGGATCAAGGTTTATACATTTTGCATAGCAGCCACCCTCAAAATTAAATACCCCTTCATCATCCCAACCATGCTCATCGTCGCCTATCAATTTTCTTTGAGGATCTGTAGAAAGCGTTGTTTTTCCTGTGCCTGATAACCCAAAGAAAAGAGCCGTATCACCGTTTTTACCGACATTTGCAGAACAATGCATGGATAATTTGCCCTCAAGCGGCAACCAATAATTCATCATAGAAAAAATACCTTTTTCCATCTCTCCGCCATACCATGTACCGCCGATAACAGCAACATTATCTTCGATATTAAAGATAACAAAAACTTCCGAATTCAATCCATCCTTTTCGTAATCTTCATTTGTGCATTTGCAAGCATTATAAACCGTAAAATCAGGTTCAAAGTCTTTTAATTCATCGCTGCTTGGGCGAATAAACATATTTTTTACAAAATGTGCCTGCCATGCGACTTCCGTGACAAATCTTACCCTTCTCCTGCTTGCCAAACTCGCTCCGCAATATGCGTCTTGTATGTATATATCTTTATTTGAAAGCTGCCTTTTTGCTTTCATCAGAAGTTTATTAAAAAGCTCTTTTGTTATGGACTTGTTGATATCTCCCCACGCTACATATTTTGAAGATGGTTCTTGTTTGACAAAATATTTATCTTTCGGACTTCTGCCCGTAAATATACCCGTATCAACCGTAAATGCGCCGAATGTCGTGACTGCGCCCTCACAATTTTTTACTTCATGTTCAAAAAAATCCTGATAACTTAGGTTATAAAAAATCTTACCTCTATTTTCTATTCCCAACTCTTCAATCTTATTTATATCCGAACTCATTATTTCGCCTTTAGTTCAACGATAGCCAAAGCGGCCTTGGATGCTCTACAATGATATTTGTAGACGATAAATTTGAATTATAAACTATATTAAGTAGCATATTGCTTAATTCTTTGGGAAATATTTTTAAAAGCTAAGAATTTTTTTCTTTTTTATCTTACTCTTTTTGACAGGTAACATGTGAATTTTCAAGTTTTTACCGCATTATCAAACGCGAATAATTTTTTTGCAAAATAAAGTTTCGGATGAGAAAATCATAATTGGAGGAGCAAAACCGCATTTTTTTATATTTTTTTAATACGGTTTTGTCCCGACATACAGATGTTAAAAGTTTGATCTATTTTTGTTTTATTGAATGGCGCACAAAACTCCTCCGCCTTCAACAGCCTGCCCTTGCGATACGAAAATTTTCACTATAACACCGCTTTTTGGCGCACTTATTTCTGTCTCCATTTTCATAGCTTCGAGCAAAAATAACATCTCTCCTTCTTTAACGCTGTCTCCCTCTTTGATAAAAACTTTTGATACTGAGCCCGGAAGTTCTGCTTTTATCTTCAAAGCATCCGCACTAACCTCGTCATTAGCGCTTTTTGTGTCTTCTTTTGCTTCGTCTTTAGCGTAGTCTGAAGATTCGCCTGCATTCGCTGCGATTTTTGTAATTTTATCTACATCAACTGTCGCTCCCTCTCCTTCCACAACCTGCACATCATACTTTTCACCGTTCACTACGACTGTGTAAGAACCTACGGATGTTTTTACATTTTGCGGCACAGAAACTTTTTTCTCATTATGCGCTGTGTTATCATTAACATTTTTGCGGACATTTACTTTTGCCTCACCTTTTAAAAATGCTAATCCCTTCTCTTTGCAAGCAGCAACGATAAAAATATTTTCATCGGTAGCTTCAATGCCTGCTTCTTCAAGCTGATGTCTTACGAAAAAAACCGTTTTTGTTATATCTTTGTCTGCTATATCTACGGGGTCCTCGGTAGTTATCGGAAGATTTAACTGTTCCGAAGCTATCTTGATGATCTCTTCGTTGGGTCTTACCGGAGTTTTGCCAAAATATCCCAAAACCATTCGCCCATATCCATCGGCTATCTTTTTCCATTTGCCAAACATTACATTGTTAAAAGCCTGCTGAAAATAAAACTGTGAAACTGGGGTCACGCTTGTTCCGTATCCGCCAAGCTCCACTACCTCTCTCATCGCCTTTATAACTTCCGGAAATTTATTTAAGATATTATTGTCTCTCATCATTTGCGTATTTGCAGTAAGAGCACCTCCGGGCATCGGTGAAAATGGAATGAGCGGTAAGACTTGCGTAGCCTCAGGCGGGAAAAAATAGTCTTTAAGGCAATCTCTTAACACATCTTCGTACTGCAATACTTTGTCTATCTCGAGTCCGCCTAAGTCATAATCTTTGCCTTTCACAGCGTGAAGCAAAGTCAAGATGTCGGGCTGACTTGTTCCGCCACTCACAGGTGCGGCTGCCAAATCAATACCATCTACACCGGCTTCCAATGCAGCCAAATAGCAAGCCACACTTACTCCGGCAGTCTCATGAGTATGAAGTCTTACATGTGTACCTTCGGGAAGCAGTCTTTTTGCCATTTTGATAGTATCATATACTTTTTGCGGACTTGATGTGCCGCTGGCATCTTTAAAACAGACACTATCATACGGAATGCCTGTATCTAATATCTCTCTTAAAGTCTTTTCATAAAACGCAACGTCATGAGCACCAACACAACCAGGCGGTAAATCCATCATAGTTACAACAACTTCGTGTTTTAAGTCATGTTTTTTTATACGTTTTGCACTATAGCGGAGATTGTTCACATCGTTCAATGCGTCAAAATTCCTTATTGTCGTCGTAGAGTGCTTTTTGAACATCTTGGCATGCAAGTCTATAATTTCCCTACTTCCGGTATCAAGAGTAACGGTGTTTATTCCGCGAGCTAAAGTTTGAAGATTTGCGCCTGCTCCTGCAGCTTCCCTGAATTTGTCCATCATAGTGAAAGCATCTTCATTCAGATAAAAATAGAGACTTTGAAATCTAGCTCCTCCGCCAAATTCAAAATGATTTATACCTGCCATCCTTGCCGCACTTACAGCAGGTAAAAAGTCGTCCATCAGCACTCTTGCCCCAAATACGGATTGAAAACCATCTCTAAAAGTCGTATCCATGATATCGATAAACTTCTTTGCCATTAGATTACCTTTGCGAATTTTGATTTTTATATTGATTGATAGCTGCTGTTATCACTGCGGCTAAAACGGGATTTTGAATCTTCTGCTGTTTTGCTTCTTCTATCTCTTTGGCTTCTTTGTCATAAGCTTTTAAAAAAGAGATTTTCCGTACAAGTCTCACTTGATAAACCAAAACTGCACTAAAAAGCACAATCAAGATTGAAGCTGCAACTATAAAAACTATGCTCAAACCGTTTTCCTCTTGCGTTTAATTTAAATAATAATTTTAAAACAATTTTTTTGATAGTTTGCTTTTTTTTCTTCAGTATTTTTGCTTTATCCAAAATATTTTAATTTATGCTACCAAGCTTAACACTGCTCGTTTGTTTTACATTTTTGATTTAAAAAGACTATTTTTGGGTTTTGCACTATCGCCGCATGCTCGGCTATGGCTTCATCTCTACTATTGTATCGCTCGTTGTATAAAGGTTTGGCATATAAAATCTCATCTTTTATCATCTCAAAAATCATAGTTTCATACACTACGATATTATCGTCTTTTTCAAAAAACTTATGCCTTATTTTCATGCTTATTGTTGACACAAAGTAAGATTTGTTATCAATGTTGATAATATTTTTCAGTTCAAGTTTTTTCATGACAAAATCCTTATTTTGAAAGTTTGGATTGTACCACAAAGCTTAAAAAAATTAGATAAAAAATCTTTGTCATCGATTTGTTTTTACTGTAAAATTAAGAAAGCATTATAAGGAAATTCAAAATGAAAAGCATCAAATGAAACAAGAAGACTACAATTTTTTAGTTGAAACTATTAATAGCCAAAAATGGATAGTTGCACGAACAAGACTTAAAAATCCTCATGCTTACTGTTTGAGAAAAAATTTCATTAATGAAACTGATTTTGAAAAGTTTGTTTTACTGATAAGAGAGCATGGTTATAAGACGGTGTGGAGAGATAAACAAACTTATATTTGTCTTGATATTGATGGCTATAGATATTGGTCGATGGGCTTCCCACTTGAGCAAACAATATTAATTAACAGAGCCACTGGGAGCCTTAACCTGCAAAAATAGACCCAATAATTGTGCAAAGGAGTAATATGGGACGCTTTAGTTTTGATGAGCTGATAGATGAAATCACGGAAGTGATTAAAAAATAACGATAAATAGATGGGGAGCAGGTAAGCCAAGTCTGCTACAAAAAGGGGTTTAAAGAGCAATTGCGAAGTTA
>JAIRSJ010000057.1 GCA_031255525.1 Campylobacteraceae bacterium
GCCGTAATTGTAGCCGCTATAATACCCCATGCCAATGTGCTTTCGCCAACACTGCTACGTGTTTTTAAGGAGCTGAACCAATCTTTAAATAGCAGTGAAATTTCATTTCTAAAATAGACTATCACAGCAAAAAGTGTGCCCAAATGCACAGCTACGTCAAATGCGAGTCCTTGGTCTTGCCAGCCGAAAATACGAGGAGTTAAAACAAGATGCGCGGAACTTGAAACGGGCAAAAACTCCGTAACTCCCTGAACAATAGAAAGTACAAAAACTTCAAGCCAACCCATTTTTTTCCTTTAAAAATGAAAGTTTATAATATTTTGGCTTTTGATATCTTTTTGTACGCAACATAATTTTTTCAACTTTGATAGATGCAAAGACTTTTCAAACCGCTTTATTTTTGAAAAAACTCAAAAAGCTTTTGCAAGTTTTTGTGTAAGTTGTTTTAAAAAAGGTTTTTCATCAGGCAATGATAAATTTGTCTCTTTTTGTTTTTTACCCCACATGGATTCCGGGAAAAAACCGTCCTCTTCAAATCTTGCCATCACATGTATATGTAAATGCGGCACATAATTGCCGAATATTGCTATGTTTATTTTTATCGGATTATAATAATCTCTCATAGTTTTTTCGACTATTTCTATGCACAAATACAGTTTTTGCCGCAAATCATCAGGACAGTCGGTTAGTTCTTTATATTTTTGCACGGTAAAGATTTTAAGCCACGGTATATGCGATTTTTCTCTGACTATCTCTACAAATTCATTTTTGAAAATTATCACTATGAAAATCCTTTAAATTTTTATCCGAATCTTAATCTGTACGAGCATTTTTTACAAAGTTCTTCTGTGGGTAATCCATCTTTTAAACCTTTTGCTATATGTTTTGCATTTGTAATTATATCGCGCAGACTTTGAATATTTGCATCTCCAAGTGCAATTTTACCCTCGTGATCCAAACAGCACGGCACAACTATGCCGTTTGATAAAATGCCAAGCTGGCGATTTAGACCATAGCATCGCGAATTTGGCAATGGATTATTTACAAGATTTGGCCAAGAAAACAGTTCGTCAAAATGCACCCTAACTCTTTTTGCCACTCTAAAGCTCTCTTTTTTTATCAAATTTCTGTCGATCGTTATACCGTATTTTTGCTCAAGCATTTCAAAAATTTTTTCATTAAACTTTTGCGAGGAGTTCTCTTTGTTTAGATTCCAAAGTCTAAGATTGATGAATTGATTTTCGTTGTGTTGCAATTTGTAAGCTATGAGTGAAAAAATTTGTTCCATATAATTTTGCAAAGTCATTTTCTTGTCATTTTCATTGAAGCTGTTAAGGGAGATATTAAGCTGTGATATGGCGTCGTGATTCAGTAATTTTTGCTCGTGCAATGAGAGATAAAATCCACTTGTAGTAAGCGACACTTTGTGCGAAAACAAACGTGCTGAGTCGAGATAATGTTTCAGATCTTTATTTAAGAGAGGATCACCCATTATATGCAGTGCAACCTCTTTGGTTTTGCCTTTGAGTTCTTTTAAGATTTTTTCAAAAAGTCCAAGTTCCATAACTTTGAACTCTCTTTTTTTTGGCGGACAAAAACTGCACTTTAAACCGCAGACGCTGATAATTTCTATATAGACGCGAAAAAATTTCATAAATTTATTTTATCAAAACAGCCTTTAAGGAGTGTTTTTGGCAGATATCTATCGAAAATGGCGATGATGAGTAGAGCATTATTGGATTTTAACTCGTTTGAACTGAAGTGCAAAATGTTGAGAACAGTGTTTTTACTGTCTTTTGTCGTTAAACTAAAAATGTGTTGTTAAATTAATACAAAAGTTACGCAAAAACAAAAAAACAGCCAAGAGAATATCGATGCGATAGATGGGTTGCTTGATAAAAGATTTCAGAGCAGATAAATATTTTATATGCGAACAGTTTTGATAAAAATGTGATTTTTAGGCGTCTAAAATTACTCTTTTGCCTTCATGTGGCATTTTTGCAGCTTCGGCCACTGCTTTGCCTATCACTAAAACCGCAGGTTTACTGCAGAATTTTGCCATCTCTTCAAGCCTGTTTAAAGTTCCTACAACCGTTGTTTGTTCCGAGCTGTCTATTTTTGAGATAAAAGCCGAAGGAGTATCCATAGATACACCTTCTATCCTGGCTTTTTTAACTATCTCGGAAGCAAAGCTATAAGCCATCAAAACTATTATAGTGTATGGAAAATTTTTCAAAAGCTCTATCCAGTCACTGTTAAATCTATTTTCTCTCAAGTGTGCCGAGACAATTAGAGCGCCTGCCGAAAAACCTCTCAAGGTCGGGGTGATACCTCCGGCCAAACAGCCTGCAAATACGGAACTTACGCCGTTTATCATCTCCACATGAACACCGCTTTTAGTCAAAAATGCCGCCTCTTCAAAAACGCGTCCGAATACCGCAGGATCTCCGCCTTTGAGTCTTCCTACGCAAAAGCCGTCCTCGGCGCATTTTAATAGCATCTCATTTATCTCATCTTGCAAAAGCTTATGACAGCCTTTCTTTTTGCTGACATCTATCTTTATACAGTTTTTAGGTAGCAGGTCTATTATCTCTTTGCCCACAAGTGCGTCAATCATAGCAATTTGCACCGAGTTTATGGCTTTGAGAGCTTTTATCGTAAGATTATCCGAGCTTCCGGGACCACAGCCGATTAGCAAAACTTTTCCGCCTTTATGGTGTATGTTTGTATCGCCTTTTGCTCTTCTGATTTTGATATTTTCATAAAAATTTTTAGACTCTTTAGGTAAAACCGCAGATATGATATTTCGTATAAATTGCGCATATTTGGGCGCTGCACCGCCTGTGCTGACAGAGACACATAAATCGTGGTTTTTAACAACTGCCTGAAAATAAAAATCGCAGTATTTTGGCATATCCACACAGTTTAGCAAAAAACCGTATTTTTTTCTGTTTTCCCATAAAAGTTTTGATAAACTTTCGTCTCCAGAGGCATTTATCACGACATCACAATCTTTTACATGAGAAAAAGAGAAAGTTTCTTTTATGACCTCTATATTTTTAAAATACGGATCTATTATCTCCTTGGCTACTATTGTTAACGCGCAATCGCTCTCAAAGATATTTTTTGCTTTCAAAGCCGCGCTCTCACCTGCTCCTATCAGCAAAATCTTTTTCGGCGTCAATGCGATCGGAAGTATGTTCATTTTTTTCTTATCCTAACTAACCAATGTCCATCTTTTTGTTCTATTTGTTCCAATATCGTGTGACCCTCCGAAGCAACCGAGCGTGGCACATTATCGATAGGCGCTCCTCCATCAAGCAGTATATCCAAAATCTCTCCGCTTTGCATTTGTGCCAAATCCATTTTTGTTTTTACAAAATTCATCGGACACATTACGCCTCTGTAATCTTTGAATTTATCGGAGTTTTGAGCGTTTTTGGCATTTTTTGTTTCATTTTCAAGCGCATTTTGTTTCTTTTGCGACTCTGCGGCAAATCTTAAAGAGTTATCCATAGTGCCGTAAAGCCTAATGACGGCATTTGCCAGATTTACCGCATCTTTTGTCGCTTTGCCTTCCAAAGACGGCGAAAAACTTTTGCTTATAAGATCCGTTTTTATAAAATGCTTTTTAAAAGCTTCCAAAACCTCTTTTTCACTTCTTGCTTCGTCGCCTCTTGTGATAAGCAGCATTCTTGCTGCGAGCAATCTTATATTTGTGAGATTTTCATCGTTTAGCTCGCCCTTTAAAGCCGCGTTTAGAGCTTTTTTGTCGGCCTCTATAAGATCATACATACCGGCGCTGCATTCTCCCGTACCTCTTCCTTTGAGCGAAAAAATATCTTTTCCCGAATAGTCGTAGTATGGATTTTTATCTTCGTCGAAAGACGGAACATGCGAGTATTTTTGTGCCAATTCCAAAATTTTTTGCTCCCCTTTATCATCTATCCAATCCGAAAAATCATTATACTCTTTTTTGATTTCTATCCAAAACCGCAAAAGTTCGACAGTGAATGACGGCAGATGATATGCGCTTATGTCTGCTATTTTTTTCCCAAAACGCGTAAAGTTCTTGCCTATTTTTGCTCCTGCTAATATATTATAGGCAGGATACGGATTTGAACCTTCGCGCAGTACTTTACCGAAAAATCCAAGATCCGCTACGGCGTGCTTTCCGCAACTATTGGGACAACCTGACATGTGAATTTTAAATCCTTTCAGTTCGTCAAGATTTAAATCGCTTTCCATCAGTTTTTTTTCTATGACTTGCATTGCTCCGCGCGGCACGGTGATGCCAAGCTGACAAGTAGCTGCGCCTGTACATACTACGCTATCTCCGAAAATAGATGGTTTTGCACTAAGGGGAGATATATCTTTTAGCAAAGGATAAAGTGAGAGTAACTCTTTTGCTTTCAAATTTCTGATATATATGTTTTGGTCGCTTCCAAATCTCATAACATCTCTATTGTCGGCAATTTTTTCGAGTTCCAGAGCTAATTTTTCAGCATTTTGTGCACTCAAATCTCCAAAAAAGAGAGGAATTTTGGCACAAAAGTATCCGTTTTGTTTTTGTTCGTACACATATCTGTTCCACCAGAGTCGTTCCTCATCGTTTAGATGTAAAATAGTACTATTTTTCAAAGGGGCAACCTGGGATGACTCTTTTAGCTCAATCTGCCAATCTCCTTCATTTTTTAGTTTTTCCATCTTTATATTTACAAGTTTTCTAAACTTTTCTTCTCCCAATTCTTCAAATAAAAACCTCAAGCGGGCAGCGTTTTTATTTTTCCTGTTACCATTTTCATCAAAAACCTCTTTTATCGCTTGAGAGAGTAAAAAAATCTCATTTTCCGGTAAAAAATCGATAAAAAGATGTCCGATTTTTGATTTTGCTCCCATACCGCCTGCTATAAAGACACTAAAACCTCTCTTACCTCCTTTTATCTTAGCGATAAATCCCACATCCACAAATGTTGCCCCACCTCTATCTGCACTTGAGGAGCTGAAGGCTATTTTGTATTTTCGCGGAAGCGAATATGAATCTTTTTTGTCTAACATTTTTAAACTCAGAGCAATAACATACGGCGTTACGTCAAAAATCTCATCTTTCGCTATTCCCGCATACGCATCGGATGTGATATTTCTTACCGTATTTCCGCCCCCGCCTCTACTTGTGAGTCCTATTTTATGCAAAGTTTCAATGATATGCAAAAAATTTTCTATTTTTACATAATGCAGTTGTACACCGCCTCTGGTTGTTATATGCAGAGTGGAATTTGCATATTTTTGAGATAAATACGACAGTTCAAGCAGCTGTTTTGGAGTTATAACTCCGCCGTGAAGTTTTACTCTTGCCATATAAGTATTGGATTCTCGCTGTTCGTAAATACCAAACGGCACGCGAATAGTCTTAAATTTAAGCTCATCCGAAAAACCGTTCAAAAAATCATAATAATGTTTTTTAAATACCTCAAAATCGTTTTTTAAGGAGTTAGAGATAATGCTCATTGCAAACCTCCAATTTTTCTTCGACCGCCTTGCCATCTTTTATCTTGAATGATTTGACATCGGGAGTATCTACTAAAGAGATGATAATATAGCTGATATTGGGATCATACGCCAGTCTCATATCTTCATTTGAAGGACGCGCAGGAGTCGACGGATGAGAGTGATAACAAGCTATCAGGCGAAGTTTGAGTTTGTTTGCTTTTTTGAAAACATCAAATTGTTCTTGCGGAATGAAACTGAAATGCTCTTCGCTGTTATCCGCGTTTGTCATTTTATATAAAACTTTCGCTTCCTCTTGTATTCCGGCCAAATATCCGCAAGCTTCTATCGGGGTTTGATTTAGCGCATGTTTTATCATCTCTTCGTATATATTTTTAGGAATTTTTATCATTTTTTACCTCGCATACGGCTTGTTCATAATCTTTCAAGTGCGTCAAGCCATCACCGCCGCAAACTCTGCATTTTGGATTTTTATCAAACTTTATCTTTCTAAATGTCATACTTTTTGCTTCAAAGCTTAAAAGCGCATTATATAAAGGCTCTCCCGCATTTGTTACAAATTTCAAAGCTTCCGTCGCTTGTATTGTTCCAAGCATACCGGCTACTGCTCCAAGTATTCCGGCGCTCGAGCATGTGGGCACGACGTTTGGCGGAGGAGGGGCGTTAAAGACACAGGCATAACACGCACTTTTGTGTGGATTTATCGTCATCGTTTGACCGGAAAATCTTAAAATTCCACCGTGAGAATATGGTTTTTTTGCCAATACGCACGCATCGTTTATCAAAAATTTTGTTGCAAAATTATCAGTGCCGTCTATCACAAAATCGTATGGTTTGATAATATCCAAAATATTATCTGCGCTTATCATCGCATGATAAGTTTTCACTTTTATGTGCGGATTTATGGATAGCATTTTTTGTTTTGCCGACTCTACTTTCGAAACTCCGATATCGCTTGTTGTATGTATAATTTGGCGTTGGAGATTGCTTGTATCTACTGTGTCGCCGTCTGCTATTCCTATCTCGCCCACGCCGGCAGACGCAAGATAAAAAGCTATGGGAGAACCAAGCCCTCCTGCGCCTATAATTAAAATTTTGCTGTTTATTATCTTCTCTTGCCCCTCAATGCCGATATCTTTTAAGATGATATGTCTTGAGTATCTCTCTAACTCTTCATTACTCCACTCTCTCATGCGCCCCCGCCCATAAAATACAAAAAATTGACAGTATCGTTCTCTTTTAACAGTGCATTCTCATACTCTGCTTGCCTTAAAAATTCGTCATTCAATTGTACCGATACCGCATCCGGCATCTCAATGTTTTCAATTTTTAAAAGTTCTGCCACAGAGAGTTTTTTCTGTGAAAACTCTTTTATGTCGCCGTTAATATTAACCTTCATCTTTTCTCCTGTTTTTATTTTATACACACAATTTGCTTTACATATCTCTGTTTTTGCTTTTTGTCTCCTTAAATTTGATATAAAATTTGGTTTTCATCTGCAAATCTATGAGGAAAATGTTTTCTTAAAAGTGCGAACAGCTCATCTTCAAAACTGTATTTTTCTTCATTTTGACACTGTTTGCTTTCAAGAACTATTCCGCCGCCCACCGTATCAAAATTATCAACCAAAACAAATCTTCCAAGCGTGGTATTATCACAAAAATTTGAAAGTGCGATCGGATGAGACAAAGAGAGTATTACGCTGCCACATTCGTTTTTTTTCAAATCATTTCTTGCTTTGTCGTCTTCTCCCAAAATCTTCTCTATTTTTTCAAGTTTTGCGTTTACTTTTGCACAACCCAATTTAAAAAGATAGTTTTTATGAAATACCAAAGGATAGTGTCCAAGCCAGATGAGGTTAGCGCGAATTTTTGAGCTTACATGCACATAGGCGGTTTCATCCGCTTTTATCATCACTTCGCCGTTTTTGACATAAATCTCCTCTTTTAGTGTGAAACCGACCGCTTCATTGGTTTTAGCGTCTGTTTTGACAGGTGCATTCCAAACTTCTATATTTTTTATATGCGCCTCTTTGTTTGATGGGAGAAACTTGACAAAGTCCCCTGTTTTTATTCCACCGCTCACAATAGTACCTGCGTATATGCGTCTGTTGTCATTATCGTCGCTGAAACGGTAAATATCTTGCAAAGGCATTGCAAAAAACGAATCTTCATTTGAAATGGGATTATGAAAACTGTCCAGTGCTTCTAATATAGTCTTACCTTGATACCATGACATTTCAGATGAGCGTTGCGTGATATTTTTACCTTCTCTCGCACTTATTGGTATAAATGCTACAGGTTTTACATGTAAGGAATTCAGATACTCTTCATACTCATTTTTGATTTTTCTGAAAGCTTTTTCTTCATAATTTAGAGCGTCAAGTTTATTGATAGCCACAAGTACCTGCGAAATACCAAGCAAAGATAAAAGCAGTCCGTGTCTTTTGGAATTCTCAGCCACTCCTTCAATAGCATCTATGACGAGTACGGCAGCTGCGGCGCGTGATGCTCCACTTAGCATATTTCTTAAAA
Organism: Campylobacteraceae bacterium; assembly: GCA_031255525.1. Classification (GTDB taxonomy): domain Bacteria; phylum Campylobacterota; class Campylobacteria; order Campylobacterales; family Campylobacteraceae; genus JAIRKW01. The sequence continues at coordinate 8,043 of JAIRSJ010000057.1, forward strand.
ATTCAATATGTCCCGGGGCGTCTATAATGACATACTCTCTTAATCTGCTTTTAAAAAAAATCCTCGCGCTGTCTATCGTGATACCTTGCTTTTGTTCATCTTCCAAGGCGTCTAAAAGCATAGAGTATTCAAATACTCTGCCGTTTTTTTCACATAAATTTTTAACTCCTTCGAGTTTTCCTTGCGGAAGTGAGGCTGTGTCGGTCAAAAGACGTCCCACAAGCGTACTTTTGCCGTGATCTACATGTCCTGTGATAACTATATCCATTCGCTCTTTTTTACCGTTTTTATCACGTATTTGCATTACATGTACCCCTCTTTTCTCAAAGCTTCCAATGTGCCTCCGCCTTCAATATCTTGCGCGCGACCGGAACGCTCGGCTATATTTTTAAATTTGCCGCTTATGAGTTCGTTTATAATCTCTTGTGGATTTTTAGCTTCGGAATCTACGGCATTCGTGCATGGATAACATCCCAAAGAACGGTATCTTTTGCCGTTTCCTTGATTAAAATAGACAGGAATTACGGGTATATTTTCTTTTTGTATGTACTCCCAGATATTAAGTTCCGTCCACTCTAAAAGCGGGTGTACTCTTACATGAGTTTTGGGCGCAAACTCGGTTTTATACAGATTCCAAAGCTCAGGTGGCTGCGCACTTGCGTCCCATTCGCTTTTTTCGTCACGAGTCGAAAATACTCTCTCTTTTGAGCGGCTTCCCTCTTCATCGCTTCTTACCCCGACTATAACAGCATTGTAGCTTTGTGCATTTTTCACTTTGCTCCATGCGTCAGTTTTCGGGTCGTAAACGCGTCTTTCCCAACTACCTTCAAGCGTGTGTTTTAAAGCTTCGCTTTTTAACTCTTTGCAGCAAGATATCCTGTCAAGTCCGTTAACAAAAGTTTTTCCCTCCGCTAATGCCTTTTTGTTTTGTCCGACTACAAGTCGCAGTTTTAACTCTTTTGCTATCTTATCTCTGTAGGTTATCATCTGCGGAATTTTAAAATCGGTGTCTATATGTATAAGCTCAAAAGGCACATGTCCGAAAAATGCTTTTTTGGCAAGCCACAACAAAACCGTGCTGTCTTTACCGATAGACCAGAGCATACCTATATTTTTAAACGATTTGTAAGCCTCTCTTATTATAAATATACTCTGAGATTCTAATTTGTCAAGTTTGTCCATCTATCTTTCCTTTACATGCAAGCCGCACTCTTTGTGTTCGGGATTTTCCCACCACCATCTGCCGGCTCTTACATCTTCGTGATTTTTTACCGCTCTTGTACATGGCTCACAGCCTATACTTTTAAAACCTCTCGAATACAAAGAGTTAAGAGGCAAGTTATATTTTTTTATATAACCAAACACATCTTCTTCACTCCAAGAAACAATCGGATTTATCTTAAAGAGGTCAAATTTTTCATCATATTCTACAAATCTGAGCTCGCTTCTTGTAATGGATTGCGCTGCACGAAGCCCCGTTATCCATGCGTTTTTATCCTTTAAAGCTCTCCCAAGCGGTTTCGTTTTTCTTACATGACAGCAAAGATGACGGTTTTCAAGACTTTCTCTCATGCCCAGAAAACCAAGTTTGTTTTCCATATTTTTTACATCATTTTTTTTGGGCAGATATTTTTTGATAGATATCTTGAAAAACTTTTCCGTCTCTTTGTGCAGCTCTTTACACTCGTCAAAAAGCTTTCCGGTATCTAATGTAAATACTTCCAAAGATTTTATTTTGCATTGTGATAAAAGATGCAAAACCACCACATCTTCCGCTTGATAGCTAAATGAGAGAGCGACCTTGCCATCTATCTTATTTAAAATTTGTCGAAGCAAATCTTTACTATATGACATAATCGCTCCAATTCTCGTCAGCCGAGTACATTTTTGCGCCATCAAAACAGATATAAACGATGTTTTGATTTGAATTTTTTATCGTCGTCCAATCTTTTTTATCTATGTCGGCTTCTATCTCTTTAGCACCTTCGATAGTTTTAAGCTCTACTCTTACGCGATTTCCTAAAATTCTATAAGCGGTTATTTTTGCCTCTATGGACTTTTTATCCTTGTTTTCGAGAGTTATTTTGATGTCGTGAGGTCTGATGAAAAATGATACGTCTTGTTTGTCGGATTCGTCAAGACGCAAGATTCCTTTCTCAAGTCTCGCATGGAATAGATTGACGTTTCCTAAAAAACCGTACACAAACGGATTTGCAGGGTTATCGTAAACATCTTCGGGGGTTCCTATCTGTTCTATTTTGCCCTTGTTTAGTATAACTATTTTATCGGAAACCTCCAAAGCTTCCTCTTGATCGTGAGTCACAAATACGCTTGTTATATGTATTTCGTCATGCAGATATCTAAGCCAGCGTCTTAGTTCTTGTCTCACTTTGGCATCAAGCGCGCCGAACGGTTCATCCAAAAGCAGTACCTTAGGTTCTACCGCCAATGCTCTTGCGAGCGCTACTCTTTGTTTTTGGCCACCTGAAAGTTCGCTTGGAAGGCGATTTGCCAAAGGTTCTAATTGTACCATTTTAAGCAGTTTGAAAACTTTATCTTTTATCTCTTCTTTACCTGGTCTTATTTTGCGAGGGCGAATTTTTAATCCGAACGCTATATTTTCAAAAACGCTCATATGCTTAAAAAGTGCATAATGCTGAAATACAAATCCTACTTTTCTATCTTTTGTCGGTTTATTTGTGGACTCTTCGCCGAAAAATCCTATCGTACCGCTATCAGGGTTTTCAAGTCCGGCTATAATTCTAAGAAGCGTTGTTTTACCCGAACCGGAAGGTCCGAGCAGTGCCGTTAGTTCACCGCTTGGAATAGTAAAACTTATATCGTCAATCGCAGCAAATGCGCCGAATTTTTTGCTTATATGTGAGATTTCTATACTCATAAATTTCCTTTACCGCTATTTAATGGAGACATTGTGAAAAACTCTTTTTCTCTGTAAAAGCATACAGCGTTCAATAATCGTCTTTACTATCAGGGTTACAAGAGCCAGTAATGTCAACAGCGATGCGACAGCAAAGCTTGCCGTAAACAGATATTCGTTATATAGCACCTCTATATGCAAAGGCATAGTCATTGTAACACCCCTTATAAGTCCCGATACTACCGCCACTGCGCCAAACTCTCCCATAGCTCTGGCATTTGTGAGGATAATTCCATACAAAAGCCCCCATTTGATATTGGGTATGGTAACTTTAAAGAATGTCTGCAAGCCGTTAGCACCTAAAGTCAAAGCCGCTTCCTCGTCATCTTTACCCATTTCTTGCATCAAAGGTATCAACTCTTTTGCCACGAACGGAAATGTTACGAAAGCCGTTGCCAAGAATAAGCCGGGCATGGCAAATATTATTTTTATATTGTGCGATAGCAGGTATTCTCCAAACCATCCCGACGCTCCAAACAACAGGATAAATATAAGTCCGGCTATAACGGGCGATATGGCAAAAGGCACTTCAACCAAAGTAGTAATGATATTTTTGCCTCTAAAGTCAAATTTAGCAATAGCCCATGCCAGCGTTATGCCAAAAAAAGCATTAAGCGGTACAACGACAGCGGCTACCGTCAGAGTGAGTTTTATTGCCGATAGCGCATCGCTCTCTTTGATAGACGCAAAATATATCTCCGCTCCTTTTTCAAACGCTTGGGTAAAAATAGTATATAAAGGCAAAAAGATAAAGATGACCAAAAATGTAAATGCCAAAGTCATAAGTGCGGTTTTTATCCATGCGGGTTCTTTGGATGAAGATTTTGTTCTCATAGAATCCGTTACGATATTTAGTATAGTGATAAACGCAAATATTATGTTGATAGATGCTATATTTCCGCTCATAAAAACATATATGGGTGAGATGATAAAAAGAGCCGTCAAAAATAGCACTACAGATTTTACCGGGCTTTTATGTGTGATTATAAAAACAGCTGATATTGCAAGAAAAATAGCCGCATGTTTAAAAAAACTATCTTTTTCAAGCAGATAAAACGCAAAAAAAATCACGGATATAGTAAACAAAATGATAATTACATATTTTTTCATCAGCCGTCTCCTTTTCTGCGTCTTGCAAATGATTGCAGGAAATTGATAAGAAGCAGAAGCATAAATGCCGCAGCAAGCATTATTACTCCTATAACACTCGCTCCTATATAATCAAACTGCATCAATTTTTTGACGATAAGAAGCGGAACTATCTCGCTTTCATAAGGAATATTGCTCGCTATAAATATAACAGAACCGTACTCGCCAAGACCTCTGGCAAACGCTAAGGCAAAACCTGTCAAAAGTGCCGGATAGATAGATGGGAATATCACCTTTAGAAAAATTTGATAAAAATTTGCACCAAGAGAGCTTGCCGCCTCTTCCAACTCTTTGTCAAGCTCTTCGATAACCGGCTGAATTGTGCGTACGATAAACGGAAGCCCTATAAAGATAAGCGCGAGTATTATGCCGATTTTTGAGTATGCGATATTTAGATCCATACTCTCCAAATATTTTGCAAAACACCTTTCATCCGTAAGACATTTTTCCGAGTAAAAATAGGGCGCTAACGAATGTAGCTTTTCCGATAAAGCTTGCAAAAATTCGCCTAAAATGCCGTTCGGAGAAAATATATAAGCAAGCGATATGCCCGCTACAGCCGTAGGTACGGCAAAGGGTAAATCTATCACGGAGTCTATTATACGTTTGCCGATAAAATCATATTTTGCCAAAATCCAAGCTATGACAGTTCCGAAAAAACAGTTTATCAAAGCCGCCGTAAAACTTGCTCCAAAGGAGATCTTAAGAGCCGCTATAACTCTTTGGTCGCTTAAAGTCTCCAAAAATTTTTCCGCAGTCGTTTGAGTGGAGTAGAGAACGAGCGCGCTTAGGGGAATGAGTATAAGAAACGACATATAAGTTAACGACAACCCCAAACTTATGCTAAAACCGGGAAGTTTGGCGTTAGTTTTTTTGTATCCCGTTTTGTTTATCAGTGCGGTTATGATAGAAAATATGATAAGTGACACCCATGAAAGAGCATGATTTGGATTTTGATAGAGCGTTGACAGTATAAAAACCAGTATGGAAAAGAGTATGATATTTATGATGATTTGACTTGCGCTCGGAGAGTTTTGATTTAAAGCTGCCAAAACCAACGCTTCCGATACCAAAAAGAGCGTGACGGAAATTTTTATATTTACAGATGCAAAAAATATACCCGATAAAGCCACTATTAAAGCCAATATGAAGTATGCGGCTTTGGGTTTTCTTATGTCAAAAAACTCTTCTGAAATATTAAAAGTTATAATGAACAATACGGCGGATATCAAAAACAGCGTTATAGATGCTCTTATATCCGTAGAAGCGGAAAATAGGGCGTAAATAACAGTCAATATCGATATTGCAAATAAAACTATTTTTGATTTCGACGGGTTACTCACCGACTCTCCTTTAAAAAGACGCAAGTTAAGATATATATATGAAAATATCTTTAAAACTTGCGTTATGCGCTATTTTTTATAGATTTTGTCAAACTCTCCGCCGTCGGAGAAGTGCTTTTTTTGCACCGCATCCCAACCGCCAAAATCTTTTTGTATCTCTACTAATTTCAATTCGGGAAATTTTTCCGCAAACTCTTTGGCTACTTCAGCATCAGTCGGACGATAATAGTTTTTAGCCGCTATACGTTGAGCTTCTTTTGAATAGAGGTAATTTAGATACTCCGCAGCGGCTTTTTCGGTACCTTTTTTCTTTATGTTTTCATCAACCAAACTAACGGAAGGTTCAGCCAAAATGCTAAGACTTGGTATGACAATCTCGAACTTTCCTACACCAAGCTCGTTGATAGATAAAAACGCTTCGTTTTCCCATGCTAAAAGCACATCGCCAAGCCCTCGTTGCACAAACGTATTTGTAGAGCCTCTTGCTCCGCTGTCAAGTACGGGAACATTTTTAAACAACTTAGTTACAAATTCTCTGGCTTTTTTTTCACTGCCGTATTTTTTATCGGCGTATGCCCATGCTGCCAAATAGTTCCATCTTGCTCCGCCTGAAGTTTTAGGATCTGGTGTGATGACTTTAACACCTTCTTTTATCAAATCGTCCCAATCTTTGATTTTTTTCGGATTTCCGGCTCTTACCAAAAAAACAATAGTTGAAGTATAAGGTGCGCTGTTGTTTTTAAATCTCTTTTGCCAATCGGCGGCAATTTTGTTTGTTTTTTCAGCTATAGCATCTATATCGCCTCCAAGAGCCAACGTAACCACATCGGCTTCAAGGCCGTCTATAACGCTTCTTGCCTGTCCGCCGGAGCCGCCATGCGACTGTTTTACGGATACATCATCACCTGTGAGCGCTTTATAATGTTTGATAAATGCCTTGTTATACTCTTTGTAGAGTTCCCTTGTGGGATCATAAGAGACATTTAAAAGTTCAATCTGAGCAGCTTGTGAGACTGCCAGTAAAACGATACTTAGAAAAATGTGTTTTATCAAACCCATTTTATCCTCCTTTTTGAAAAAATAATTTCGGCATTATAGATAAAAATTTTTTTATTGTCAAGTATTTTGATAGATTTTATATAGATTATTGAAAATATATCATATTGTTTTACTAATATTTTTAGTATTTTATGCTAAAATGTCTTTTTAAAAGGGTGATTTTAAATCATATAAAAAATATCAGGTTTAATCAATTGCTTTATAACTTTTTATAAAAAAGTCAGAAAAACAGTTGATATGGTATGGCAAAATGAGATTTTAAATATATTGTGATACCATTTATCGATTTTTTTTACGATTGATTTTAATTTTCAAAAAATTGAGCAAGCAGAAGTTTAAAAAGGGAGAATCATGAGAGGTTTTATTACAAAAGCATTGCACATGACAAAACAAAAAAGAGATATCCACGGTGCTCTTAGAATGCCGATATATGAAAATGCAGCTTACGAATTTGACTCGTCTGCAGAATTTAGCGACGTATCGCTTGGAAAAATTGCAAAACATGTATATTCAAGGTCGAGCAATCCGACGGTTGAGGATTTTGAACTACATGTCAAAAGTCTGACGAATGCGCTTGGAGTTTTAGCTCTTAGCAGCGGTATGGCAGCCATAGCAAATACTGTTTTGACATTGGTGAAAGCAGGGGAAAACGTCATAACCACAAAACATCTTTTTGGTCATACACTTACGTTTTTTCAAAAGACGTTGCCTAATATGGGCATTAATGTCAAATTTGTAAATGTTTTAAGTGAAGAAGAGGTGATAAATGCGTTTGATGAAAACACAAGAGTGCTTTTTTTGGAAACTATCAGCAATCCGCAACTTGAAATTTCCGATTTGAAAAAACTGTCCGATATATCTCACTCACGCAATGTTCCTTTTGTGGCGGATACTACCATGACACCGTTTTATATTTTTGATGCTAGGAAGTTCGGCGTAGATATAGAAGTGCTCTCCTCAACGAAATTTATAAGTGGCGGCGGAACAAGTGTGGGTGGGCTTGTGATAGACCATGGGATTTTTGATTGGGGTAAATCCGAATTACTGAAAGATTACTATAAAAAAGCGGGGCATTTTGCTTTTTTATATAAAGCAAGAAAAGAGATTTTTCAAGGATTGGGAGCTGTTTTGAGTCCGCATAACGCATATTTGCAGACATTGGGACTTGAAACAATGGCTTTAAGGATAGATAGAGCTTGTCAAAATGCACTTGAACTTGCTCTATGGCTTCAAAATAAAAAAGAGATGACAGGCATAAATTATCCGTTTTTGGAAAATTCTCCCTTTTGTAAATTAGCCAAAAAACAGTTTAAATATGGCGGTTCTATTTTGACTTTTGAAGTTGAGTCGCAAGAAGCGGCGTATAAATTTATGGACAATCTCAAAATTATTCGTCGCGCTACAAATCTGCACGATAATAAAACTCTTATCGTTTCTCCTTATCATGTTATATATCCGTTTAACTCTCATGAAGAGAAGATGGAGCTTAATATAAAACCAAATATGATGAGGTTATCCGTTGGTATAGAGAATATAGAAGATATAAAAGAGGATATCAGTCAAGCTTTAGTATAAAATAACTATTTTTATTTTATCTAAAATAAATCGGGCTGCATGTATAATGCCGCTTTTGGGGTGCTTATAATAATTATAGGCTGAGATTATACCCTTTGAACCTGTACAGGTAATGCTGTCGTAGGGATTTATCAATATTTTCATACATTCCTTAAACGCATTTGTCCTGTTTTTAATTTTTTAAAAGGATAAAAATGCACTGTTATACACAAATGCAATCGGCAAAGAGAGGTATCATAACCGAGGAGATGAGAAAGGCTGCTGCGCACGAAGGGATAGAAGCCGAATCATTAAGATGCATGTTGGCTGAAGGCGTTACCGTCATACCTGCAAATAAAAATCATAAAAGTTTAGAACCCAAAGCAATCGGCGGAATGCTGAAAACAAAGATAAATGTTAATCTTGGCATATCAAAAGACAGTAGTAGTCAAAACGAGGAGCTTGAAAAGGCGATAGGCGCTATAGAGCTTGGCGCAGACGCTATCATGGATCTAAGCACATCGGGCGATACAAGGGCTTTTCGCACAAAATTGACGCAAATGTCAACTGCGATGATAGGTTCTGTTCCGATATATGACGCTCTTGTGTTTCACAAAAAGCCGCTTAAGGAGATAAATGCGAAAGATTGGCTTGATGTTGTCAAAATGCACGCGATGGATGGAATAGATTTTGTTACCATTCATGCCGGATTAAATAGACAAATAGCTCAAAAATTAAAAAAAGAAAAAAACAGAATAACAAATATAGTTTCGCGCGGCGGCTCTTTAATGTTTGCTTGGATGGAGATGACCGGCAATGAAAATCCGTTTTACGAATATTTTGACGAATTGTTGGAAATTTGCCGTGAATTTGATGTAACTATAAGCCTTGGAGATGCTTGCCGTCCAGGTTCCACACATGATGCAAGCGACGCTTGTCAGATAGAAGAGTTGATAACATTAGGAGAGCTTACAAAAAGAGCATGGGAAAAAGATGTGCAAGTTATAGTAGAAGGTCCGGGGCATATGAGTATAGACCAGATAGAAGCAAATATGAAAATACAAAAAACTCTTTGTCATGGTGCTCCATTTTATGTTTTGGGACCTTTGGTGACAGATGTAGCACCTGGATATGATCATGTAACATCTGCTATAGGCGGGGCTATAGCCGCATGGCACGGAGCGGCTTTTTTGTGCTATGTAACGCCGGCTGAACATTTGAGGCTCCCGACTTATGATGATATGAAAGAGGGTATTATGGCTTCAAAAATAGCAGCGCATGCAGCTGATATTGCCAAAAAAATTCCAAATGCTGCAAATTGGGACAATGATATGAGCAAGGCACGTCAAAAAGTTGATTGGGAGCGTATGTTCTCTCTTGCTATTGATCCTCAAAAAGCGAAACGTTATAGAGCAGAATCTATGCCCAAAAGTGAAGATACATGCAGTATGTGCGGCGAATTTTGCTCGATGAGAAATATGAATAAAATACTAAATGGCGAGAGCGTGGATATAAATGTTATTTAGAGTTGCATAATGGTTAAAATAAATGCGGCCGCAAGGACATAGTTCGAGAGTTTGGCATGACGTATATTAAGCGTTCTATCTTGCATGCAGGCAATCGTTTATTTTACTTTTGAAGCGCGTATTTGTTTTTGCCATATTTTAACTCTTCGCAACGGCGAGGAGTTAAAATACCGTTGCGGATAAATTTTTATATTGAGTGATAACTTTGGAAGTCCGGAAATTTGTTTTTTGGCAGTCTGTTTTAGATAACTTCTCTGTTTTTTGCCAAATATATAGCTTGTCCGGATTGCATAAAAAAATCAATAACTTTAAATAGACGGATAATCTCAAAAAGGTTAAATTTAAAAGGATTTAGCCGCAGAGTCTAAAAATATACTTGATGAGAGGATAAAAACTCACAAACGACACGCAGCTCTTGTATGTAAGATTTGAAGTTTTTTATGTTCATATATGATAAGAGATAACATCTTGTTCCTCACATTTGTATTTTTGTCTGCGAAGCGCCGACAATAAGGTTTCGTTTTTTATTTAAATTGTTGTATACAAGAGTTTTTGTTATTGCGAGCAAATCGCGGCAGTCCGAAAAACCTCCGTTTTTGATTTTGCAACATCTGTTATGATTAACTCAAGAAACGAAAGTGAAAAATGATAAAAAGGTATCAAAGTAAAAAATTCTTGCTTCTATCAAATTATGTTATTGACAATAATTTTATATATCAACACTGTTTTTGAATATTTGTGTTTTGATAAAATATACTGTTGTTTGTCTGAAAATTTATTCTACCGTTACGCTTTTTGCGAGATTTCGCGGCATATCAACGTCATTGCCAAGTCTTACTGCTATCTCAAGTGCCAAAAGCTGCAAAATTATCATCATTTCAAAAAACTCATTCATCATATGCGATGAATTTTTAGTCTTTATAAAATCATCGGCAAGTTCAAACTGTTCGGGACTTATGACGAGTATAGTCGCATCTCGCGCGCTAAGCTCTTCAATGTTGCTTTTTGTTTTATCGTAAAGTATGGTTTTCGGCAGCAGAGCGACTGTAAACAGTTTGCTGTCCACAAGAGCTATAGGACCATGTTTCATCTCGCCTGCAGGATATCCTTCGGCGTGAAGATAACTTATCTCTTTTAGTTTCAATGCACCCTCGAGAGCCAAAGGATAGAAAATATCCCGCCCTATAAAGAAAAATCCGTGACCATGTAAGTAGCGTTTGGACAATCTTTTTATCTTTTCGTGGGCGGTATTGTCTACATGCAAGGAAGATGGAATCCTCAAAAGAGTGTCTATCTCAAGTTTTAGTTTCTCTTTGCTTGCAGTTTTTCGTTTTTGCGCCATAAATATAGATAAAAGCCAGAGCGTGGCGACTTGGGTTGCAAATGCTTTTGTGCTGGCGACTCCTTTTTCAATACCTGCACGTGTCAATATGGTAGTATCGGCAAGTCTTACTATAGACGAATTATCGACATTACACACGGCAAGCGTTTTAAGTCCGGCATTTTTAGCGATTTTCAGAGCCTCTAACGTATCGGCAGTCTCTCCGCTTTGGCTTATTACTATGAAAAGCGTTTTTGTTGTCAAAAGCGGTTCTTTATAACGAAATTCACTCGCTATGGCGACGTCCGTTTGTATTTTTGCAAACCTTTCAAAAAGATAGCCTGCCGTAAGTCCTGCGTGATAGCTTGTGCCGCATGCGCAAATTTTGATAGCGTCTATCCCATCAAGCAAGTTTTCATCAATCTCTTCCAGCACTATCTCTTCATCTTTAATGCGTCCCATTAATGTTTCGCCAAGTACGCGAGATTGTTCATATATCTCTTTTTCCATGAAAAATCTAAATCCCTCTTTTTGAGCGGAAGATTTATCTTGCGGTAAATCTTTAAAAACAGGCGAAAGTTTTTTTGTATTTTGATATAGCGATATCTCGTTTTTATTTAAAACACCGTATTGTCCATCTTCAAGATAACAGACCTCTTTTGCGTGTCCTATTAAAGGAGCGTCCGAAGAGCCGAAAAATATCTCGTCATTATTTTTCCCAATGATGAGAGGAGCCGTATCTTTTGCAAAAAATATACAATTTGGCTCTATGTCGGTTATCAGCAAAATAGCGAAAGCTCCCTTCAGCGAAAGTACCGTCTTTTCAAAAGCTTCAAATACATTTTTTGAATTTTTCATATTGTACTCAAAAAGATAGACCGCAACTTCAGTATCGGTTTGACTCAAAAATGTAATACCTTTGCTTATCAGCATATCTTTTATCTCGCGGTAATTTTCAATAATACCGTTATGTACTATGTACGAATGTTTTCCAAAATGCGGATGAGCGTTTATCTCGGTGGGTTTTCCATGTGTCGCCCACCTTGTATGACCTATAGCGACTCCTTCGCCTTGCGAAGTAAAATTTTTTGTTTTTTCTTTTAAATTTGAGAGTTTTCCTATAGCTTTGAAAGCTTCTATCTTACCATCTTTCATAACAGCTATTCCGGCCGAGTCGTAACCTCTGTATTCAAGCTCTTTGAGCCCGTCTAAGAGCAGCTCTTTTTTCTCTTTTTTTCCAATATATCCGACTATTCCGCACATGAGATTTTTCCTGAATTTTTCTATTTAATACAGCAATTCTATAACTTTTTTTGCATTATCGCATACTTTATCATCTTTTTCTATTAAAAACAGATTTCTGGCACGGTGTTTTATTGTCTGTATCTTGGCGCTTGCTATATCTATTTTGTATTCATCAAACAATGAGATGATATAAGCCATAAGTCCCGATTGATCTTTGGCGTTTAGTGTGATTTTTGCCAGACTTTTTGAGTGGTTACAGTCAAGATTTATTTCACCTTTGAGTATTATCGGTTTTTTTATCTGCGCTTTTTTGCCCTCCGAAAACGACTCTTTTATCAGCGATTGTATACGTAAAAGCTCACTGTTTTCAGCTTTTTTGCTAAATTCTATTTTGAAAAATTTTATATTGTCAAAGAGTTTAAATATATCCATCTGCACCAAATCAAACACAACAAGCTTTCCAAGTAAAAAGCCCACGTTAAAGTCAATATTTTTTAGCACGTGTATGCAAAGATGGTTATCATTTTCTATATCAAATGAGAAATCTTTTACATTTTGTGCCTGTTTTGCAAGCTCTACTATCTTGTGCGGAGGGTATTTAAAAAAGAGCAGGTTTGACGGACTTGAGAGTATTTTTCTTTTCAGGATTGCAGAAATATC